>JAKAUO010000008.1 GCA_021827715.1 bacterium | reverse complement strand
AACGTTGGAATCGTCCCATTTATAACTGGAAAGACGCTCTCAATCAATTTGCCATTGTTTTTGGCGAACGTGTTACAGAATTGTATTAATCATGATTTGCTGTTTACACAAAATTGCTGACACGCTCTGTATTTCATCTTTTACAAACTCAGGAGATGCTGCATTGTTATGTTTTTTAATTAATTTTTCAGTAATAATGCGCGTTAAAAAATAGCCTGCCCAATCACGGGTTGTAATAGCGGCATGCTTGTCATGTATGACTTTTTGTAGAAGAGATTCAGCTTCAGGTAAATGAGTACTTTGCAATTGGGGTTCAACTTGAGCCTCTTGATACAATAGTATTCCTAATGCAAATTGAGCAGAAGCAATAGTTTGTTGGTCGAGGGGATAGTATTCAGTGATAATTCTTCTTAATTCGCGGTGATCTGTAGGTAAATTTTTTGGATTATAGTGTTTAAATGGTCCTGTAAAGTTGGTCGAATCAATGCCGCGTCTCTTCATAAATTGATAAAAACCTTCCCGAGGTATGTCCTTTAATTCGCCTACAAATTCCTCAGTAAGAAATGGTTTATGTCTTAAGTGCATTGCGCCATGCGAAGGATGATACTGCGCAAGCGTTTTACGATATAATTCATGAAAAGGTATGTTTTCATTTAAAAGATAAAGCCTTATAGATTTAATACGTTGGCGGTTAGCGGGGTTTTCAAATTTTAGTGTTGTTTCTATGCTCGAAAATAGCGAGGGCGTATCGAAAAAATGTAAATGGTTGCTACTGGCATCCCGCACTGCCGAAAGGGCAAAGCGCGTATGTTTTGCCTGAGCCTGTGCAATCAAATCTTTAAAAGTTTCTTGAGTGAGCGGCTCTATAGCATTAAGATCTAAGCGTTTTAAAAGCTCTTTGTCATAATGCGTTAAGGGTGCAGCAAAGGCAGGCAGGCTCAAAAAAATTAATAAAATTAGAGAGTGATTTATTTTCATACAATTTCACCATTAGGGAATGCCGTTATAAACTCTTGCCTATATGCACGAAATTTTTCTGTGTCATTGTGATACCTGACCAACTTATTAAAATTTTGTTTAATGAGCTCAAAAACCAGATTACGTTCATGTTCGCTTGTTAAGGAATTTTGTATAATTGTTAGGGCTATATTCTTAATTTCGCTTACTGGAGAAAGAGTTTTTACAAGATACGTTAGGTATCTTTTGCGTACAAAATTCAAACGATTACCATTCAATGTCGAATTTGGACGTATAAGATTTTTTAACAATGACAAATTACTCCTTTGTATATTGAATATAGTTTCCCCTACCTCGCTGCTCGTTGCACGATTAAGGCGCTCCATTGCTTCTATAACTTTTCTGTCAGCAATAATCACTGAGAGGAAACCTGCTTGATCTTTTATTGCCGTATTTGTGTGTGGATCGCGCATAATTTTTTGTATAAGAGATTCAGCCTCAATAAAATTATTTGTCTCTATCAATTCCATAGCCTCATGTAATAATATATTCTCTGCCTCTATACGTGTTTGTTCAGCTATAATGCTTTGTCTAAGCTGTTCAGAAAGAAGGGTTTGTTTTAGTTTTTCTGATTGGGTGGAGGAATATTGTTTAGATGGCGCTGCGAAGTTTGTGGTATCTATACCATGTCTCTTCATATACTGATAAAAACCTTCATGAGGTACTTCTTTTAATTCTCCCACAAATTCTTCAGTAAGAAATGGTTTATGCCTTAAATACAGAGCGCCATGAGACGGGTGATAGTGTGTAAGTGTTTTACCATATATTTCACAAAAAGGGACCTTTTTAGGTAAAAGATAGATCAGTATAGATTTAATAGGTTTCTGGTTGGCAGGGTTTTCAAATTTGTTGCTTCGTGCTAGAACCGAAAGCAATGACGGGGCATCGAAAAAATGTAAATGGTTGCTACTGGCATCCCGCACTGCCGAAAGGGCAAAGCGTGTATTTTTTGCCTGAGCCTGTGCAATCAAATCTTTAAAAGTTTCTTGAGTGAGCGGTTCTATAGCATTAAGATCTAAGCCTTTTAAAAGCTCTTTGTCATAATGCGTTAAGGGTGCAGCAAAGGCAGGCAGGCTCAAAAAAATTAATAAAAGCAGATAGTGTAATTTCATTATAAATCCCACATGTTATTTTAATTATTTAATTATAGTATAACAGGGGGTTTAGATAAAAATCAAGATTTTTTGTAACCACAAGGGGAGATTGTTCAATCTCCCCTTGTGGTTTTCTAAAATATGGCTTCAGGATCAATATCAGTGGGTTTAGGGCTTGATGGTGGAGTAATAGTTGTGCGTGGTTGCAATTTTACAGCAATGGTATTGAACTCCTGAACAAGAGGGTCAATAGTGTATTGGCGCAGGTTAATAAGTTGGTCAGGTATCACAATGTCTCTATTATATTTAATAAACTCGCTCTCCATACGGTCCTGTAATTGAGTAATAAGATTACCATACTCAACAGCAAGCGCTTGCCATTGTTCTGCCAACGTAGTCACTGTTTCAGGGGATGCATTTTGTACTTTATTACTGAATTCAATTAAATGTCCCAATAGAGGCGTGAGCAATGCTTGTAATAGATTAAGCTGCGCTTCTGAAAGTTTTCTGCGCGGGTCTGCTTTAGTAATGGCCATTATTTCGCGCATTGCAGGAGAGCTCAATTCTTTTTTTACTTTGCTTAAATCGGTAGCCACGGTGTCTAGAAGTGGTGACAGCGGTGTTCGAACCGCGGTGCCTGCAGCAGGAGCACCAGAGGGTGCAGCTCCAGGAGTTGCCGCACCCGGTTTTTTCCCTGCGGCTTTGGCTTTTTCTTCTGTGGCAGTCTTTTCTTTGTCTTCAAATTTCTTAATTTTTTCCTCTAAATCTTTAATTTTTTTCTCTTCATCTTTTTTCTTCTTGTCAGCTTCTTTTTTGTTTAAATCTTCTAACATTTTTTTAGTTTTATCATCTGGCTCGCTTTTTTTGCCCTCGGTTGGTTTACCACCACCACCGCCGCCGCCTTTTTTGCCCTCGCCTTCAGAAATTTTAGCACCGGGTGTAGCTTTTTGGCCACTACTTGAATCTGAATATGAAGGATAGCTCCCGGAGCCATAACCTCCGTAACCGCCGTAACTGCTTGGGTAGTTGTCATAGGGTGAGCGTGGCTGTTGTTGAGGATATTTGATATCATACTTGCCCGTATTGGGATTAAGCGCTGGTTTCGCTTTTGCTAATTCTTCATGCTCTTTTTTACGCTGCGTTTGCGCTGCTTCAAGAGCCTGTTTTTGTGCAAGCTGTTCCGGTTCAAATTGTTTTAGGAAATCTTGCAAACCTTCTAATAGTTTCTGTTGATAGATACTATTACTGATGGCGTTCAGCACTTGTGATAGCGCATTGTGTGAAGTGGTAGAAAGTTGATCATTTTTTGATTGGGCATGTTTTTCGTCGATTATTGTTTTTGTTTTTGGATCATGTAGTTGATCATATGCATCCTGAATTAATGAGAACGTAAGATGAGCAGCTTTAACTTCCCGATCGATCTCTTTTTTAGAGGCATTTTTGCGCTTCAGCTCATCTTTTATTTTTTTGGGACTATACCTTTTTTTAAGTTCTGTATATTGTTGCGTAATTTCCTCAGGAGTTGCACTGGTTGGTAATTGTAGAATAAGGTACGGGT
The DNA here is from genome assembly GCA_021827715.1 of bacterium. Lineage (GTDB taxonomy): Bacteria > Babelota > Babeliae > Babelales > Babelaceae > BOG-1370. Next base: position 12,012 of record JAKAUO010000008.1, on the reverse strand, counting down.
CATCCTCAAGTGGCGCTGCTTCCGGCAATACTATCTGCGGCTGATTAGCAGCAAGGTTTCTGCTTAATTGTTCTAACGTAGTAAATAATTCCTGAAAGTCTTTTATGGCAAGTCGTTCACGATGTTCTTTTTTATTAATAACTTTTATATAAAAAACAAGATCATTTAAACTCTCTGCCCACTGGCTCAAACGCCGTGCTATTTGATCATTCCCTTGCGCCTTCTGACGAAGAGTGTTGATCTGGGTGATAATAGTATTAAGCACCAATTCAACATTTTCAGGGTTTTGTACTCGCGGAGCAGTTTTAACTTCTGGTTGAGTAAGTACTTTTTCAGAGCCTTGCGAAGCATTTTCTGACGCGGGTTGTTTTTGTTCAAGTGGTTTGCCGGTGTCTGGATCTATACCACTTTCAAGTAATACTTGGCGGCCGATTTTTTCTAATTCTTCTAGTTCTTGGGGACTGAGCTTGCTCAATTCATTAAGGATATTATTGAAATCTTCTTCAGTCATACTGTTTAAAATAGCATCAATATCTTGTGGTTTAAGTTGCCCGCCTTGGCCCATTTGTGACCAAAGTACTGTACCGAACCATGACGTTATGAATATGAGAATATAAAAAAAAGTTTTTATGTATAATGTGCGCATCGTAAATTTCCTTTATTACCTAAAATATATCTTAGTGTAACTTTAAAAAAACGATGACGTTAAGTCAATTATTCTTAGTACTTAATGGCAAGATCCATAATCATATTTGCAAATGCAGCGCTCTGTGTAGGGAGGGATAAGGTACTTCTTTTTTTTTTAAATTGACTTAAATGTTTTGGACGCAAGGCTTCTGCAAGGGCAGTTACCATTTCCTGATCATTGGTAATTCTTTCAATGTCGTCAGGTGATAGACTTCCTATTTCTTGTATGAATTCTTCTAATTCTATCTTTTGTACTAGGTTTAGCTGGTTGGCGCCAATAACGTTAGAAAAAATTAAAACGATCGCCAGAGAAATAGTATATTTTTTATTCATGAAGTCCCTTAAGAAATTTTATAATAAGTGCGCTTCATTGTAAGGGATTTTATAAAAATCGTCAACGCAGCATATACTGTATTGACTTTCTTAAGCGATCTTTTTACGCTCTCCCTATGGCTCCTACAAAAAAATTAAAACTTTCAGGTTTTATACTTATAGAAAGCGTACTTACCTGTGCTCTTATTATGCTGGCATGGTACTTGATCACGCAATGTGCCGTACAAGCACTTACTCTAGAACAACGCATAGAGCAAAAAATAGGGGCTCTTGTATTGGCTTCAACGACTATTGAAAAATTACGTAGCGGGATTCACCCCTTAAAAGACCAAACTATTAAAGAGCATGATATGCTTATTGTTATCACCTTTGGTAAGACTCTTTGCCATAATCTTTTGTATTGCTTTACTCTTACTGTTTTGAATGAGACACAAGAATTACTATGTATAAAAACCACTATGCTGCACGCATAGATAGCGCCTATTTTCAAAAGGGCTTCACGTTAATTGAATTACACGTTTATTTGGCTGTCACCGCAGGTGCGGCTCTTCTTCTTTGTCAGGTAGCACTTATGTATTATAAGCTGTATGATACTACGGTTCTTCGTGCGCAAAAATCGGTTTTGATACTTGCTGCGCATCGCCAGATTAATGAAACTTTTCAACGGGCTGTTATGTATCAAAAAAAAAATGCCCTTTTTACCAGCGAAGGCTTTAGTCCCGGCACGGTATTATCGGGCACCCGTTTACTTTCAGGGTTTTCTCAGCGAAAAATGGTCCTTCTTGAAGGAGTTGATCGCTTTGATTGTACGACTGATATACGTAATAAAAATCTTTACGGTGTTACCTTTATATGTACCTCTGGTGGTGATACGGTAACCTGGTACCAAGCATCTTTTATGAAGGCTTTTTCATGTTCATGCTCTTTGTAACCTTACTTCTTACTGGTTTAGCCGCCTTAGCGGGACATCTTTATATCACCTTACGTTTACAGGCAGAAACGGTGCAGGCAACCTGTGATATGTTTAAGCAGGAACAATATATTCAAGGTATGCTTTGCTATGCCATTGCCACATTGGCATCTGATCAGTCATTTAAAGAAGAATTAAAGGTAAAAAAAGAAGTGCGCGGCAGGTGTGATCTGTGGAATAAACCTTCAGCGGGTGGCATAAGGGGGCAGATTACTTATCGAATTGTTCCTAAAGGGTACCTTATAGAAGTGCTTATGCACAGCAAGGATATTTTTGTTGCAGGTATACGTGCGCATGTGAATCACGAAACCGATCAGGAAAAAAATATCTATTCATGCGTGTCAATAGAAACTTTTTAGGATATACTACCAGATAGAATAATGCAGTAACGTAAGAGGATTTTGTATGAAAGTATTTTTGCTTAAAGATGTTGAACGTATCGGAATGGCAGGCCAGATGATTTCTGTCACTCCTGGGTATGCCACTAATTTTCTTTTCCCTAAGAAGCTTGCCGTAGAAATTACGCCGGAAAATGAAAAGCAATTTTTAAGTAAGATTCGTATTGTGGAAAAGCATAAAGAGGTTGTTGCTACTAAAACTTCTATGTTGGCCGAAAAGATTAAGCATATCGAATTAAAGATTAAGCGTAAAATGGCAGATGGTGATAAGTTGTATGGCTCTATATCAGCCGGTGATATTGTTGATCTTTTTGCTGCGGAAGGTATTTCTGTTGCGAAAAACCAGATTGAGTTTGGTAAATCTATAAAAACCAAAGGTCTGCATGAATTTACCGTTAAGCTTTCGAGCACCTTAAAACCAGTCTGCACAATAAAAGTAATTCCAGAATAATATCGAAACTGTTTTGATGCGACCTTTATCTTCTGTTGCAACAGGAAGTAAAAGAGAATTTGCTGACGCTGAAAGGCTTTTAGGAAAGACATTACCTTGTCACCTTGAAGCTGAACGCGCAGTATTGGGTTCTATTTTATTTAATGATGAACATCTTCCTGCGGTATGTGAAATTATTTCTGTTGATGATTTTTATTCGCCAGCGCATAAAGCAATTTTTGCTGGAATTACGGCTATAGCTCAATCGCAAAGGCGCATTGATTTAGTTACTTTGCAAGATGAGCTTGAAAAGCAAGGTACGCTATCCCAGTGTGGTGGCTTGGTCTATTTAGTTGCTTTACAGGAGGACCTTCCACTGGTGGGCCTTATCGAACAGCACGCCAAAATTATTAAAGAAAAATCTGTACTACGTAATTTAATTCACTCTGCCACGCAGATCATTGGTCAGTGTTATATGCAAAATGATAAGGGCATTGAGGCGATGCTTGATGAAGCAGAAAAGACGATTTTTAAGATTTCTGCACAAAGATCGCCTTCTCATTTTGTTCAGTTGACTATTTGGCTCAATAAAACATTTCAACAACTTTCTCAGTTAAAGGGTTTTGGAAAAGGGATTACGGGGATATCTTCAGGCTATAAGATTCTTGATGAGATGACTTCTGGGTTTCAGAAGGGTGACCTTATTGTATTGGCAGCACGACCGTCGATGGGTAAAACCGCTTTAGCCTTAAGCTTGGCGCGTAATGCGGCCGCATCTGGTGGTACCGTTGGATTTTTCTCTCTTGAGATGGGGGGTGAGCAATTAATGTTGCGATTACTTTCGTCTGAATCACGTATACCGCATCAAGCAATCCGAAATGCCTCTATTACTTCTGATGAATGGATGGTGTTGGCTGATGTGGCTGGTCAACTTGCTCAAGTAAAAATTTTTATTGATGATACTGCTATGCAGAGCATTATGGATATTCGCAGCAAAGCGCGCAAACTGAAGGCTGAGCATAACTTACAGTTTTTGGTCATTGATTATCTGCAGTTAATTCATTCATCTAAGACTCATGAAAATAGGCACCAAGAGGTTTCTGAGATTTCTCGTTCTTTAAAGGCATTGGCTAAGGAGTTAGGTGTTCCTATTGTGGCACTTTCTCAATTATCACGTGCTGTTGATAGCCGTATGGATAAGCGGCCGATGCTTTCAGACTTGCGGGAATCTGGCGCTATTGAGCAGGATGCTGACCTTATTATGTTTTTGTACCGTGATATTGTTTATAATAGTGAGGCGGAAGACCCAAACCTTGCCGAGCTTATTATAGGCAAGCAGCGTAATGGACCCACCGGTACGGTATACTTGCATTTTCAAAATGATATTACCTTATTTGAGGATAAAGAGTAGTCTTAAAAGAAGGGGAGCAGGATGATAGCTTTAGGAATTGACCCAGGAACCCGTGTTTCTGGGTTTGTTATTTTTAAAAAGGAGCATCGTCAGGTTCACGTGCTTGATTTTGGCATAATAAACCTGCCCGCTCATCGTGAGCTTACTGATAGAGTTGGTGATTTTTTTACTTTTTTTAAGGGTAAAATAGAACAGTTTGGCGTAACTGATATTGCCCTAGAAACTCCTTTTTTAGGTAAAAGTGCCTTGAATTATTTAAAACTTGGTTATTTACGCGGAGCCGTCTATATTTTAACCTCTCATTATAAGCTTTCTTTGCACGAATATTCTCCCCGCCAGGTAAAGCAAGCGGTAACAGGGTATGGCGGTGCCGACAAAGAACAGGTCGCCCGTATGATTCTCAAACTTTTTCCTGGGCTGGCGATGCCGAAAAAATTTGATCTTACTGATGCTTTTGGGGTAGGTATGTGTTGCGTATGGGCTTCTGCGCAGCCAATATTTCACAAATAATCTCTATGCTTTCTTGATCAAACCATTGATTTTGCCGTATTTTAATCTATATACTTAAAGTAGTAGTTGATAATAGTGATTATTTAAACTAGCTTATAGATAACAGTATCTATAAAAAAAAGGAGATATAATGGCAAAAGCTATTGTAAAATCAAAAAGAAAGACAGCTTCTAAAGCTGTTAAAAGCAAAAAAGTAGTTGCTAAGAGCACTAAATCTAAAGCTGGTTCAAAAAAACGAGCTGCAAAAAAACAAACTGGTTTTTTTAGCTGGATTTAATCTCACCTATTACTTTTTAAGCATAATTGCCTAGTTCTTTTTCAAGGGCTAGGCAATTTATTCTTTTATTTATATCCCTTTTCTACTGTAAATAAGTCGCAGCAGGGGTTTCCATCAAGTTTTATCATAATTTCTTTGTTTATTCTTTTGTTCTTAAAATAATATAGAATTTCTGATTTTTTTTATAGGGGAATTTCTTGCTTGCTTCTGATAATTGAAGCCTCTTGCGGGCAAAAGGAGAGGCCCTTGGGGTAGAAGCGTTTCTGATAATTGTCCCTTTTGTGGGAGCATGAGATGCCCTTCTGGGCCGTCCCCTCTGACTCGCTTTGGCGTGCTTGTCCTCCCTGTGCCGCTGGGCTGCGCCTGTACGGCGCGGGTCGTACAGAGCCTTCGCTCGTAGAGCCTTCGCTCATTCTTCTGAATATCTATCTTTAAGATATTTTTTCCATAAAAGAGGATAGTTTTCTATTATCCATGTATCGAAATTCTTACGTTCATCAGAGGACATTTTCTGAGAATGATAAAGCAGGTCGTTGCCTTTGCTTTTACTGCCACCAAGAAGATCATAAAGCCCAAGAGCCTTTATTTTATGTTGTTCAAATTTTTGAAAAAAATCCTCTAAACGGTTATCAGATTCTCCTAAAAAAAGGAGCACTTGGGTTAGCACCATGCGCGGATTTTTTATGAGATCTTCATAATAGACTAAGAGCTTCTTTCCATACCATGCATCAAAGAATCCCAAATCGTTAAAATACCATTTCAAATTGACCAGTTGAATTTCACTGTCATTTTGTTCTTTTGTTTCAGATTGGCGAGCAATAGCCTCTTTAGGATTACGCAATAGAAAGAGTAAAGAATCTCGTTTAGGATTGTAATAGTAGCCCCCAAAATCTAAATGGTACATATGGTGTACCTTCCATACAGGAACTTTTGAAAGGTCCACATGATGACCAGCAAGATAACCAAGGGGCAAATGAGTACCATTGGCTACTGAATGGTCAGGAGCATACTCAGCTGTAGGCCGTTCAGTGAGAAGCTCTATGCAATAGCGTAACCAGGTGTTTCCTGATCGAGGAAATGATAAAAGATAGACACGTGGATTTTGGTTTGCCAGCAAAGCCTTGATTTCAGGATCGACATGAAAATTATCGAAAGGATTTTTTATAATAAAAGTGAATTGTGATCCAGTTGAATCAAGAATACCGCTATAAAAAATAATTAATAGAAACAAAAATGAACAATTGAAATTTTTCATTTTACACTCTCATGTGGTATACAGTGTCGTATTGGCGATGCAAACATCAAGAATAGTTGTATCAAAAAACTAAGAAAAAACAAGTTTAAATAAAAAAATCTCTAAAGAGTATCACGTTTATTCTCAAATTGGAAAGTTGTTTAAAACAAACCATCGCATTAGTTTGCACCAATGCGATGGAAAAAAGGAGAGTAGTAATGAAGCCTGGTTATAGTAATGCCTTTAGGCATTATATGAAATTTTTATTATTTTTTAAATAAAGCTTATTTATATAGTATATTTTACCTGTATTTTTATCTTTGTCAACTCTTTAAAAAAGCAAAAGGCTTATAGTTCTTGGGTTTGTTTCAGCCTGAAACCACTGTCAGGTTAAGGGTGATTATTCGATAGTTATCAGGTTAAAAGTACCCTGTTTGGCACATAAACTGTATAAAAGATCATGCTGCTGGGGAACCGTGATAATAAGTTGAACGCGCAGTTCAAAAAGAAGGTTCAAGAGCTTGGTGATGCGTATGGTGTCAAAATCAGTAAGAAAATCATCAATAAGAAAGACTAATTTATCAAAGTTACTACTCATTAAAATACGTGCTTGTGCTATTTTTAAAAACATCATAGCAAGTTTTTGCTGTCCCCGTGAGGCAGCACGAGAATTCCGTTGTCCTATGATGAATTCAACATCGTCTAAATGAGGGCCGCATAAAACTCGACCAGCTGCCCGCTCATCAGTTTGTAACAGCTGGCGCTCTTGTAATGTTTCAAAAGGGCGCTTGATTCTATATTCTAAGTGAATTAAATCTTCAGAGCCATACTCCTGCGTAATGGTAGTGAGCATGCTATTTAATTGTTCTAAATAGTGCAATCTACAGCCTATAATTTCCTTATAAGTTTGAATAAATTGCTCTGTCCAGATCCCATAGTTTTCATGATGAAAAGGGTGATCCTGAAGTATTTTATTGCGATGTTCTGTTATTTTACGTGCATTTTTTAAAAGAGTGTAATAGCGTGGTTCTTGCACCAAAATAGCCTGGTCAATGAGGTTTCTTCGGCCTTCAGGGTATCCTTTAATACAGTCAAGGTCATCTTCTATAAAAGTAATGACTTTATAGCTTTTTACGAGCTCTTGGTAAGAGGCTGCTTGAGCACCATTAATCTTAACCAGTCGTCGCTTACCTGAAATGCCGATAGTTATTTCATCAAGATCCGTTTTTATGGCCAGGTTGAATCCTTCCAATTCTCCTTTATCAGTAGCAAGCTCTGCAGGTAGATGCGTCCTGAAAGAACGTAAATGGCAGCCATAATGGAGCGCCTCCAGCAAGGAAGTCTTCCCTGACCCATTATTACCCTGTATTAGGGTAATAGAAGACGAGAAATCGAAGGTAGCCGCTTTAAAGCAGCGAAAATTTCTCAGGGTAAGGCTCACTACAGACATACGTATTCTCTATTGTTGAGCCTGCGCTGTTGATACGGGCATCACTAAATAAATACGGCTTATTTTAGAAGTAATGGTTTCAAAGATAATAGGTTTAGTCGAAGAATGGAGATAAAATGAGATATTTTCTTCAAATGTCTGAACACCACTTAACAAATAGGGGGCATAAAAACGTGTCTCTATTTCATGCTGATTATAATCAAAGAGAGGTACGCGTTCATTGAGTTTCCCTACTTCCTTATTATTCATGAGCACATGTACCACATTGGGAGTAAATTTAAACTGTGTTGCTATAAACTGCCCAGAAAGAAGGCAGGTAGAGCGCTTAAGGGTCTTAAGAAAATGTGCCTTATCAAGCTTAGCGGCATAGAACCCATCTTTTTGCAATATAGGCTGATACTTGGGGAAGGTGTCAACCAATAGCTTTGAAAAGAAATTAAAGTGTTGCCCTGAAAAGACCAACTGAGAAGCACAAGTGCCTAAAAAGAGAGCTGCGTCTTCGTACGAATCAAGAATTTTTTTTAATTCAAATACTGCGCGACGAGGAAGTAGCCAAGAACGTGGAGTCTCTAACGTAAAATCTTTGGAAATAACCTGAGCTAAGCTGTGGCCATCAGTTGCTGTCATTTTAAATTCTGAAGGGGTTACTTCTAATAAAAGACCATTCAATGCAGGGTTTGAATTATTTTGGGGAACCAAAAAGCTTACTCCTTCAAGCATAGTCTTAAAGGTAGCGCTTTCTATGTGCATGAGATTTTCTATACGTTCAGGTAATGGCGGAAATTCACTTGTATCTTTAATATTTAAAGAAAGATGCACATCATCACACATAATGTGCAATTGATTATCATTGAGCTCCAGGGCAATTGTGTCAGATAATTCTTTTACGATATCAAAGATCCGCTTACCCGGAACAAGAAATTGCTCAGATTGTCTGAAATCACTTTCTATTACCGTGCAACTTGCCTGTAGACTTATTTCAAGATCAGTACTTTTTAAAATGAGCTCTTTTGTGCCTATATTAAACATAATATAACTGGTGGCATCAAGCGTTGTTCTTCTAGTACATATTGGCTGCATAGCTGTCAGTACTGACAGGAGTTGTTTTTGCTCGACGATAAACTTTTTTTCCATATTACCTACTATCAAAAATGATCTGCATATTGGTGAGTTTTCACTCACTATTTTTGTTTTTAGTATACCATACTTCTGACTTTTTGCCTTGGAATTATCTGTAAAATAATGTCCCCCTTGCCTATTTCCCAGTTGGAATTATTATATGGTGGGGTATACTAGAATAAGGTAAATAAAGAATATAATTTTTTGCGAAAAATCTTTCGTTCTAATGGGGATTTAACAAATCATATGAAAAAAATATTGAAGATATTCATTGTATTAATGGCTGCAGGGGTTTGGTCAATGGAAGCCCAAGAGTATCAACAAAGTTTACAAAGGAAATTTGCTGACGGGCTTGATACTCATGAAGAGATGGTAAAAGAACGTGCAGCGGCGATTCTCATGAGCTTAAAACATAACTCTGAATCTGAATTGGTTGATAATAGATTTCTTGTAGCAGCACAAGGCATCACTATGCAATCAGCCCAATATCAGTTTACTTTAAAACAACATAAGCCTACCCACACCGGAGAAAAACCTTATATCTGTGAATTTGAAGATTGTGGCCGGGCTTTCTCTCGAAATGATCGTCTAAACATCCATAAGCGTACCCACACCGGAGAAAAGCCTTATAGTTGCACTTGGCAAGATTGTGGTAAATCTTTCACTCGAAATGATCATCTATCCGCCCATAAGCGTAGCCACACCGGAGAAAAACCTTATATCTGTGAATTTGAAGATTGTGGCCGGGCTTTCTCTGAAAAGAGCAATTTAAAAGTACATAAGCGTAGCCATACCGGAGAAAAACATTATCGGTGTGAATTTAAAGGTTGCGACAGGGCTTTCTCTCGAAATGATTATCTAACCATTCATATGTTGACCCACACCGGAGAAAAGCCTTGAAGCAGATATTAAAGACGCTAGAGACAAACATTTATTCCTATCGGATAAAAAATTAATAGGCCTTGGCTATAATAACATCGCTCGGGCTTTCTTGATCACAATAAAAACAATTAAGAAATTGTCTTTCTTCTATAAGGCATCGCGTTGTTGCCTTATACTGTTTCAATTGTTCTTCACAGAGCAAAGATCGGCACCAGCCGGTTTGATAAAAACCGCCTTTTGTCTCAAGATCATGTGAAAATTCAGAAAGTTTTGCACTTTTATGCCATTGCGCGGCTCGTCGTTCGCGGGCACGCTGAAAAAGAGTACTCTGAATTTCCTGAAGCGTTGATTCAATAGTATGTTCCAAATCTTGCCAGGCTACTGTCTGCTTAGCGCCATTTACTCTGCTGGTAAGAACAGCGACTTGTTGTTCTATATCACGGGGACCAACTTCAATCCGTAACGGCACTCCCTTAAGCTCCCATTTATAAAATTTTGAGCCAGGGGTTACATGGGTATCATTATCAATTTTAACTCTAAAGTTTTTTTCTAACCGTTCTTTAAGTGCAAATGCCGCGGTGTCAACTTCTTCCTGAGGCATAGACTTAGTATAAATAGGAATAATAATCACTTGAATAGGGGCAACACGTGGTGGCATAATAAGACCTTTTTGATCACCGTGCGTCATAATTAAAGCGCCTATAAGACGGGTTGTCGCTCCCCAACTGGTAAGATAGGGATAAGCCTCTTTTCCGCTACGGTCCTGGTACTTCATATTAAACGCATGAGCAAATTGCTGAGAAATCATATGGGAAGTGCCCATTTGCAATGCTTTACCATCTTGCATTAATCCTTCAAAGGTAAAAGTAATATCGGCTCCTGCAAATTTTTCTGATTCAGATTTTTTTCCCGCTATAATAGGTATAGCAAGATAATTTTCAGCTAAATCTATATACTCAAGAAGCATAGTTTGCGCCTCATGCAACGCTTCTTGTTTTGTTTCATGTGCCGTGTGACCCTCTTGCCACCAAAATTCAGTAGTGCGTAAAAATGGTCTGGACCTCATTTCCCAACGGACCACATTGGCCCATTGGTTTATTTTTAAGGGTAAATCGCGCCATGAACGGATCCATTGTGCAAACATATAATGGATAATGGTCTCTGAAGTAGGGCGCACCACCAGTGGCTCTTCAAGCTTTTTTCCGCCTGCATGGGTTACTACTGCAAGCTCAGGGGCAAAACCCTCTATATGTTCTGCCTCACGCTTTAAAAATGATTCCGGGATTAAAAGGGGGAATTGAGCATTTTCGTGCCCTGTATCTTTTATCTTTTTATCAAGAACTTTTTTTATTTCTTCCCATAAAGCATACCCGTAAGGTCTGATAACAATGCAACCACGGACAGGAGCCTGGTCAGCTAATTCTGCCTGATAAATAATCTCGTTATACCAGTCTGAAAATGAAGTTTGTATATTAGGTAGACCTTGGGTCTGTGCAGATTTTTTCTGATCGCTCATTATATGCCTTTGGAACGTTAAAAAACATTATTTTCCTTAGTTTACACAAACAAAGAGGCGGAGTAAATTTCTTACTCCGCCTCTTTTGACCTTATTTTCGTAGAGGTATTTTAGCTAAGGATATGTCTTTCTAATTCCTCAATGCGTTTATTTTGTTTTTCCAATTCAAGCAGGGCCTTGAGCAGAAGATTATGATCTTTTTGCCATTCATTTAAAAGCATAGTAGGTAAATATTGGTACTGGACAGTCTCAACGTCACCATCTTTATTTCTGACAACAATATCGGAGAAATATTTATCTACCTCTTCAGCGATTAGACCATATTCACGCTTACCATTTTGATGCGTTTTATAATTAAAGGTAACCGGGCGTAAGTTAATAAGATCCGTTGTTGCCTCACCCATGTCTTCTATGCGCGTTTTGTAGCGGGCTGATGATGATGTTATACCAAGTTGCCCGGTAGTTCCATCAATATAAACCGGATTCGCGTTCGCTACTGTTGAAGAAATACCCGCGATAAAACAGCTGGCTGTTTGTATACTATCAATACCACTAAAGTAACCGATACGGGTAATATTCTGATCACCTGCAACTGCTTGAGTACCGAGTACTATATTATTAGATTCGTCTGTTGTATACGCGTAGGCACTGCTTGCACCAATGGCGATATTATGTGTTCCGGTTGTTAGGCTACTAAGCGCGCGTTCTCCCAATGCCGTATTGAAGTCACCATCTGTTTTTGCAGAAAGTGCGGAAGCGCCAACGGCAGTATTATAGTTTCCGGTGTTTTGTAGA
>JAKAUO010000023.1 GCA_021827715.1 bacterium | reverse complement strand
AAGGATTTTTTTCTGAAACCTATGGACATTGTTCTGAGGAAACGATTCTCAATTATGTTAAAAATCAATAAAAAACTTTCAGCTCGCGCTTCAAAATCCACGGCCTTTAGGCCGTGTGTCGTTTAATTAATTTTAGATATTCAGAGAATAGATTTTCTTTTTGATGTTCATCAACTTGGCATTTCTTAATGCTTCGTTCCAGTGCTGATTTACGCTGATCAATTAAACCATGTAAATAATCGGCTTTCTGCTCTTGAAGAGAATCATCTGCATCCACATATTTATTAGCCTGGTTTTGCGCCCATGCAAACATAGAGAGCTTTTCTTCACGCTCTTCTTGCCACCGTTTATGATCAATATATGAGCTTTTGTCTAAAGATTGCTCAACGCCAGGATGTATAAAATTCAAAGATAAGCTCAGTAATAGTAAAACACGATATGATTTAATGAACATAATTTTTTCCTTGAGCTTCTTTATTTTAAAAATAATTTTCTAATAAGTATACTCAAAAAACAAAGCGCACAAAATGCTCAAGGATAATCATGAATTTATTACGAAATTTTTTATTTTTCTTGGTATGTACCCGCATTCAAGTGGCATGCCAAGAAAGAGCCATTCCGATGATAATGAAAAGTATGCAGATTACGCATGCAGAACTAAACGCTAAAAAATTTTCGTTGCCTGAGTTTAAAAAAAAGCTTTCCTTGCAAAGGTTTCTTAACCATCCTGGAGCACAAAAAATTGGCAGAGCAATACGCAAGCTTGAGGGTTTTCAAAAAAGAGCGTTATTGCAGAAAATATATGACTTTAATGAAAAATTTACTCATTACCCTCAGCGACAATTTAAAGATGAATATTACTATCTTTTTAAACGAGCATTTATTTCTTTGGTTTTAGTTAATGGGGTGACCCTAAGGATCTATCGCCCTAAAAATCCTGATGCCTATAAAGATAAAAAAATGTCTATTAACCTTGAGCACATCTTTATTAGATTTCAGTCTCTTAAGTCTTTAACCCATATATCGCAAGGATTGTCTTCTAGTTGAAAATTTTTAAGGTTATCTAATTGACGTGTAGGCCAATTATAAGTGACTATGCATCCTGATTTTGTATATCCAAGTCGTTGCCAAACTTTTAAAGGGTTTTTATACCCTGTGGGTTTTTGAGGATGGTTTTCAGCACGTATTATGGTTATAAAAGAAGCGCTTTTGAATGTATGTTGAGAAGCATGTTCTTCTAAGGCCTTGAATAAGGTGTCTGCTATTCTTTGTCCTCTATATTTTTCTAAAACTATAACATCACCCAGATAATAATTTTCACTAGGGTTAAGCTTCCCGTTTATTTTTTGAGAAATGAGCTCACAGTTGTAAGGCACCCATAATGCATCAAATTCCTCAAGAGACATTCCTGTTAAAAAACCTGCGATGCTTTCATCATCCGTATAAGCAATAGCTAGAGCACCTGTTAAAGCGTGGGTATAAGCAGACGCATAAAATTTTTCAAATTCCTCTCCCTGGTCCATCAAATAAGGAAATTGACTAAATTGATTTTGTCGTTGTTTAGCTATAAGTTCTTCAAATGGTTCAATATCTGGCCCGCTAAAAACTTTGACGGTTATAGCTGAGGTTAATTTTATAATCAAAAATAGAGTGATGAAAAATATTTTTCTTAGCATATAAGTTTTTCCTTACTGTTTTAAAAATTCTATCCATTGATCTCTGAATTCATTTTTATCAAGACGTACTATTGCCTCATACGTTGAATAATCTTCTAATAATTCAAGAATTGCCTGCCATCCCCCTCCTTGATCAATAAATTGCACAATTGAGCAGGAAACCCTAAAGCCATCTAGTTGGTGAAAATTGAGAGTACTTGTGCTATTGTGCCCGATAGCTTCTAATTGTTCAAGAGTTGGACTCTTTTGTATTTTTTATTAGGTTATTAATATCTTCATCAGAAAAAAATGTGCTTTATATAAACTAACTCCCTGAATAATCCAACGTGGTAATTGATGCCGTTGATATTTATTGGTAATAAAAAATGTACTAAGCCATTGGCCTGAGCTTTCATAACGCTGTCATAGGAGTGCGCTGGGCCAGGATTTCGGGGGGAAACGATTATTCTTTCAGTACTGGTTGTTTTGCCTATCACCCAATCTGTTGCATCGGGCCAGCTAATAGTTTTATGGAATGATTCAAGATCCGGGTAGATAGAGATAATAATTTTGCCATCATAATAATGTTTAAAATCGTGTGAAAGCTGTTGGAATAAACCGTCTTGTTTTTGGAGTATTTTATCTGCAACGGGATTATCGATTGGTAAGCAAAATACTTGAAAATGTTCTGTCTCTTTATACAGCTTTAATACGGTAGTGTATGAAGTTAAGCACCACAATAAAAAGAGTAAATTTATAATTTTCATGGTATATCTTCATTAACAATCACTTGTATTGCAGCTTGACCATACGTAAGCTCAAAGACTGATTCAAGAAGAGAAAGATTATTAAATAATTGTTCTTTGTTTTCTTGAGCATTATAAACGCTTAATTGTCCCATGAGAGCATGTATTTGATCACAATTTTTTTGGGGACACGTAGTTGTGTCTGGCATATATTCAAAAGCCAAAACAAGGCCGGTTTTAGGCATCTGCAATAATTCATAAGATATTTTTGTACCGATATCCAATTGACTATTATCATTAAGGGCAAGAATTTTATGAATGATACTTATAGCATGGTGAATATAAGCCAGAAACATCTGTTCGTCTGTAATGGGCTCTTGCTCTTCAGGATTAAATTGTTCGCGAAGCGTATTAACCAAAGAGACACTTTGTTCCCATGCTTGATTGTTTGTTGTCTGATGCGGTTCTATATGCACTGAAAATGAATAATAGCTTGAATTATTAGCTGTTAAAAATGATAGACTACTTGATAGAACGAATAACAAAAATATTTTTTTCATGGATAGCACTTTGAGTATATTAAGGTTGAATGTCAAGCCCCCATTTTTAATACAACTCTAAAGTAGAAACTTTTTTAAACAGACTGAACGCTTTTGGCGGCATGTTTTGCAAAGAGCAGTGCGGCCTTTTGGTATTGTATTCAATGATCCATTCATC
>JAKAUO010000045.1 GCA_021827715.1 bacterium | reverse complement strand
TCAAGCGATATGTTAAAAAATATAATACTTACCGCCCTCACCAGGCTTTACAATACCTCACTCCTCAGCAATACTATACTTCGCTATCGGAGGCCTGAATTTTTCTCATATGTATTGAACCAAGACAGGTTGATCAAAGCAGGAGATAGCTCCTGGTGCGGTGGACTGTCTTAATAGTTCTGTTATTTCTTGATTATTTTGCGCTTCAAGAAGCTGCATGAGAACTTTTGCTACTTCATCAACATTGTTTGCGAGACAAAATTTCTGGGTGCAGGGGAACTTATTACAGGATTATTGATACATTTTTTAACAATTAATCTAATTTATTGCTTTCTATGGCCAAAAGTTATAATTTGAGTTAAAAGTGACATTTTATGTAACCTTTAACTCAAGAATAAAATGAAAAAAGCAAATCTTTTAAGTATATTGCGTTCTCAAGCTACCGTTTTTACCTTTAAAAATATCTTGCTTAGTGAGCACGAGCCTGATCCTGCTTTATTAAAAAGACGGCTTAATTATTACGTCAAAAGAGGAGAGCTTTATCATATTCGGCGTGGATTGTATGCAAAAGATAGAAAGTATGATCGATTAGAATTAGCCACAAAAATATTTACGCCTTCTTACGTGAGTTTTGAAACAATTCTTGTAGAGGCAGGGATTGTGTTTCAGTATTATTCTACGATTTTTGTTGCGTCCTATCAGACCAAAGAAGTAGTGTGCGATAGTCAGACATATTCTTTCAGAAAAATTAAAGACACGATTTTGACTAATAATGCAGGGCTTGAACAAAGGGGATCATATTGGGTTGCTAGCAAAGAGCGAGCATTTTTGGATATCCTGTATCTCAATAAAAACTATTATTTTGACAATTTGGCCCCCCTTGATTTTGATAAAGTTCTCGCCCTATTGCCTATCTATAATAATAAGCGTATGGAAAAAACTGTGCATCGTTATTTTGAAGATTTTAAAGCGAATGAGGGGTCATTATGATGCTTGATGCAGCTACGCATAAAAACATTCTTGTTCAAATTTTAAAAGATATATATACCGATACAGCCATTGGTCCTGTTTTAGGATTTAAAGGTGGCACAGCAGCTTATTTGTTTTATGGTCTTAATCGTTTTTCGGTAGATTTGGATTTTGATTTGCTTGATGGATCTAAAGAGCAATACGTTTTCAACCGAATACATGAAATTCTTAAAGACTATGGGACCGTTAAAGAATCTCGAGAAAAAAGATATACACTGTTCTTCATGCTCTCATATAAAGACAATCATCAAAACATTAAAGTAGAAATTAATCGTCGTAATTTTGGATCTCACTATGAAGTTAAATCTTACTTGGGTATTGCGATGAAAGTAATGATTAAAGAAGATATGGTCGCGAATAAAATGGTAGCCATGCTTGAACGTATTGGTCAGGCAAATCGTGATATTTTTGATACCTACTTTTTTTTGAAAAACAATTGGCCTATTAATGAACATATCGTTGAAAAAAGAACAGGGCTTTCGATGCATGATTTTTTAAAAAAATGTATTGAGCATCTAGAATCTTTGAGCGACCGTGGCATTTTAGATGGATTGGGCGAACTACTTGATGCAAAACAAAAAGCATGGGTTAAAACAAAGTTACGTACAGAAACTATTTTTTTGCTTAAAATGAAACTGCAAGAATATCTGAAATAGATACATTACTAAAGATATCTGTTATTTGTGTTCATAATTGATGGTCTAAATTTTTGAATAAATCTTTTTGCTTATCATAGCCTCATGCGCATGGTCTACAATAGGTGCAGGATATTCTGAAGAAATAATATTTGATTTTTTGAACCAGGCATGAATAACAGGGGGAGAGACCATTTTTAATTCTGGCACCCATTTTTTTATGTACTCACACTGAGCATCAAATTTCTTTTGTTGTAACCAGGGGTTGAATATACGAAAATAGGGCTGCGCATCACATCCTGTTGATGCAACCCATTGCCAGTTGCCATTGTTAACTGCCGGGTCATAATCAACTAGCTTTTGTGCAAAATAACGTTCTCCCCAGCGCCAATCAATATGTAAGTCTTTTACTAAAAAAGATGCAGTTATCATGCGCACCCTGTTGTGCATATAACCGGTTGCATTAAGTTCGCGCATTCCTGCATCAACTATAGGAAATCCTGTTTTACCTTGACACCATGCATTAAAATTTTTTTTGTTATTCTTCCATATCAATTTTTCATACTGTTTTTTGAAAGGCTTTCCAAACACTGAAGGAAAATGAAAAGCAATATGAGTAAAAAAATCGCGCCAATAGAGCTCGCGGATCAAGCTATGAGAGGATCCTAATTTTTTTTGTATGGCATAATACACTTCTCGTATAGACACTGTTCCAAATTTATTATGCGGGGACAGATGCGTTGTTGCATTCATTGCCAGAAAATCACGTACTTTTTGATAATTAGTATATTGATCGATTTTTTTTAATATTTTTAGGCCCTGAGCCCGCCCGCCATGAAAAGCAATAAGGTCATTGTTTGGTTTTTTGATAGCTGTTAGAGAGAGAGCATTTTTTATTTTTTTTCTGTAAAAGTTGGGGGTCGTTGATTTGTGTGGTTCACGTACTACCAAATGTGTATGCACATATTTAAAAAATGGGGTGAACATAAGATATGGCGTGCCATTTTTTGTTTTTACTTCTTCGGGCTCATGCAATAAAGCGTCACCATACTGATGAAATGTTACTTTATTTCTTTCGCATGTTTTTTTTAATGCGTTGTCTCTTTCAGCGCTAAATGGGGTATAATCACGATTGCAGAAGACAGCATCAATTCCTTCACTCTTTATCAAGGCATTTACCACATCATGGGCTTTACCATTAAAGAGATAAAGAGCAGTTTCATGTTTTTTTAACTCTTTATCAAGATCTTGTAGCGACTCTAGCATAAATTGTATGCAGTTATCACTTTTGTATTTATTGGCAGATCCGACTTGCCGCGGATCAAAAATGAAACAGGGAATTATTATATCAGAAAGATTGGCAGCTTGTATTAGTCCCGTATTATCTTGTATGCGCAAGTCGCGTCTAAATATGAATAATGCTTTTTTATATTTCATCACATATTGTTTTTTGGGGAATAAGATTATAGAAAGTATGCCATTAATAAGCATCGCCTTGCAAGATGGACAAGC
>JAKAUO010000028.1 GCA_021827715.1 bacterium | reverse complement strand
TCAAGTTGCTGCCAAATCTAAGGAACCACTGTCGCACGTAAAAACAATAGGCATCATACCAGCAAAGCCAATTAATAAGGCAATAATTTTTTTAAGACTGAGTTTTTCTGAAAAAAAAGCAAACCCTAAGATTGCCGCAAAAAAGGGTTGTACCGACCATAAAAGATTTGTCTTTATGGAACTGAGATATTTTAATGCCCAAAATTCGGGAACAAATGCCAATACTACGTAAAATAAAGAAGTTTTAATAAAAAACAACCAATCATGGTAATGAATTTTGAACGTTTTACGCTCTTGATAATAACTGTAAAGCAACAATAAAATCCCTGCCATGAGCATACGTGTTGCCGTTAAAAATATGGGACCTGTGTACTGTAAAGCATATTTACCCAAAGGGAACGTTGCTGCAAAAAGCGCATTCATTAAAAGAATTAAAAAAAACTTCATACTCTATATATTTCATAAAAATTGTTTTACTATCAATGACATGAAGCAAGTGTACCGCAATATTATCTTTTTGTGTCTTTTTTTTCTCGTTATGGGCACTCTTTGGTATTTTGGAAATATTAAATTATATCTACAAATAAGTACCCTCTCTGAACACCGTGCCTTTATATGCAGCTGGATCGCCCAGTATCCGGTTATTTCTGCTTTAGTTTATATAAGCACATTCTTTTTATTAACGGTTTTAGCATTGCCGGTAACTTTGGCCCTGATTACTATCGGTGGTTTTTTGTTTAATTGGCCATTAGGCAGCTGTTATTCATTAGTGGCCATGCTTGCAAGCAGCGTATGTATATTTACTGCGTCTCAAAAAATGTTTGGGGTCTATTTACAAGAAAAATACAACAATGAGCTTAAAATTTTTAATGCATTAATGAACCACTATGGCTTTTATTATCTTCTTTTTATACGATTATTTCCCTTTATCCCTTTTTTTATGGTTAATATATGCGCCGGACTTACGCGTATTAATAGTAAAGTATTTCTGATCACTACTCTTATTGGCTGCATTCCTTGCGTAGTTATATGCAGTTATTTGGGTAGCCAATGCGCTTCTCTTATTGTAAACTTATAATGTTTACCACAAAAAACAGGAGAATTTATATGAAAAAAAGAATCATAATGCTTGCACTCTTTGGAGCAGCAGTCGTATATGCATTCAAAAAAGAAAAATCAAAAAAACCTCAACAATTCGAGCAAAACCAACCTATGGAAAAAGTAACTACCCCTTCAGGGCTTGTGTATGAAATACTCTCTTTTGACTCCAATAAATCATCACCGGCCATTCTCAAAACTGGCTCAACCGTAACCGTCCACTATACTGGCTGGCTTAATAATGCTGGTGAACCGGGAAAAAAATTTGATAGTAGCGTTGACCGTGGCACACCATTTTCTTTTAAAATTGGCGTTGGTCAAGTAATTAAAGGCTGGGACGAAGGTGTCGCTTCCATGAAAGTAGGCGAAACGCGTCGACTCTATATCCCGGCAAATCTTGGGTATGGCGCACGCGGCGCTGGATCGATTATTCCACCTAATGCCGATTTGATTTTTGACGTTGAACTTTTAAGTGTATCATAAAAATTAAGGGGGCAATTTCTTGCCCCCCTTTTTGTCTCTATTCGTAGTAACCAGAGCCTACAATATACATCTCAGGCTTGCTTTTCTCATTAGCCTTATCTATAGCTTTAACATAAATGTTACATACAGCATTATTGAGGTTGAATTTCAACCAACCCCCTCCGGTTTTAGCAGTGCTGATAATATGCTCAAGAACGCTTACGCCTTTATCATCGCGCGCATTGCTATCTTTTGACCAAATTTTATTAAGATTATTTCCATCAACTAAACAAATACCATCTATGGTATAAACAAAAATGGAAATATCTCCTCGAATAAAGCCGCCATCGTTACTTCTAAATTTCAAGAACGATTCTTCCACTGAATGATGTTGTAAATAAAGAATTGCATCATCTATCATAAATCTCACATAATTTTCTTTTAATACAGGAAAGTAAGACGCACCAATAACAAAATCACCATCAGGCACCGAGACTTTTTCACAATACGCTACTTGATAGCTATTGCTTAAAGCATTTGACACCCAACCTTTTCCATAGATATTTGCCATATCGAGTATTTGCCGCGCGACAAAACGGCCCTCACTATCCCGAGTATTAATCAAATTAAGACCGACAAAAGCAGGGTTTCTACCGTCTGCCACCATATTG
Organism: bacterium; assembly: GCA_021827715.1. GTDB lineage: Bacteria > Babelota > Babeliae > Babelales > Babelaceae > BOG-1370. Next base: position 14,344 of record JAKAUO010000028.1, on the reverse strand, counting down.
CCTTTCATGTCGTAGACAAAAACAGTGACATCACCTTTAGTAAATCTAAGTTGGGTATTAAACTCTCTAAAAGCGGCCTCTCTTCCATTTGCTTTTAAAAAGTCTGCTGCATCTTTTACTAAATCCATAACCGTTTTTTCAGTGATGTCTGTATAATAAGAACAGCTTAAAACATAAGGGGTATTTGTTTTATGGTCCACAATTTTTTTGACAAAAACACGCGCTGGTTGATTGCCGCTCACGCCCACAAAATCATACCAACCTTCGCCTTTTGTTTTGGCTATCCGAATCATATCGCGTACAATAAATTTACCATCACCTGTTTTAGCATCAAGCAGATTTTGTCCAATAAGCGCAAGTTGGTCCCCATTGGCAACACACACACCATCAAAGCTATACATTTCTAAATGGATATTTCCACGCACAAAAACGCCAGTAGGATTATTAATACGTTCTTTCAGCTCAACAAACGATGTTGCTTTAAGGTAATGTTCCGCTGAACTGATAAGCTCACGAACCACGTATACTGATGATACAGGATACAAACCTGCCCCGACAATAAAGGTCTTTTTACCAATAGTTATATTTTTAACATAGGCCCGTGAATAACCATTATCCCATTTATAATCAATAAGGCCACCCTCTTTACCGATATCCAGCATGCGCTTAATATAATCTTCACCCTTTTCATTGCCAAATTTTTTCCAGAGGCAATCTTTTTCAAGCCCACGACAATAACAATTCCCTTCGTTATCAAATATCCAAATATAGATTTCACCTATGCGCCAACGTGGGGCATCCATGAATTCTTTACATGATGCGGCAATTCCTTGTTTTTTGATAAGTGTTATAGCTTTGCTTACTAATCCTTGTGCTTGATCAGATTTTCTTTTTATTTCTTTATCTTCTAAGAGCCCTTGCTCATCTGCATCTTGAATATCTTGCGTATAAATTTGCTCATTTGTTGGAGCTTCTACCTTTAAAAAAACAGGGATTAAAAGTACAAATATAAGATATTTTTTAAGTTCCATGCTTATCCTTTCTTAATCACGACGCTTGCCGGTAAATGACAACAACATCAAAAATAGATTGATAAAATCCAAATACAACATAAGTGATCCAAAAAGTGCTGCTTGCCGCTTCTCAACCTCCCGATCCTGAAGCTGTATTCCGAGCGCAGTAAGCCGCTGCATGTCATAAGCCGTTAAGGCAGAAAAAAGAACAACGCCTATCCCTGAGATCACCAGATTGAATGTCTCACTTTGAAAATACCAGTTAATGAGCATAGAAATAATAAGCCCCCAAATGACCATGTACCCAAAAACACCCACAGGAGTCAAATTAATACGAGTAACATAGCCAAAAAATGCCATAGCTAAAAACATTAAAGCGCTAACAGCAAAAGTTATTGCGATGCTTTGATGCGTGTACTGCAAAAATATTCCTGAAAATATAATGCCATTCAGCAGTGCATACAGTAAAAACATACTTAAAGCACTACCAAATGATAAACGAAGGATGTTGGCAGAAAACCAAAATACGAGCCCTAACTGTATAATACAAATCCCAATAAGCAAAAATGGTGATTGCATAACCGATGCTAAAATAATGGGATTTTGATAAGTGATATACCATGCTGTTGCGGCCGTTATACCCAATCCAATACTCATCCATCCAAAAACATGGGCAAAAAATGTGCGTAAGGTGTCATACCCGGTCGTATAGTTATTCATTAAATTCTCCCTTTATAAAAGTAAATTCTAAGCACCTTTAACTTTAAAAAAAATAGTTGTCCCCACGCAAGAGTAACAGATAATCGTTGTGTAGATATCAATCTTTTTGGTAAATAAAAAAAGCAGGCATTGTCTGCATGACAAGAATTTCATTCCAAGGAGCCATCATGAAACATTTCCGTTTATTATTAAGTATAAGCACTCTTATTGCATGCACCGGCTTTGGGCAGGGCAGCAACCATGAAACGCCTCAAAAACATCATATTAATTATGAAGGAGAACTGATAGATGCACGAGGAAAAAAATCATTTGTTGATAATATTTCTATTTCAGGCAAATTACGCGCCATAAAAATGTATGAAAAACCAACAGATGCGTTACATGATCCAACAGAAAACATCACCTACTTTGATCTGGACCAAGTGTATTCCCTTGAACCAGTTGCTCATGAAAAATGCACCACCACAAACCGTTATAAGAATCGAGAATATAATGAAATTATAGTTACCTTGCGCGATACAGAAAAAACTCAACATCATTACTTGATTGAAGCATCACAAAAAATAAGGTGCGACCTCATTACCGGAGCAGGCGCTTTGGAAAAAGAACTCTCATTTAATGGTATCAAAAAGCTTACCATCACACGGCGAACAGAACGACTTTATAACCAGCTATGCCCGGCTACGCAGGAAAAATAATAAGAAAAAGATCTTTTTCTTTTCTTATTAAGACGTTATACTAATTTTGATAAAAATGTCTCATTCTATTAAAGGATTTTTATGCTTATCATCACTAAAGAAACATTACCTCAGGTTCAAGAATCTTCTAAACCCGTTATTATTGATGCGTATGCCTCCTGGTGCGGGCCATGTATGTACATGAAACCTATATTTGAAGAACTTTCAAAGGAATTAGGGGAAAAATATCTTTTTGCAGAACTTAATGTTGATAATGCACGCGAAATAGCTATTCATTATGGCATTAGCTCCGTACCTACTTTTGTATTCCTACAAGGTGGTCATATTAAGCACAAGGAGACAGGCGCTATGTCCAAAGAAGATTTTGTCGATAAAATTAGTGAAATTTTTGGTTAACCTAAAGGCCGCTGAAAAGCGGCCTTTTTCTTATTACAGTTTTTTGTCTTGAACCTCATAGCCAAGCTGATTAAGCTTATCACGCAATTCATCTGAAAGCGCCCAATTTTTCTCAGCACGCGCTTTTTGCCGCTCAGCCAGCAAGGCTTCAATTTCCGGGGTTATCTCGAGTTCCTTTTCCAGCAAGGGCTCAAGCGTGAGCCCCAAAATTTCTTGCAAGAGATATTTTACCTGGCCCGCAAGCACGCTATCTGCCACGATAGTATCTAAATGTTTATACAGCACTCCGAACATACCGGGCGTATTCAGATCATCTTTTAAAAAATCGAGCATTTCAGCAATAATAGATCCTGAAACGGGTTCAGGATGACACCTTAGTGAATTAACCCCAGTAAACTGTTTAACCAATTTTTTATATGATTGCTGGGCGCTTGCAAGGTCATGCAGCGAAAAATCAAGAGGGTTTCGATACTGATGCTGCAAGAAATAAAAACGGACCGCCTGAGGGTAAAATTGTCTAAAAATATCATCTAATGAGAAAAAATTTCCCAACGATTTAGACATCTTTTCTTTTTCAATCTGCACGAAGGCATTATGCGCCCATAACCGTACAAAAGGTTCTGCTTGGAGCGCCTGTGATTGAGCTAATTCATTTTCATGATGCGGAAATATTAGGTCCATCCCGCCCCCATGTATATCAATAGTGGACCCAAGAAATTTTTTAGCCATAGCAGAACATTCTATGTGCCAGCCAGGCCTTCCATACCCCCAGGGGCTTTTATAATAGTGGCCCTCTGGCTCACTTTTCCATAAGGCAAAATCTAACGGATTGCGCTTTTTATCTGAAATGGCAACACGTGCCCCCGCACACAGGCCATCTAATTTACGATGGGACAACTTTCCATACGCGGGGAAAGAATCAATACTAAAATAGACATCACCTTCAATCGCATAGGCATTGCCTGCATCAACCAAAGATTGCACAAAGGCTATAATCTCGGGAATAGTTTCAGTAACACGGGGTTCATAGGTAGGCTTTTTGCAATTAAGCAGGCGCATATCCTGTTCAAATATATCGATATATCGTTGGGCAATTACTTCAAATTTAAAAGGGGTGCCGAATTCTTTTTCAGATTTGTTGAGCAATTTGTCATCAATGTCAGTAAAATTTCTACAATACGTAACGTTATATCCCAAAAAAATTAAAAGCCTATACAAAAGATCAAAAGTAACATAGCAACGGCCATGGCCAAGATGTGGTGCATCGTAAGGGGTGATCCCGCAGACATATAATGCGATCTTTTTATCATCAAGAGACTCTATCGGTTGCTTCTGTTTAGTCATTGAATTGGTAAGACGTACATGTATCATAATAATTTTACCTAATTTATTTTAACGGAGCTTCTAGTCAATTTTACCAGAAATAGTATCATAATGTGATCAGCTACTCATCTTTAGGATATAACACTTTAAAAAAAATTACAGGCGTTAACCACGCAAAATTCAGGAGCAACGGATGCTATCACGCATAATAGTTACACAGCCAAGAGCCTTTTTTCTGCAGGCGATTATATTCTTTATGATGATAATGTCTTGCTTACACGCACAAGATATAGTAAGTCAGACACAATCAGAAGATCTTACGTTAGTGCCTGATATTGAAATCGATCAAGCGACTCCCCGATTTCAGAACCATGCTATCGCTTCTATTACAATTCAAGGCAATAATGTGGTATCTTCAGAAACTATTTTAGCAAAAGTTCCCTATGCAGTAGGCGATATTTTTAGAGCTTATAAGAGTGCTGAAATGATTCAGCTTCTTTTTGCATTAGGATATTTTAAAAATATTCAGCTTTTTGCTCAAGAACGTTCAGACTCTGAAGTAGATCTTTTTGTAGTTGTCGAAGAAAAAAAGCGGTTGGAAAAGGTAGTAATCGAAAACAATAAACATTTGACCTATGAAGAGATTGAAAAAAAATTCAAACTTTCTGAGATTATTGCCCTCGACGAACAGGGCCTTGAAAATTTAGCGCTCCAAATAAAAAAATTATATAGCGAAAAAGATTACCATAATGTCGTTTTAGATACACGTTTAGAAACCATTGACCAACATACTGTTCGTGCCCATATCAGCGTGCAAGAGGGCAAAAAAACTCATGTAAAACGGGTATTTTTTAAGGGAAATTGTGCAATCAGTGAAAGTCTTTTGCGGTCATTAACGTTCACGCGTGAAGATTGGCTCTTGGGCTTTCTTGATAAAGCAGGAAGTTATCAAAAAGATGCCTTAGATTTTGATAAATATACTATTGAAAACTATTATCAGAATAATGGGTTTTTGGCAGCGCAAGTAAGTGAAATTATAACAGAGAAAGATCCGCATCCTAAATCGAATGATGTTAATGTAACCTTTATTATAGATGAAGGCGATCTGTACCGTGTTTCTGAAGTTCGAGCGCCCGGCAATGATATTTTCTCACAAGAGGAGCTTTTGCAAGTGATTCCGATTCGACCGGGAGAGTTGTATTCAAAAGATAAAATACGTAATACTATGGAAACTTTGCGCATTTTATGGGGAGAAAAGGGATATATCTATGCAGAAATTGAACCCAGTGTCATACCTGATTTAGAGAAGAAAACCGTTGAAATTGAATTTACCAGTTCTTTGGGTGACCAGGTTTTTGTTAATCGTATTAACATTCAGGGTAACAAAAAAACCAGAGACCATGTTATTCGACGGTTATTAAAATTTAATGAGGGTGACTTACTGACCGCTTCAAAATTAGAATTTGCAAAAAGCTCAGTTGAAGCAACCGGATTTTTCGATCCAAAAAATGGCGTTAATTGGAAAATTGTGCGGCTCGATGAAGATAAAGCCGATGTTAATTTACTCCTTAAAGAGCGCCCAACAGGAAGATTTAATGCACAAATTGGCTTTGGTGGTTCTGATACCAATATCCAGTCTCCAGAAACAAGCTTTAACGTAGGTGTTAACTTAGCGGATATTAACGCCTGGGGTACTGGAGTATCCTATAATTTCTCCTTAAATTATTCCAAGCAGGATCAGTCATTCAACTTTGATCTTTTTAGCCCCTGGATATTTAATAGGCCTATTGGTGTTGGTTCTAACATTGTATTGCGTAAAATGATTTATGATGATTTTAAACAAGTAAATCAAAAACCAACAGAATCGATGTTTGGCGGCTCAGGCATTTTACGCTTTCTGATTCCCCAATTTAATTTTATTAATACACAAATTGAAACAGGAGCACAAAGAATAACCTATAATAAAATTCTGTCACAAGTATTTGGCCGAGGGCCTGAAGCGAATATGACCTTTCAAAATGTTATTGATAATCTTTTTATTTCTGGCCACTTAATCTGGCTAAACATGTCATTTGCTCAAGATTTTCGTAATAACCCGGTGTTTCCTTCACGGGGATATCAGTGGGTGACCTCATTACGCTTTGGTTTACCGCACCATAAAAATGATTTCGGCTTTGTAAAATTGGAAGCAGACGCCCAATGGCTGACTCCCTTAATTAATGAATATGATCTTATTTTAAAATTACATGGTTTTTTGGGGTTAACCCATATTTTCCAGGGATATACTGTTCCCTATAAAGAACTCTTTCACATTGGCGGCCCTGCTACTGTAAGGGGCTTTGAGTTTGGACAAATTGGGCCACAGATTTTTGATAACTCCTTAGGCGGCAAGAAAGCATTTGTCTTTAATGCTGAACTCTTATTTCCCGTCACTGCCGATCAATCTATTAAAGGTATCCTGTTTTATGATGGTGGTGCTGGTTGGGACACACCACATCCTGGACTTGCGCAACCTTACTTACGCAATAATAAATTTGATTTCAGGCATGCTATTGGCTTTGGTATACGTGTTACAAAACCTACCCCTGTTCGCGTTGATGTTGGTTTCAAACTAGATCGTCGTAAACGTGAAGGTGAACCCGTATCACAAATACACTTTGGTATGAACCAAGAATTCTAAGCATTGCATTTCTTTATAAGCTCTTGGTATCTTACTATAAAATAGGAGCTTATCTTGAAAAAAATATATCTTTTTATTGCAGCAAGCATGCAATTTATACTCATTTTTTTCTATATATACATTCAAAGTACTCTTATTAAAATCACCTATTCAATACAAGAAGCTGAATATCTTTTTCAAGATCTTCAAAAAAAGAAAAAAAATGTGATGCATGAACTTCTTCAAGCACAAGAACCGGAAGCCTTAAAAGGATATGCCATGAATGAATTACATATGAAAAAAATGCGTATCACCGATCTTCAAAAATTGTCCGACCTTCATGATAAATAAAATCACCAAACTACGGTTAAGTTTATTAGCAGCTCTTTTTCTACTTTTTTTTTCTATTATTGTAATCAATTTATACTGTATACAAATCATCAAACATCATTTTTTTTCTTCTTTGGCACAACAGCAATATACCGTTATTGTTAAAACCTTGCCTGCACGGGCCTCCCTCTTTGATAGTAAAAATAATATCATTGCCACTGAAAAATCTATCACCAGTATTTTTATCACCCCGAATAATCTGAAAAATAAAAATGCGCTGCTGCTCTTTTTATCAGAACATTATCCACAAGCAATAGAAAAACTCAATTGCCATGCGCAATCTCATTTTATGTATGTCGCACGCAATATATCAGATGCAGAAATAACGGCCCTGGCAACGCACGCTCCTGAAGATATCTTTCTTCTTGATGAACCGGGTCGCTGGTACCCGGTGGGTTGTTTGGGCCCCGTAGTGGGCAAAACAGATATCGACAATAAAGGCATAAGCGGCATAGAGCTTTTGTATAACGAACACCTAGCAGGAACACCCACCACGGCAAGCATAGAAAAAGACGCTCGATCTGGAAGATTTTATTTTAATAAAAAAACCCTCACAACTGGCCATGAAGGTCAACCTCTACATCTTACACTTGATAGCACCCTGCAATTTTTGGCTTATGAAGAATTGAAAGAGACTATTAAGAAATTCAATGCCAAAGAAGGCGCAGTGGTTATTATGGACCCGTTTACCGGAGCTCTTTCTGCGATGGTAACGTACCCATGCGCGGACCCTAATTGCCCACACCTTGATGATGTATCTCTTTTAAAAAATAAGGTAGTTACTGAAACCTACGAACTGGGTTCTGTAATGAAAACCTTTTTAGCATTAGCGGCATTGGAAGAAAAACTGTATTTACCAGAAGACACTATTGATTGTGAAAACAGTAAAATTGGATATGTTAATGGTATGAAATTTAGCACCTGGAAAGAACATGGGCATCTTACTCTTTCTGAGATAATAGAATTTTCTAATAATATTGGAACCGCCAAAATAGCTCAAAAGCTGGGAACGTTATTGTATGACCATTATCAAAAATGTGGGTTTGGAAAACCTACCGGGCTCACTTTCCCGGGACAACAAAAAGGGCACGTTACGCATCCCAAAACATGGTCAAAAGCTTCACTTAACTCTCTTTCGTTTGGGTATGAAATTCGAGCAACCTTATTACAACTTGCCCGGGCCTTTAGTATTTTTGCAAATGGCGGTTATTTACCTACCCCGAATCTAGTAAGCGATACTGCCTATAAAAGTCAGCAGCCATCTCTCTTATATCGACCTGAAACTATTCATCACATGCGGAGCATTTTAGAAAAAACCTGTACGCAGGGAACTGCTCATGCGGCAAAAATTCCAGGAGTAACGGTTCTCGGCAAAACAGGAACCGCACGCCTAATTGATGAAACCGGTACCTATTCGCCTCTTAAAAATATCTATACGTTTGCTGGAATTGTTGAAAAAGGCTCCTATAAGCGCGTTATCGTAACCTTTGTAAAAGAGGCAGAACGACATGATCTTTATGCATCTTCTGTGGCTGCGCCGTTATTTGAACGCATTGCACAGAAGATGCTTATTCATGATAAAGTTATATAATCCGTCTTTTATTCTTGCTCTTCTAGCTCAACTGAAGAATAATTCGTATACAGAATATACAAACCCGCAACAACAGCTAAAAGAACGGCCGTAGATTTTATCGTATCGGCATGGTTGTTATAAAACCTGCTTACTGAAGTGTCTTCCAGCAAACCAATGCGTGCTGCGCAATCTGCAGGAGTTTTAATAGCGTGAGAACAGCTTTTACCGGCATGAGCACTTACAAACTGCGCAAAAAATAGCATTAAAAATAAAGATACAATGATATTCTTTTTCATAGAGGTCTTTCACAGTGAGAATTACTATATTAATACGGTTTATTTGACTATACTCAAAATACTTTTTTAGTCAAAGTACACTGAAAGATCAGATTTTTGAATTCAGAGAATACAATAAGGGCCTGCATTAAACAGGCCCTTATGATTTTTCACAATTTTAAAGATGGCACCTAGTACATCCCGGGCATACCACCATGACCATGGCCAGCATGTGCACCACCAGCTGCTTCTTTTTTTTCTTCTGGAATTTCAACAATAACCGATTCGGTTGTTAAAATTAAACCAGAAATAGAAGCTGCATTTTGTAATGCAGAACGCACCACTTTGGCAGGGTCAATAATACCCGCTTGTATCATATCAACAAATTCACCTGTTTTTGCATCAAAGCCTTTATTGCCCGATTCTTCACGAACACGATTAACAATAACAGAAGCTTCAAACCCAGCATTTGAACTAATAATACGTAATGGCTCTTCAATAGCACGGATAACAATTTGTGCACCCAGCTGCTCGTCACCTTCAAGTTTTAATTTCTTGATTGCATCCTGAGCCCTTAATAATGAAACGCCACCACCTGCAACAACGCCCTCTTCAACAGCGGCACGTGTTGCATGCAAAGCATCTTCAATGCGGTCTTTTTTCTCTTTCATCTCAGTTTCAGTAGCTGCACCTACTTTTATTATTGCAACACCACCAGAAAGTTTCGCAAGACGCTCTTGCAGTTTTTCTTTATCATATTCAGAAGAAGTGTTCTCTATTTGAGACTTAATCTGCATAATCCGACCTTTAAGGTCCTGCTCGGAACCGGCACCTTCAATAATAGTGGTTTCATCTTTAGTGATCACTACTTTTTTAGCACGACCCAAATCATTAAGTGTTGTCGTTTCAAGCTTTAGACCCAGTTCTTCAGAAATAAGTTTACCACCAGTAAGAATAGCGATATCTTCTAGCATCGCTTTACGGCGGTCACCAAACCCAGGGGCTTTTATAGCCGATACATTCAAAATGCCACGTAATTTATTAACCACTAAGGTTGCAAGCGCTTCACCTTCAATGTCTTCAGCAATAATCAATAATGGACGCCCTGATTTTGCAACCATTTCAAGCACTGGCAAAAGACTCTTCATGCTTGAAATTTTCTTTTCATATATCAGAATAAGAGGTTCATTAAGCACGGCCTGCATTTTTTCAGCATCAGTGACAAAGTACGGCGAAAGGTATCCGCGATCAAATTGCATGCCTTCAACCACAGAAAGTTCACTATCCATTCCTTTTGCTTCTTCAACGGTAATCACGCCATCACGACCAACACGGTCCATAGCTTGAGCAATTTGCTCACCAATGAAAGTATCTGAATTAGCAGAAATAGTCGCTACCTGTTCAATTTCTTTTTTGCTGCTGACTTTTTTAGCACGGCCTTTAATGTCTTCAACTACGGCATTGACGGCTTTATCGATACCGCGTTTAAGTTCCATAGGGTTCGCGCCAGCGGTGACATATTTATTTCCTTCACGGAAAATTGCTTGCGCAAGCACGGTTGCCGTGGTTGTTCCGTCACCGGCAACATCTGCGGTTTTACTTGCCACTTCACGCACCATCTGTGCACCCATATTTTCAATTGGATCACACAATTCAACCTCTTTGGCTACACTTACGCCATCTTTAGTAATAGCAGGTGAACCAAATGATTTTTGAAATGCCACATTACGGCCACGGGGTCCGAGGGTTACTTTTACCACGTTAGCCAATGTGTCAACACCGATGCCAAGTTTTTGACGGGCTTCAACGCCGAATAATATTTTTTTTCCAGCCATCTTATTTCCTTTATTTTATTATTTTTAGTGCGTTATAAAATACCTAAAATATCTTCTTCGCGCACGATTAAGAAATCTTTATCTAATTCATTGCCAGCATATTTACCAAAAAGTACTTTATCACCTTTTTTTACACTCATGGCTACATGCTTACCATCTGGGGCAACACGGCCAGGGCCGACAGCGATAACTTCACCAATCTGACTTTTTTCTTTTGCTGCATCCGGGATAATAATACCACCGGCACTTTTTTCTTCTTGTGATTCCAGACGACGTAGAACAACGCGATCCGAAAGTGGTCTGAGAGTAGAAAACATAAGGAGACTCCTGTTATTTTACAATACTTACTGTGATCGTAAAATAGTATACGCCTTTTGTTTTTTTTGACAAGACTTTATATTAGTTGACTAAGATTTTTTAAAAAAATTAACGCATATTAAAGTACTATTAGTTTTCTATAATTTTGGCAAATTGTTCAAGCTTCTCCTCGGGCTTGTTCCCAAAAAAAACCGATGACCCAAGGGCTATATCAGTAACTGAACCGGATAGCACTTCTTGAATAGTGGCTAAATTAATACCGCCATCAACCCCAACGCCCCAAGAAGTTTTATAATGCCTCTGGAACGCTGCCAACTCAGTAAGCTTAGTAACGGTGTGAGGAATAAATTGCTGGCCCGAAAACCCTGCTTGCACCGACATCAGTAACACATGGTCAATGCATCCCATTAAATCATGCAACACAGAAATAGGGGTGTGTGGCTGCAAGGCGATGCTTGCAGTGATGTTTCTATCCTGTAGATTTCTTAACATTGTTTTCAGTTCCTGCACCGGTGCAGTTTCATAGTGAATCGAAACAATATCCTGAGCCTGCATAACTAACTTATCAATATACTTGGCAGGCTGAAAGGCCATAATATGAACCCACAGCGTTAAGGGAGTCGCGCCCCGGATAGCGTTAACGGTATCTAATGAGAACCCTAGATTGGGAACAAACTGGTTGTCCATAATATCTACGTGAAAGCCGTTACAGACATCACGCAGCTGGTGCAATGTTTTTTCTAATGTTAAGGGATTACTGGCAATAAGTGAGGGAAATAAGCGTACCATAGAATATATTCCTTCTCAAAGACAGAGGGCGGAAATTTCCGCCCCCATTTTTTCAAATTACCTAAAGAATTATTTCACCAATTGCTGTATCTGTTGACGTAACTCCTCAATGGCTGCATTTTGTTCTGCTATCATTTTCGTGAGCATATCACAACGGCTCTGTACCTGTGCAAGGTCAGCATGCTGCTTAATGAGAGCATCTAATGCTAGCACTTGTGCAGAAAGGTAATTAATAGAATCTGGTTCACCAGCGCTATTGTATATCACCAATTCTTTGCACACATCATGCACTTCTTCAGCTACAAGGCCCAGCGAGGTAATCTCCGGTGAGTTTTTATAGTTAAAGGTAACTGGACGCAATTGATAAACTTTCTCTGCCAATTCAGCTGAAAGAGAATCGATATTTTGCTTATACTTTGAAGAAGATGTTGCCTTAAGAAGCTGTCCTGCATTATCATATGACGTCATATAACCGGTGCCACAATTTAATTCAGGCATATAGACGCGGCCGAAAATAGTAGTGGTGGTATCTGAAATAGGACTACAATTGGTAAATGTTGATACTAAAGAACTACTTGGATTACCAATATAGATAAGGTTATCACCGGTTGTATAAGTAAGGCTATTGCCCAAAAATATAGAATCATTGCCAATGTGTCCGATACCGGCTTGTGCACCAATATAAATATTACCGGTGCCGGTTGTTAAGTTTGTACCAGCGCCACTACCGATTGCAGTGTTATTAAAGCCATCAGTAATGCTTGCAAGCGCTCCATAGCCAACAGCGGTATTACCCGTGCCGCTCAATGTATTATCATTACCAGCACCAAGCCCAATAAGTGTATTTTGATTAATTGGTGCCCAGATATATCCTGAGCTGGTTGTGCAATTATCATAGCCGTAATTAATTAAGCTATTGCCGGTGAGTGTAATAGTGGTTGCGACAAAGCTGCCGGTGCCATCACGTAAGACCAACGTATTAGGAACATCGCATGGACTTGCTGTTGCGACTAATGAAGTTGAATCATAACCAAGCTGCCCTAAGCTATCAACTGAGACTAATTGGCCAGGATAGATAGGGGTGTCATAAATACCACTTACAAAACAACTTTGGGTTTGTATAGAATCACTGGAATTAGTAGCATTAAAATACCCGATACGCGTAACATTCTGATCACCGGCAACTGCTTGAGTACCGAGTACTATGTTACCAGATTCATCTGTTTGATAGTTGTAGGCACTGTTTCCACCAATGGCGATGTTTGAATATCCGTCGATAAGTTGGCCAAGCGCCTTGTGTCCTAATGCCGTATTAGGCGGTGCATTACGGGGAACGCTGCCCCCTGAAGGGGCATAGGCTTCAAGTGCAAAAGAACCGATTGCAGTATTAAAGGAACTAAAAGTATTACTTATAAGTGCAGAAAAGCCGATGGCAGTATTAGATAAACCATGAATATTATTGGTAAGTGCTTGGTAGCCAATAGCTATATTAGATGAACCTATACCCTGTGTATTCATGAGTGCCTGGTAGCCAATAGCTATATTAGACTCTCCTTGTGTATTCATGAGTGCCTGGTAGCCAATAGCGATATTGTTTTGCAAGGGCGTAAAGCCAAAACGATTAATAAAATCGCTCGCATTGGCAAGAGCCTGAGTACCGATAGCGATATTGTTAAAGCCAGCGCTGGTGGTCATCAGTGCATTGTACCCAAGCACCACATTATTCGTTCCGGTTAAAAGCGCCGTGTTACCTGAGCCTAAGCCAATTATTGTGTTTTGAAGGGTTGGTGCCCATACAAAACCTGCACCGGTGTCACAGCCACCAAGCACACTGTAATTAATTAAGCTGTTTCCGGTTAAGGTGATAGTAGTTGCTGCAAAACTGCCAGTAGTATCGCGTAGAACCAGCGTATGCGGAATATCACAGGAAGTTGCGGTAGCTACCAACGAAGTTGAATCATAACCAAGTTGACCTAAGCTATCAACTGAAACAAGTTGGCCAGGATAGATAGGCGTGTTATAAATGCCACTTACAAAGCAACTTGCAGTTTGAAGTGGATCATTAGATATTCCCTGCATACTAAAATAACCAATGCGAGTAACATTCTGATCACCAGCAAGTGCTGTAGTACCGAGTACTATGTTACCAGATTCGTCTGATTGATAGTTGTAGGCACTGTTTACACCAATGGCGATATTATTGCTTCCTGAAGTGTTGGAAAAGAGCGCACTAACACCAACAGCGGTGTTAGTGGTTCCGTTAATATTTTGATTGAGTGCATAATCTCCAACAGCAATATTATAACTACCATCGGTATTATTGGTTAATGTTTGGTACCCAACAGCGGTGTTATT
>JAKAUO010000005.1 GCA_021827715.1 bacterium | reverse complement strand
TTATATCACAACTTTTTTAGGCCTCGCGTCTCAAAAACGATACATTTTTTCGCTTGCTCGGCCAATCGGTCGCCCATTCATCCCCGGCCTTAAAAGGCGCGCGGTTTTCTGGGGCGTTTTGAATAAAACACTTGAAAAAAGCCCCCAAATTTTGGAGGCTTTTAAATTTATATTCGTGTCCCAAAGAATAAGACAACGCGGTTATCCGGTCTTATGGATATAGTGCATAGCTTTTCTGGTTTTTCAAAGACCAGCAGTACTTCAGATTCGACTCCAAACATATGAAGCTGTCTCCACCCTAGACGTTCCATTTCAAATTCATAAAACTTAACTAAATCAGGCAACGAGAAGTTACTGATAAACGTCAGCCCAGTTGCTGATGGAGTAGATCCACCAAGCATATGTATTTCTGCTTGTATCGGCAACGGAATGTCTGCTAAATGCGCTTGCGTGGTTAATGGTGGTTGTTTTTCGTAATAATGTAAAACGGGCTGATTATGTAATTTCTTATAACAAGCCGGTAAAACAATAAGCAATCCGAGAACAAACCAACTACTTAGTTGATGCTTTTTGAGCATTTTTTTGCTCTTTGGTAAGAATTTTTTCTTTTACGCGAGCTGCTTTGCCAATACGGTTTCTCATATAGTAAAGCTTAGAACGACGAACATCACCTTGGTGAAGATATTTGATTGAATCTATTGCAGGAGAATAGAAAGGTAAGATTCTTTCAATAGCAATACCATTAGAACCGATACGACGAATAGTAAAGGTTGAAGAAACACCGCTTTTATGCATAGCGATAACATCTCCTTCAAACATTTGAAGACGTGTTTTATCGCCCTCTTTAACTTTTAAAGCAACTTCGATACAGTCGCCGACTTGGAATTTTGGAAAACCGCGATCATATTGACCGATATCTTTAATGGTTTCTCTGGTATATTTTGGTGATTTCATAATAATCCTTACGTATAACTTTTAACTTTATAACTATACTAAAAAAATTTCATGCTGTCATTCTCAAAGTGACATCTTTATCTATATTCCGAGGATTTTTCCCTAACCATCGGTCAAAGATCACCGCAGCAGCGGAGCGCACCGATAAATGGTTAAAGGAAGAAAACCCCTCCAATGGTATTAAACGATAATCGCACTGCTGTATCAATTCAGGGCAGAGTCCTCTGCCGGTACCTAGAACAATTAATACTGGGCGTTGATGCATCCATACCGTCTCCTGATCATTAAAACTAATACTTCCCGGATGGTTGTCGCGTCTAGCACCTGTAGCAATCACTAAAGGAGCCTTGCCTTCCCTCTGGGTAATCTGTGTAATAACATGTTCAAGGGTAGATTCTACTATAACATGGTTGACTGCTTCATGGCGATGGTTATTGTAAGAAACTCCCGCACCATGCTGCCAAAAGCCTAAAAGCGTTTTAACTATGGCCTGTTGGTCCACCAATGGAGTAACAATAAAATATTTTTTTAAACCATAGGTTGCTGCAGAACGGGCAATATCATGAATATCTAAAGAAGTAACCGAAGTGGTCCCCTTTTTAGTGGTTACTTTATCTTCACAGATCAAGACGTCACTGTGCATAAGCACCACATAATGGTTAGGTAACACCCGCTCAATGGCTGTCTGCTCTGAAGAAGTAAATGTTGGATAACTCCTTACCCAATCAAAATGATGAATAACAGATTCCTGAGCAACTGATGCTTGCCGCCATTCTGCGATTGCCTTATGGTTTCCCGACCGAAGTATTTCAGGAACTATATATCCTCTCCATTCAACGGGTGCGGTATATTCTGGATAATCAACAAATGGCCCTGAGAAAGAATCTTGCTGAACCGATTCGGCCTTTCCTACCACTGCGGGAATAAACCGCAAAAGGCCTTCAAGAAAAACCATGGCAGGCAGATCGCCACCCATTAAGACAAAATCGCCTATTGAAATAATATCATCGGCGTATTCATTCTCGATACGAGCATCCATACCCTCGTAGCGAGCAGGCAAAAGCATGAGGTGTTCTTTTTTTTGCTCCTGCATGCGCTCATATAAGCGCTGCAACATTCGCTGGTTCATTTTTTTCCCCTTAGGAGAAAAAAAGACCTTATAGGCAGGTCCCTGCTTGCCCTCAACATCAGCCACTGCGCGCTCGATAACCTCAGGCTTGATCACCATGCCAGCACCATGCCCAAAGGTAGGCCCATCAATGCGTTCCTTGGGAGCGGCATAAGAAAAGAGATCATAGGTTTTTGTATCTATGATACCCGCTTGCTGTGCGCGATTTACCAGACTCGTAGCAAAAAAAGGCTTATACAAATCGGGGAAAAGTGTAACTACCGAGATTTTCATGATACATCACATAGACTCATTGCCATCAAGCAACGTCAACAACAATTTCTTTAATAAAGCCCGGAGCCAAAAGATTAGATGCCGTGCGCAAAGCTCTAAAAACTCGGCCCTCACTTCCAATGACACGAGCAATATCACTTCCAGCAACTTTTATTTGAATAACATACAAAGGACTATTGTCGACGGGCACCTGCTGCACAACAACGGCAGAGGGGTTATCGACAAGACCTTTAACAACCGATTCAATGAATAAACGTATCATAAGATCATCTTTAAGTGGTAAAGATAAGCGCGTGGCCTATCATTAAGCTGCAGCAGCTGGGGCTTTAGCTTGAACAGATTGATTCTTTTTATACGCTTTATGCAATTTTTTTACTGCATCTGTTTCAATTGCACCAAGGCCTACCCAATGCTGGATACGCGCTTCGTGAAACTGAATAAACTCACCTGAGCGCGGGTTATAAGTGCCCAAAATCTCAAGTGATGCGCCATCACGCTTTTTACGCTCATCAATCGCAATAATACGATAGAAAGGAGCATTCTTTTTCCCAATGCGGGAAAGTCTAATTTTAACTGCCATGTAAACCTTTCAACAAATGTACACCCATTAAAAATTGGGTCTTCTCTTTAAGATTTTAACAAATTGCTGACTTTGTTCAAATCTTTCTAATAATAATACCACATCTTGCGGCATTGTCCCTGACCCCTGAGCTATACGTTTTCTGCGAGATTCAACAATAGTAGATCGACCGGTACGCTCTTTAGGGGTCATAGAATTAATAATCGCCTTAAATTTTTTCATTTCCCGCTCACCCTTTTCAAGATGGGCAGGATCAATCTTCATACCTGAAATTCCCGGAATATACTTCATAATAGAAGAAAGGCTCCCGAGGGAACTCATCATATCCAGCTGCTTAGAAAAATCTTGTAAAGTAAGCTTCCCCTGAGAAAAAGCTTTTTGCAGATCCTTCTGATCGGCCACTTTAATCTTTTCTTCTGCTTTTTCAATAAGGGTATGCATATCCCCAAGCCCAATAATTCGGCTGGCTATACGTTCAGGATGGAAATATTCAAGATCTTCTACCCGTTCACCCACACCCATGAAAACAACGGGTTTTCTGACCATATAGTAACAGGCAAAGGCAGCGCCGCCACGCGAATCACCGTCCATTTTACTCAAAATAACCCCAGTAGCATTACTGATAGCTTCAAATTTCTGCGCAACACGCAATGATTCTTGGCCAATCATGCCATCAAGCACCAAAAAAGTATAGGTGGGGTTGATACGCTTTATAATGGAAGATAATTCTTCTAAAAGATCCGTATCAACATGGAGCCTGCCTGCTGTATCAATAAAACAATGGTCATAGTGATTTTTTTGGGCATAAAAAACTGCCTCCTGAGCAGCCGCAACCGGGTCCGTAGCTTGAGCGGCGTAATAATCAACCCCTACCGTTTTAGCTAATATTTCAAGTTGCTCTCGCGCTGCAGGGCGATAATAATCAACGGAACATACCAGTATTTTACGTTTTTTATTACGCTTAGCGGCCTCTTTCTGGATCATAGAGGCTAATTTTGCAAGCGTCGTCGTCTTACCTGATCCCTGAAGCCCTACCATAAGAATCACGCTCGGGATCTGGAATGAAAAGCCGGTGGAGCTTTGCTTGCCACCTAATAGTTCTATCAAACGATCCTGAACCGTCCTCATGACTAATTCTGCAGGCTTTAAGCCGGCATTTATTTTTTTACCCAACAAATCTGCCTGCAGCTGTTTAATAAAATGCTCTATAACATCATAGGGAACATCTGCTTCCAGCAAGGTGGTTTTTACCATCTCCAGTGCAGACTCAATTGATTGAGCGCTTAGGGAACCTGATGTGGTAAAGCGAGAAAAGAGTTCAGAAAATTTTTCAGTTAATGAACCAAACATAGGATAACCTCAACGGCAATAACTTGTAGAATTAGTATATGGCGGTAAACTTAAGATAGTATACCATATATTATTAAAACCTGAACACGAGCACGCGGTAATGACTAAGCCGACATCAATTGTTCCTATAGAACAACCAAAAACTCTTTTAATTGGCATTCATTCGCCTTTTAACCCTATCCGTGACATTGAATCTTACTACCAAGAATTTAAGAATCTTGCAGCATCTAATGGCGTTTCTACTGAGCATTTTATGGCAATTAGATTGCGTTCTATTGATTCGGCCAATTTTTTAACCCAGGGTAAACTAGAAGATGTGATCGCTTTGGTAAAAAAAGAAGGTATAGAAGAAGTTATATTTTCAGACGCACTTTCCCCGCAACAAGAACGTAACTTAAGTAGACTCTTAAGCTGTCATGTTTTTGACCGTACGGATCTTATTTTAGAAATTTTTGAAAAAGGGGCACAATCTGCGGAGGGCAAGACACAGGTGGCACTGGCAATGCTCCAGCATCAAAAATCTCGTTTAACCGGACGTGGACTTTATATGTCCCAACAAGGTGGTCGTATTGGTACGCGTGGTCCTGGTGAAACACAAAAAGAAAAAGAGACCCAGCATATTGAACATCTTATGCTTAAATTGCGCCGTGATTTGGCAAAATTGCAAACCGTACGTGAAACACAGCGCAAACAACGGCTATCAAGTGAACTACCCCTAATGTGTCTTATTGGTTACACGAATGCGGGCAAGTCAACGATA
The DNA here is from genome assembly GCA_021827715.1 of bacterium. Lineage (GTDB taxonomy): Bacteria > Babelota > Babeliae > Babelales > Babelaceae > BOG-1370. Next base: position 11,941 of record JAKAUO010000005.1, on the reverse strand, counting down.
CTTAATCAACTTACCAAAAGTTCCGTGCTGGCTGAAGATAAATTATTTGCCACATTGGATACCACTACCCGTGAACTTTTTATTGAAAAGAAAAAAATCGGCCTTATTTCAGATACGGTTGGGTTTATTCAACAACTTCCCCATAAACTTATTGAAGCATTTAAATCGACCCTTTCTGAGCTTCAACATGCCCATTTACTTATTCAAGTAATCGATGCTGCAGATACTAATTGGGAAGAACATATCAACGTGGTGCATGATGTTTTAGATGAATTGGGCGCTGCAGATAAACCAATGGTGTATGTCTTTAACAAGACAGATAAATTAGCAAACAAAGAATTGGCTGATTTCAGTTTTAGAAACTATCAACCCCATATTCTTATTCAAGGAAACACTCCAGAAGGGATTGAGCCCCTAAAAGCCTTCTTAATCGACTGGGAAAAAAATCTTAAATAACAAAATGCTTGAATTAATATCTTCTACGTAGTACATTTCTGGGGATAGAAAAGAAATTTCTATCTTCTGAAAATCATAGTATCTATGAAGGAGTAATTATGAAAAAACATTTATCGCTTGCGCTTCTTTTCTGCGCACCAATAAGTCAATCTTTATATGCACAAGAAGGTGAACTTACTCCTGAAAGAGCGGCTCTCCTGAAACACCTTGCAGCCATAGAAAGCTTTGATCAAGCAAAACAATTAAAAGCAGCAAATGCAGACAAACTTTTTTATAATAGTGATGTGCAAGTTTTTGCTGATGAAGAAAAGGCCAGTGATATTCAAGGACAATCATTAGCTGATAAAATATTAATAGAATCAACGACACTAACGCCTGAACAAGCAAAAGAAAAAATAGATGCACTTATTGCCGTACATAGTAAACAAGTAGCGACTCTTGCCCAAGAAACAACTGAGCTTAAAGCAAAAGAAGCATTTAAATTACAAAGAAAAAAATCCCTTGAGAAGCACGTCCAAGACCAAGAAAAGCTTAAAGCTGATCTAAAAGGTAAATCTCAAGCCGTTGCAATGAAAAGATCTGACTTAACCGCATCAGCAGCCGAACTAGTCAATAAAAAATCAGTTCTAGAAGAAGCACGTGCACAAGAAGCAAAAACCAAAGAAGAACTCAATGCTCGTATAGAAAAATATAACGCTTTACAAAGCGGAGCCACTGGATGGTTCAAAACTTATTCAAAAATATCATAAACACATGGGGCGCAAAAAGCGCCCCTTTTTTTTAGGAGTATTATTACATGAAATATCTATCGACAGCGCTGCTTATTGCTGCATGCTTATATGCCATACCTGCCAAAGCGGGTAAGCCAAAAAATAATCAAATATCTTATGCACAGATGGCTGATTATGAAAAACGGCAAGAAGACGCAAAACAAAAAATACTCGCATTAAAAGAACTCATATTTCAAGAGATCCGTTCATTAAATAAGACAGTTAATCAAGCAGCAATTGATACAGTAGACTCTGATCTTGATACAAAAATACTCAAAGATTTTGCAGAGTGCTTAGAGGCTGAAAAAAGATGTAATCATATGATTCAACTTGATCAACTTTCAGAAGGCGTAGAAGAACTTTCATTATTGGAATCAACACTCAAAGAAGAACTTTTCAAAAAAGAAGAAGGCTTAAAAGAAAATAATATTTTCTGCGCAAAAAGAAGAGGTTCTCTAAGACGTCATCTAGAAGAAAAAGCAAGACTTGCACAAGAATTAGAAGATAAAACAAAACTGTTTACCAGCAAGCAAGATGAGTTTAATACATTAGAAGTTAAAATAGCACAAGATCAAGAAGATATCTTAGCTACGCAAAAACGTCTTAAAAAGACCCTCGATGAACTTTCTCAAATAAAAGAAGCGCATTTAAGATTCATTCAAGAACATACCGAACTTCGTCCTCCATTAGATGATGCTGCCGATATGCTTGATCCTCAAGAAGTTCCATCAACCCAGGAAATAAATAAGTCTACACAAGCACCCCAGCCTTGGAGTTTCTGGAATTTGTATGGCCTTTATAAAAGTTAAAAACTAAGAACTGCGAGGCGTTTAAACGCCTCTTTCGTGAGAATTATGAACATGAAAAAAACAATTATCTTTATCAGTATAATGGCACCCGTTGTAATTATGGCTGCTCAAGAAGACTGGACGGCAATCCAAGAAGCTGCTCATGTAAAAGCGGCACTCCTTATGAAAGGATACGAGCAAGACATTACTACTATGTTGAGCAAAATAAGGGGGAATGAAAGAGAGATAGAAGATTTTAGCCTTCAATTAGAACAACTACACGATAAATTTACCCGTGACAATAAAGCATTAGAATTAAACTATACCCATGAAAAAAATGATCTTCTAGAAAAACAACGATTAAAAGAAGAAGAAAACACTGACTATTCTAAGGAAATAGAAAAGAAAAAAGAAAAAAGAGATCAATTAGAAAAGCATATCGAAGTTATCGCCAAAGGCTTTGAGAGCATAGAAAAAAGTGATTTACCAGAACTTCCTACAAAAAAGGTCGAGCGTGGACGTCCGGAAAGCAGCATCGATTATGCCCAAAGACAAGTGGCGCAAGTATATTTTTCTGCATGGAACGCCTTATATGCTCTTCAGAATATAATAAACCAAAAGTAACGTTTTCTGATTGCCGGAAAAAGTATATTCGGGTAGACTTTCTACACTATGAATATACAAGAATCATTCAAAAATTTTTTTGATACACAACTCAACCCTGAACAACAACAAGCAGTAGCGCTCAAAGATGGCGTACTGCTTGTATGTGCAGGAGCAGGCTCAGGTAAAACACGCGTTATCACCGCACGCATGACTCATTTAATGCTTATGCACCATGTACCTGCCTATGCACTATTAGCGCTTACTTTTACCAATAAAGCCGCACGTGAAATGAAAGAACGTATCGCGCATTTTTTGCCCGGCTTTCAATTACCCTACGTAGGCACGTTTCATTCCTATTGCTTACGCTTATTAAAAATATATAGACATCATTTAGCGCAACCAGATTTTAGCATTATCGATGAAGATGATAAAGAAAAAATGCTTAAAGCGATTATTGCAAAATATGGTTTATTAAAAAAAGTTACGGTAAAGACATTAGCGTCAGCAATCTCACAACACAAAAATAGTTTGCTCGGCATTTCAGACCCGATACTGGAAGAGTTGTGTACCGTTTACGAGCGGGAAAAAAAAAATGCACACTGCCTTGACTTTGATGATCTTTTGCTTGAAGTATTAAAATTATTTCGCACCAATACAGAATTTAAAAAAGATTTCCAACAAAAAGTCCGTCATATTCTGGTTGATGAATATCAAGATACAAATCTCGTGCAGCATGCATTATTGCAACAGATGACCCAGGATGATTCAAAAATCTTTACCGGCGATTCACTTTGCGTAGTGGGCGATGAAGATCAATCTATTTATTCCTGGCGCGGCGCAACGGTGCAAAACATTGTCTACTTTAAGCGCGATTTCCCACAAACCATTACTTGTACGATTGCACAGAATTATCGTTCGGTACAGCCGATATTAGATACAGCAAATGCTCTTATAGAAAACAATACTACACGAAACCCAAAAAAACTGTGGTCAGAAAAACCGGCACAGGATCGTATCAGAAAACTTCACTGCGCATCAAGTTACCAAGAAGGTGATGCGGTTGCCCTTTTAGCCTCTTTACATAGAAAAAAAAAGAGTCAACAATCGATTGCAGTTTTGTATCGTTCACATTACCAATCGCGCTCGCTTGAAGAAGCCTTAATTCGCGGATCGATCCCCTATAAAATTATTGGCGGGGTAAGGTTCTATGACCGTCAAGAAATTAAGGATCTTTTGGCCTATGTGCGCTTAGTGGTTAACCCTTTTGATCGCATAGCGTTAAGCCGCATTATTAATGTGCCCTCTCGTGGCTTGGGTGATAAATTTATTGAAAGTCTCATGGCACTCTGGGACCAGCAGCCCTTTTTAAATGGCTTTCAAGTGTTACAACAGATGCTTACTGAAAAAATGGTATCTGGCTTAAAAGCAGAAAGTGTAAGTTCTTTTATTAATCTTTTTCATGGCTTGAGCCGCACCGATAATGCGCAAACGCTTATTGAGTATTTTTTAACCAAAACTACCTATATTGAGTATTTAAAAGAACATTTCTCACCAGAAGATGCACAAGCCAAAACCGGTAACGTCAAAGAGCTGGTGAACGCAATCGTTTCATTTGCCCGGCGCGATATCGTAACAATTGATCTTTTTCTTGAAGAAGTTGCATTACTGCAAGAACATACTATTGATGAAACAACCAACGATTATATCTCACTTATGACCTTGCACGCGGCCAAGGGCCTTGAATTTGATACGGTCATTTTAACCGGATTAGAAGAGAATATTTTACCCAGCGCGCATGCAACCTATGCAGAAGATACTATTGAAGAAGAGCGCAGGCTTTTATATGTGGGTATCACTCGGGCGCGTGAGCGACTTTTATTAACGCATGTACGCTACCGTTATGTGTTTGGTACTATGACGGACCAACGAACATCACGTTTTGTACATGAGTTGCCAGAATGGATAGGCACCGCAGATTGCTCGCAATGGAGCAGTGGTGATATCTTGCACTATTTACATGATTGGTATGCAGGTAAAACGCCTTCTTTAAAAGAACCGTTACGCGAAAAATCTAAGCTGGTTATCCCTGATTTTGTCTTTGACGAAGAAGTTGGCGATGAACGGCCACGTAAACTTCGCCTTAATCAACGTGTTCGCCATGTTACTTTTGGCATTGGCACTATTAAAGAGTTAGAAGAACGTGATGATGACGCCCTGTTTGCCACGGTTCAATTTGGTACTAAGACCAAAAAGATATCAGCGCACTTCTTAATAGAATTATAAGGGCCACTGGTTACTCATCTGCCTGGGTTATGTCTGCGACCATTATTTTTTTCTCTATGGGTAACGGCGCCACCAGCGCCCTGCCTTTATATTCTAGTCCCTCTTTTTCATTCACTAAGCTGTCCATATCGGTAGCTGGGGTAATAATGATATCTTTCCCCATAACTTTCCCATTGGCAAGACGCACTCCGGTGCCAGGCACAATATAATAACCATTTTTAGTACGAACAATCTCATACACTTTTGATTGTAAGGTAAGATTACTTTGAAGATAAGGCCCGCTCCATTTTTCTGGGACCATAAGATTCATTGAACCAACTTCACTGCTCACAAAATTCTTAACGGTCAAAAAATCTATGTAGTTTTTTTCATGCATAAAATCCTGAATTCCACATTCTTTATTAATGGTATCAAAAATGGATTTTAAATGGCTAACATCTTCAATAATTTTCTGATTGATAATAATTTTAGTTTCATGTGAAAACTGATACCACGTTATGATGAATAAAAAAGCCAATACGCCGCTTGAAATAATAAGTGTTGTTTTCGATGAAATGGCTAAATCTGAATGTTTTTTTTCCACAATTTTTCCCCCTTGAAAATATTCTTTCACTCATGAGCTTACCATAAGGCGATTTACGTATTAAAGATATTATGGTAAATTACCCTATACTTTATATAACCATTTTCATTTAGAATTATTTAGGACACCTCACATGAACATTTTTGTAAAAAGAGTAACCTATGGGTCATTGTTACTCCTTTTTGTATCTACCTTCCTGCACGGCCTTCTTGACCAAAAAAGTGCTCTCGATTTAGAAATTCTTCCCCGGGGCACCCACCAAAGCCTCTTTGCAACTATTAATCAAACAAGCACCCTACAAGGGTCAGAATTTTTAAAGAAAATACTTTCCCAACCAATTATCTGCATAAAAACGCTTAAAGAGCGGCAGCACTATATTCAATTTTTTATAACGCATACTGAGCAATCACAAGAACTCAGAAAATGTCTTTCACGGTTGGCACAGCATGAAAAAGCTTTGCAACTAAGTGCTCTACGCAATCCGCTTTCTGACGCAACCTTACAGGGGGTTTATTTTTCTTCCCAACCTTTGCGTAAGTATAATAGTTCGCCCTATGCCCTTGATGCAGGATACCTCATACATATTGCTGGACTCTGTTTACCGTTGGCAGAATATCTTATTTTACATACCAGTATTGGCTGGCTTTTTAATGCAGAGCATGATCACAGCGCCTGTGGTGGCCATCACCCAACTCCTGAAGCGGGCCTTGTAAAGTATTATGGGGCACAAGCTGCTATTTTAGGGTGCCATATTCCCAGCTTGTATGAAATGGGAACAACTATTAAACACCGTGCATTGATTACCAAACGTATGCAACAGGATATGATTCATGTCCGTAAATACCTCAAGCAAGCTCAGGGAATATATACTCTTTTAAAACAAGAAAAACAGCTTACAGATTTTAAACCATTGCAAACCCTTGAAACTTTTTTTGATCCAGCAGCAGGATGTTGCCGCTTTCAGGAGCTCATACAACTTCTTGAAAGCTCGACATTTTCAGGAAAATCTTCTGTGATAAATCATGTCGGTAAGGTATTGGCAGCATACATGCTGTACTCAGAAGTTCAGGAAGATTTTTTAAAAATAGGCAAGGCGCTCGGTGAAATTGATTTTTATCTTTCCCTAGCACACACTATGGAAACCCAAACAGAGACAACACCGTGGTGCTTTGTTGACTACCAGGATGCCAGCGTCCCTTCTATTACCACGCGTAATCTGCGCCATCTTTTTCTTAAGCATGACGCTCTACGAGCAACAGACATTGATTGCACCCAAACGCTCCATACGCTTATCACCGGGGACAATGGCTCGGGGAAATCTACCTATATTAATGGCCTGGGACATGCGTTAGTATTGGCGCAGAGTGTTGGCATAGTGCCTGCGTGCACTTTTGAGGTTACCCCTTTGAGCAATATCAGGACCTATCGTTTTATTGAAGATAATATCTTTGAAGGGACATCACGTTTTTATGCAGAATGCGCACGGATTGAAGATATCTTGCAAACGATTGAAAATTCGATTGGTTTTTGTTGCGTATTATTGGATGAGCCGTTTACCAGCACACATGCAGTCAAGGGCTGCAACCATTTGCAGAATGCACTTACTCGATTATTTAGCATGCGCCATGTCATAAGCTTTACCGCCACGCATTACCATATGCTTAATAATCTTGTTGAAGGCTCCAAGCAAATCAAATCTATGCGCCTGGGATAATTTTAGGCAAGAGCAATTTAGCCGTTGTTGAAATAAACGTCTGCCACGCCTTAGTTTTTTCTGGAGAGGGATCTTTCTTAAATAAAATATCCATTATTCTTTCAATTTTGGTAGCATTTTTAACCACAGTCTTTTCAACCAATCCTAGAATTTGTTGAGGTGTATAAAGAGAAAAGGCTTCCAATAAAGGAGAACGTCTAAAATGAGCTCTTGGTATATGTTTACCGACTGCAGTTTCAGTTTCAATTTCAACAAACCTATCAGAGATAACTTTTTCAATATATGCAGAAGCTGTATTTGCGGATTTCAAACACTCAGGTTCCACTGCAGATAATTTTTCAGCTATTTCTTTTTTCTGTTGATTTAACAGATCTTGAGATGTAACACCTTTATTTAACCATTTTATAAAAAAAGGTACATATAAAGAGCGCCATCCAAAACTATCATAACATCGGGTTGTAGGGGGCGTGGGTATAGATTCTGTGACATTAACCCATGCCTTTTTAGCATTTCGTTGGAAGGCAGTAAAACCCGTTGAATATTTTTCTTGAGAATAGTTAAGCAACGCTGGAATAATAAGAGCAGGAAAATAGCTCGGCATAGTAATAGTATTATTACTTAAAAGACTTGTTGGTCTTTTATGAGTATTTATCTCTGGAGTAGGATGCGTAGCTATAGTATACAAATTGCTCAATTTGTGAGGAATGAAAGAATTAAACTGTAACCCTATTGCATCTTTCCAAGCATCTTCTTTACATTTCTTAAAAAAGTCTTGGTTGGTAGAATCATCTTTTTCTCTTGAAAGTACTGCTGGAAGAAGCCGATTTAAATACCGAGAAAGAACATCGGTTTTTTGATAAATGAATCCTGCGCATTCCTGAAAGGCTAGTGATGCGGCCAATCGCTCAGCTTGAGAAATATTTTCAACATAATAATGTTGCCCAAATACGGACCAATTAGCTTGGTGCAAAGGCGCAACGAACCAATTCAGATAGAGTTTGGTAAGGGACTCAGGTATACCATCCGCGCACCACCCTATCACCCAGGCAGCTTTTTCAATCTTTTGATTTCGGTCATATAAGCGTTTCCATTTATTTAAAGATGGTTCAATCAGGGATTTATTTTTATCAATTTTTGGATGCACTTTCTCACGAATAGCCCATTCTGCTGCTGCATTGGGGTACTGTGTGAAAAATTGCTTCATATATGCAGTAAATGCTGGATTGTCATATTCTTGCGTTTTCACATAATCAAGGTTAAATCGCTCATCTTGCACTGCTTGCAGAACGGCTTCCTCAAGCTTTTGTGAACGAGATATACGCTCATCTTTATTATGAATCATGTCTCCAAGAAATGGGCAGTTCAACATTTCCCTTTCGGCTAAACTTAACTGATCAGCCTGCATACCATATAATGAGCCGATCGCATGATTAATTAAAAAAAGCAGGAGTAATTTTTTCATAGTATCCCTGAAAAATAGCATTATTTACTTATAAATCATTACCTTTATCATACATTAAATTTTCAAATTGTCAAATTTCAACCAAGATCTTTTTTTTGTCGCCATCCCTGCGATATACTCATATTATGAAAGCTTTATATCTTATTTTTCTCGGGTACGTGGGGGTAAGCTGCACTCAGTTGTTGCAAAACGATCTGCAGGCTTACAACTATTGTCTCCATAACCCAGAAAGCTTTATTGCAATTGTCTGGCCTATAGCGCAGGGTAAAGATACTCTGATTAAAAACATACTCAACCGCTACGGAAAGATAGTGTATCAAAAAAATTTCTATTTCACTAAATTATTGGCGCATACTATCTTACAGCTGGCGCATCAACATATCCCTTCCAATCAACCCCATTGTGGCAGCTTGAAAGAGCATGTAAAATGGTATTTTCCTAAAAGCGTTTATCAACACCCTGCCCGTATTTTTGTGGTACATTTTGACAATGCCGCCTTAGCATTAAAGGCTAAATACGCCGTGCGGAAATTATTTCCTGATTTACAGTATCGATCAATACATATTAATGACTACCATGCCGAGACAGTTCAATTGGCAGACTTTTTTTTACGTTAATAGTTTAAATACATAACATCGTGTACTTCTTGCAATGTCCGTGCCGTTACTTCACGCGTGACAGCAGTTCCCTTTTTAAGAATGTCCATCACATACGTTTTATCATTATGAAACTTTTCACGACGTATTCTAATGGGATCAAGAAAATCATTCAGAACTTCGGTCAACCGTTTTTTAAGCACCATATCTCCAAGGCCACCTGCCTGATAATGTCTTTTAAGTTCAGCAACCTCGTCCTGGCGCGGATCAAAGACATCTAAATAGGTAAATACCGCATTGCCTTCAATTTGTCCCGGATCTGAAACACGAACATGGTTCGGATCGGTGTACATCGATTTTACTTTTTGTGCCACTGTATCAGCAGAGTCACCCAGATAAATGGCATTTCCCAGAGACTTACTCATTTTTGCTTTGCCATCGATACCAACCAATCGAGAAACTTTTGGCACTATCGCATGCACTTCATTAAGTACCTCTTTTTTATATATTCTGTTAAAGGCCCGCACAATTTCATTGGTCTGTTCAATCATGGGCAACTGGTCCTCACCCACCGGCACCGTGGTTGCCTTAACGCAGGTAATATCGGCTGCTTGGCTTACCGGATAGATAAAAAAACCTGCAGGTATGGTGTCACCAAACCCCTTTTGTTCTATCTCTGTCTTAACAGTCGGGTTTCTTCGTAAACGACTAACACTTACTAAATTCAAATAATAAATCGTTAAGTCAGCAATTTCAGGAATTTGTGATTGAATAAAGATGGTACTTTTTGTCGGATCAATGCCAACAGCTAAATAATCACACGCCACTTCAAAAACATTATCATGCACTTTATGGGGATGCTCATAGTTATCTGTTAATGCTTGAACATCGGCAATGATAATATACTGTTTCCAGTCTTCTTGTTGATAATGTACTCTATTTGCAAGGGAACCAACATAATGACCAAGATGTAAAGGTCCAGATGGCCTGTCGCCGGTTAATATTACTGGTGAAGGAGTATTCATGATTATCCTAAGGTAGTGTCATTTATTTTCATAGAGTTCATCCAATGCGTGCCCAAAAGCATCAATATCATGCATGGTTGTATAGGCATGACAACTTACTCGGACAGAAGCTGGTATCTTTAAACGCTGATGTATCGGTTGAGCACAATGGTTACCGGCACGAACTGCAATGTTATATTGGCTCAGCCATGCAGCAATATCATGAGCATGGTGCCGCATACTATAGAATGAAAGTAAACTACTATGTACCGGCTTTTGATATACCGGTTGCATAATAACAATATCATCATACTTAGTAAGTAATTTTTTAAGGTGAGTTATTAAAGCATCTTCATGCTCTGAAAGCTTTATATACGATATGGTATCTTTAATATAGGCGATTGCTGCATGCAAGCCTATTGCTTGAGCAAAAGCAGGTGTTCCCGCCTCTAAACGGTACGGCATTTCTTTCCATAAAGCACATTCTTTTTTATCTAAAGCATCGAGAGTAATATTCTGCACCATACCTCCACCCATACGATAGACAGCGATATCGTTAAAATTCTTTTTATTCACATAGAGTACGCCAATCCCTGTTGGCCCGAATAGTTTATGGCCAGAGAATGCAAGAAAGTCGACACCTAATAATTGCATATCGAGCTTCATGTGGCCAACAGATTGCGCAGCGTCAAGAACTATTTTTGCACCCACCTGATGTGCTTTGTTAATAATGACACGAATATATTCTTGCGGATAATTGCCAAAAATATGTGACGTTAAGGCAAAGGTTACTAATTTGGTTTTTGGAGTAATTTTTTTTAAGAAATCTTCAATATCAAGTTTAAAGTCAGGCGTCAATGATACAAAGATGATTGTCACACCATGCGTGCGTGCAAGCTCGAGCCATGGTAGCATATTTGAATGATGCTCAGAGACAGGCAGAACAATTTCATCATCTTTTTGCAAAGTATGCGCTGCCCATGCGGCAGCTATCGTATTGATACTATCAGTGGTACCTGAAGTAAAGACAATTTCTTCTGGGGAAGCATTAATTAAATCTGCGACTGCTTTTCGTGCAGCTTCAAACGTGCCCGTCGCTTGTTCGGCAAGTTCATAAATACCACGATGTACCGGGCCATTTTCTGTGCGGTAGAAAGTGCTTATTGCATCGATTACCACCTCTGGCTTCTGGCCTGTTGCCGCGGAATCTAAATACACAATACCTGAATTGCGCAACAAGGGAAAATCTTGTTTTATACGTAATGCATCCATACCAAAAGTTTATCGCACTCACACCGTTTCAGCAAGTGATAACATCCATACTATTTTCTTGACGCAATGGTTGTCGCATGAACTAACTTAGCAAGCGTTTTAATGGTAGGATTCTTACTCTTCAAACTATGATACAATGTTGATTTCGGGACGAGTGCTTTTTTAACAAATTTAGTTTTTTCTAACGCTTCCAGATACATTTCGATGACTTCCATCACACCTTCCGGATCATTATTTCGCAAACATTCCAAAATAGCTTTGCCAATAAAATTCTCATTGGTCATTTCTTGCAGAGGATCATAGGCAATCAAATCAGCATTATTTTTTATTTTCATTTTCGATGTACTTTTTGAAGATTTTTTTTGCTTGAGTAATGTCTTTGCTTTGTCCATTTTTATTTCCTCCTA
>JAKAUO010000003.1 GCA_021827715.1 bacterium | reverse complement strand
GCACGCCTACTGTTTTATCAGTTAAGGATAGCATTTCATCGGGTGAATTGTTAGCAGCCTTTCCGATCACCGGTTCACAATTCTGGCGAAAACCTGAAACAAAAGGTGTCATTAATTTTAGACCAACATATGAGCTTGAAGTTGAAAAGCTTATTAATTATTTAATTAATGAATATTCATTTAAGCTTTTTGCATTTTTTTATCAAAATGATGAATATGGCATAGATTGCATGAACAAAGCGCGGGAAGTTCTTAAAAAAAGGGGTATAAATAAATGGGTTGAAATACCTTACGAACGCAATACAACAAATTTTTCAAAACACCTTGAATTATTTAAAAATTCCAACATTGAGGCCTTAGGATGTTTTTCTGCTGCTCAACCGACTCAAGCATTTTTAAAGCAGCTGGGTGCCGCCAATTTGTTTTCAGTCAAAGTATTTGCCAATGCTTTTGTTGTGGATGATGTATTTGAATCCTTTGTAAAAAATGAATTGGGCATACAATGCCTTTTTAGTCGCTTGGTGCCTAACCCAAAACTCAGTACATTAGATTTGGTGGCAGAATATCGTCGTCTTATGGATGAAGAAAAAAAACCTTACGATACCTATTCACTCGAGGGATATATTTGCGCTTCTTTATTATGCGAAATGATTAAACAATCCCATGAGCCCATAACTCATACACTTTTACTCAAAAAACTTGAGGCCCTTAATAATTATAATTTTAAGGGGCTTACTTTAAATTTTGATCCCCAAGATAGGCAAATTAGTAAACGAATATGGTTTGATTTTCAAGATGATAATGATTGGCTTGAAGTTGTATAACTTATTATTGACAATAGGCGTATAAAATAGTCACCATTAAAATAAGAATATACCTCATTACTCGGGGACCTTCATGGAAGAAAAGAAATTAAACGCACCCTCTGCAACACAAGTCGGGCAAGAAAAAAAATCTATCAGTTTTCTGTTCCATCTAATAACTATTACTATTACCCTCTTAACAACATTTACCTCAGTAAGGCTTACGGTAGAACAACCAACTCCTACGGAAGAATTACTGCTTATAAAATCAATAACGCCAAAAATGTTGAGCGAAAGCGATGTAATACCTGCAACCGTACGCGCCGGGCTTTCTATTTTTAAATACCGTGAATTTGATATGGTCAACAACAACTTTATATTTGAAGGTACCCTTTGGTTTGAATTTGATCCATCTATTATTTCTATCGAGACGGTATCCCATTTTAGATTCGAAAAAGGTGATATCGTAAGCATTTCTCCTGTTCGAAGCCATTTATCCGGAGATCGGCTCCAATTATTTTATGATATAATTGTAAAATTCAAAACTGAATTGGATTATAAGCTTTTTCCTATCGATGATCATATGCTCGAACTGGTAATGGTCAATACAAAAGTATCTCCCCATAATTTGATTTTTGAAGCAGACGGGCAATCCTTTATAGTGGCACCTGATACAGAATCATATGGATGGATACAGGCGACACAAGAAATTACCACAGGATATAGTCAACAAGCTATTAACACTCGAGAACCTTCCTTAGACATTATAAGGCCAGCTATTCAATTTTCTATACTCTATCGACGCTCAGGATTTAAATATGCACTCATCCTTCTTATGCCGCTCATGGTTTTCATTATCATTATGCTTACAACCTTTTCCTATGATCCTGAAAAATATTTTTCTTCCATTATGGTTGCCAATGGCGCAAGCTTATCTGGGCTTATTGCTTTTAGATTTGTTATTGAAAATATGTCACCCAAGGTTGGTTATTTTATGATATCAGATTACTTCTTTCTGATTTTTCTTGTCTTAGCTGCCATAATATTTTTAATAGGTATTTTTTCATTAAACATTAGTATGCGCACTAAAAAAATGCTCATTTTGCTTGTTCATGGCCTTCTTATAATGTCTTTTATCACTATCATCACTTATGAACTGAGTTTTTCGTATCATGGTACAGAGTTCTTTTAAGGAAAACAAATGAAAATTAAAAAAATTATCCTGGTACTTACAAGTTTCAATGCCCTTATGGCCACGAAATATTTTACTCTCCCTGATCTGGTAACGCTGTGTAAAACATGCCCAGAAAATGTTGAATCGGACAATGATAATTTTGATCATCCTGATTTTAGCACTGTTCTTAAGAGCCTGCGGCCATCTCTTTTTGACCGCTATTTTGGCGGAATTAAAAAAAGAGGTAAGCATTTTGCTATCACTGATCTTGAAAAATTACTCAAAGAAGTAACGCTTCAACAAAAAGGCAAGGGGCGAACTGGCGATTTTATTCTCGCAACTCAGGTAGAGCTTGAAGATAAAATCGTTATTTTTGGAACTATTCAAGGAGCATTCCATTCACTGGTTAGAGATCTTCAGGAATTAAAACGTCAGGGAATCATTGATAATTCCTTAAAAATCATTGACCCCCGGTATTTAATTATCTTTAATGGTAGTGTTGTTGCTCGCTCCCCTTATGTACTGCAAACACTCTTTGTAATTCTTCTTTTAATGAAGCATAATCCGGACAAAGTTTTTTATATAAAAAGTGATTTTGAACAAGAGCAACTTTGGATAAACGGTTGTTTTACTCAGCAACTTGATATTGTCTATAGAAAATTTGAAAAATCTATCACAGATCTTTTTAAAGAATTTGTTACTATACTACCTGCTGCTTTTTACGGGAATTACGCTGCCCAACCTGAAAAACTTTTCAAAATAAGCGGATTAAAGAAATTCCAATATGACAGTATTGAAAATCAAACAGGAGATCTTTTTTATTCATTAAAACATGGTGAGATCTCTGTATGGAACCTTGATAAAAAGAAAAAAAGTGATAAAAGAGCTTATGCCAGTATCTTTATTGAAGGGTTTGACCCTTCGATAAAAACTCGAGCCATCGAACCTCTTATGATCATGGGTTCCTATGGTGCAGCTAATACCTGGCGCGTTTTTTCAGGCGCATCGTCATTTTATAATGATCTTTATGGTTTTAAAGATGATGCCTTTGCAACGATTGTTTTTGGAAAAGATCTTAATGCAACCATTATAGAATTATTTTCAAGAAATAGACTAACACAAGAACCTTTTGCCCTTAAAGGAAGCTTTGAGGTTAATACCTCTACACCGCAAGCTGCTACAGCTTTAAATCTTAATCTTTCTGAAAAAGAGATCTACATTGGTTCAACTTTTGATCTTTCTAAGGGCAATTACATCATGGGTGAGCGCTTAAGAACAGGAATTCTTCTAGCTATAAAAGAGGCCAACGGCTCTCCGGAAATGAAAGGCAAAGACATTAAAGACATTATCTTAGATGACCGGTATACTGCGCGGCTTGCACGAGAAAATATAGATCGTCTCAAAAAAGAATTCAGTGTTGAAACAATACTGTTACCATTAGGCACGTCGACTATTTTAGCTGCACAGGATCTTATTTTATCAGCCTCGATACTTGCCGCATTTCCTGTTACCGGCTCAAAGCTCTGTCGCGATCCTGAAATGAAGGGGTTAATCAATTTTAGAGCACCCTATAAACTCGAAGTAGAAAAACTTATTACCTATATTATAAAAGAATATAAATTAAAAAATTTTGCGTTGTTGTATCAAGATGATATCTACGGTAACGATTGCATGGAAAAAGCACGCGAAGCGCTGAAAGCTCATGGTATTACTCAATGGACCGAAATTCCGTATCCGGTTAATGCAACTAATTTCACAAAACAATTAGAGATTTTAAAAAATATTCAAGTTGAAGCATTAGGATGCTTTTCTGACCCACAACCAACACAGGAATTCTTACGCCAATTAGGAGTAGTTAATCTTGCCACGGTTAAGCTCTTTGCTATATCTTTTGTGGTTGATGATCAATTTGAGGCATTTGTTAAAAATGAATTGGGACTACAGGCTCTCTATAGCCGCGTGGTGCCTAACCCTAAATTGAGCACTCTGGATTTGGTAGTAGAATATCGAAACCTTATGGCTGAACTTAAAAGACCTTATGACGCGTATTCGCTAGAAGGCTATATCGGGGCAACTATTTTATGTGAGATGATAAAAAAATCTTCTGGCCCTGTAACACATACCACGCTCCTTTCCCAACTTGAAGCTTTAAATAATTATAACCTTAAAGGACTAACGCTTACTTTTGATTCACAAGATCGGCAACTGAGCAAGCGGATATGGTTTGATTTTCAAGATGGTAATGATTGGCAAGAAATTAAATAAATTAATTGGGGCGGAAAAACCAACCCAATTTTAATAATTCAGATAAAGTAGTTAAACATTCTCTTCATTTGATCTTTTTATTTCAGCCTGCAAACGGGCAAGCGCTTTTCTTTCATCCCAAAGAGACACACCTGTTCCTGCTAAATTAGCAAGCGTTGGAACCAATGAAAGCCATAGACTTGAATCTACAACAG
Source organism: bacterium (assembly GCA_021827715.1). Classification (GTDB taxonomy): domain Bacteria; phylum Babelota; class Babeliae; order Babelales; family Babelaceae; genus BOG-1370. The sequence continues at coordinate 12,709 of JAKAUO010000003.1, read as the reverse complement.
CACATTCTCCATTCACTAAACATGGCTGAGTGGCCATCCCCACGGCACCGATATGAAAAAGTGCCGCAACGGTATAAATAGCAAATTGTCTTGAGCTTGGATATTTTTGTAAAAAAGTTTTCGGTACAATAATGGGTTTTGTAGAATCAACTGAGGAATCTAAGCGCATAATAAATGGCAGATTTTGCTCCGCCTTGTGCATCTCCATTAATGGCATAGTAAGCTGTTTGTCATTTGGAACAGCACACAGCGATATACTGCCTACTAACAGCGCTAACATTATAAACTTTTTCATACAATACCTTTCTTTAGAATCTTTATTTAAAAAAACTGAATATTTTATATACTATTCTTTCATTTTAAGTATAACATATTTTATAAAATATTTCAAGTACGACTTAAAGTATTCGGTCCAGAGCAAATTATAGGTTATTTTTACCCTGTTTATGGTAAAAAATCAGCTTTTTTATCAATATATTGACACGAGTGATTGCATAAAACCATTCTGGGTACAGATATTCACCTGTTCCCAGAAGGTTATAAAATGCATAAAAATACCGGACATGTTACCCCCCTTTTCCAACTCGTAACTTTTTTTATAGCAACGTTATTGCTAATACCTATTTTTTATCGCTCATTGGTGGTATTTAATGCTCGTGAAGTGTTACCTAAGCTTACTTCTTACAGTATTGCTGCTACCCCTATTTATACGGGGCTAACCATACACCATTTTATGGATTCTGATACCATAAAAAATATAGTAGGTATTGATGCGACGCTTTGGTTCGCTTATAACCCTGCTGAAGTTAAGCGCGAACAGATAGAGCAATTTTCATTTGATAATGCGACGGTTGAAAAGTCTCAAATTACCTACGAACAACAAGGCGCTTTAGAAATTGCAACCTTTGATATTCAAGTGCATGCAAAAATGGATTTTAATTTTAAGGAATATCCTTTAGATGATCACCGCATATGGTTCAGCTTAAAAAACAGCGTATTACCGCCGCAAAAATACTCTTTTGTAGTAAATCAAAACTCACTGAGTCTTGATTCCACTGCGCAAATTAATAATTGTGTCAGTGAAAATATTAAGGCTCAGAGCGGTTTTATTACTCAAGAATATACTTTACCCGACGGAAAGCATGAAATAGACTCATCGCGAGTTTTATTTTCATTTGACTGTAACCCTATTGATATGCGCCATTTTTTAAACATATTCCTGCCCCTGTATCTGATTTTCTTTCTTACACTTTTTTCTTTTTCATTTGTGTATGCCGAACACACCACCGATGTACCCAGCATTGCTGCCGCAAGTGTGCCTGCTTTATTTGCATATCGTTTTGTGATCGAAAGCATTTCACCCAATGTAAGTTATTTTATGGTTTCAGATTATCTTTTTTTTCTCTATCTCGTTTTATCATTATTGACCTTTTTATCAATTTCTTGGGCACTTAATCATTCAGTAAAAATTAAAAAACTTATTATTATGAGCCTCTATTTATTGATGATTTTAGGGTGTGCCGTGATAACGTACATAGTATAGTTTTCCTGCAATTAAGAACATTTTAGGATAAGCTGTCCACTTTTAGCGGCTGTGACATTGCAAGTAAGAGAACTTGGGCAACCGGAGTAAAAATGATAATCTGCCCATTCACCACTGGCTACCTTAACCTTAAAAGTAGTACATCCATAAGGATAGTCCAAAACATTCGTTTGCCCAGGCGCAATTTCTAATGAATCATTAACCATTAAAGAATAATTTGATTTATTGGTAATGTTCGTAACCCCATCGGCACATACCTGTAGCGTAGCCACTAAAGCAATTATCCTTATAATTAATTGTTTCTTCATAAAAATACTCATTAAATGCATTTTTTATAAAGTACCACCATGGCACTTACCTAATTTTATCCTACATGAAATATTTTATATTTGTCAATAATTCAATTAGTTGTTTTCACTTTTTAACGTTATATTGAAATATCCAGGGGCCCTATGCTATTCTTATTTCAGAAATACTGGGACATCCTGGAATAAGAATACTAACCTTATGAATGATGGGTAGGATAAGAAATCACTATTAAATCTTTTTTTATATGATTTTGAAAATCCTTACTCATGAGATTAAAGTCACTGAGATCCACGCGAAATGGAAGATCAGAATTTTCAAAATCTTCCTCAATATGAGCTTGTATATTAAAGGGAATAGATTCCATAAAGCAGACATCAAGATCTGAAGTTGGCCTATGGGTACATTTAACCCGCGAGCCATATATATAAAACGTATAGGGATATTTTTTCAAAATATCACATACAATCTTTTTATGCCGCTCTTCAAGATATATCATATCAGGGACTTTATTTTGATAAGTAAATCTGCAAGCTCAGCAGAAAAAGTATCGAATGATTCAATAATAATATCTAAATTTTCTTCGTTATAGGTATGCACAGAAAGATTACGTTTTTTTTGAAATTCAAACCATATCTCAGGGTCATTAATAATACCCTCCTCAAATGCCTTGCGGAAGGTATCTTTTGGCGAGCCTGATTCAAGGCCACGTAATTCAAGAAACCGCTTCATCAATTTCCATGATAATTCATAACAAAATTCAAATGCTTGCACCGCACCTGCCTTTTCTTGATCAGTTTCAAGGTTTTTACGAAACCGTTCAAATACCTCTTGCGCCTTATAAATATGTGCTAGATCTATTTTTTCTTTTGAATTCATTTAAAAGCCTTTTTTAATTGTTGATACAACTCATCCAGATTTAATGATATTTGTTTAGTGTCACTCAATAAAGGCAAGAAATTAGTGTCTCCCATAAAACGCGGTAACACATGCATATGCAAATGTTCGGGTATAGTACCCCCTGCTGCTTTGCCACCAATATTCAAGCCTATATTAAGCCCATCTGTCTTTAATTCTTGGGCAAGTATAGCGCTAGAAAGTGATGCAACTTCAATAAGTTCTGCACGTGTTTGCGGAGTTAAATCGGTAAGTGCACCTGCGTGATGAAAGGGAATAACCATTACATGGCCGGGGTTATACGGGTATAAATTAAGCATTACATACACATGCTCAAAACGCTTAATAACATATTTTTTATGGTCATCAGCAGGTTCTTGCAAACACAACGGACACCCGTCTTCATTATTATGTGAACGTATATACTTACTTCGCCACGGCGCGTACAGGTTTTCCATTTTTCCTACTTAACCAAAAAACAAGACCTAAAATAATAATAAGCAGTTCTACGGGTAAGCGCAAGCGTGCATAGCCAAAACCACCCGTTTGACACAGAACAGCGCCCATAAGAAGCCCGCATGGTATCCAAAGATGTAAGAATTTTTTTCTAAAATCAGGCCCTATAAGTAACCCAAGACCAGAAAATATACCTATCCAAAGCATTATTTCACTCACTAGTTCCAAATACGCAAGTATGCGAATATACCACGGCAAATCTTTACGATACAACGTATCGGCAAATTTATCGCCTAAATATTCCACCAAAGGGTCCCATTTAAACGTATTATTATACAGCGAAACAAACTGATACGAATAAAGGTCGAACGTCGTTTTACACACTTCTACAATCCAGTCATAAACAAAATAGTGCGGGTAATTGAGCATCCAGGGAATTGCTGGTTGCATGCATATCATTTCATTTACAATAACTTTTTGATTGCCCGTAAGAGCATATGCCTGATATTCTTTCATTACTTCTTGTTCAGCCTCTTTACATTGCTTTTTCCATGCCAACTCATGAGGAATCTGCTCAACACGTGCGCGAATTTTTGGCGCATTAAAGACATTGAAATAAAGTCCAAACAGCGGACAGAAAAACACCTTACCGGTTAAATTATAATTTCGTATGAACCAGGGGCTTATAGAAAGAGCAAAAATAATTATAAAAAAAAGAGCCTGCTTACATTTTTCTTTAAAGGAAACAGGAAAAAAACAAAAAATAAGTAACGCGGCAACCGCTACAAATTGTCCCATGGGGCGCATCCAGGTGTAAGCACTTAATGCAAGAGCCGCACCAGCAAGGTAGCGATAGGGACGCTTTACACGGTCAACCATAGAAAGGTTTTTTAGTAAACAGATAAGAAATATAACAAAAAATATTTGAGCCGGACCATCCGTTAACAAAAAGGTACTTGCAAGAACAAAGCCCGGGTGCACAATGCTTATTGCAGCAACGATATAAGAAATAAGTAATGATCCGGTTAGTATCCATGCCAAGATATATCCTAAAATAGGCAATAGCGAGCACCACAGTATTTGCACCCAAAGAGCTTGCTTATATGCATCTTCATGTGCATATAAGTACCACGAATCAGTAGTTGAACATGAAAAAAATGGTGCTAACAATGCTGGATAACCAGGGGTTCGCCAAAATACTGGTTGGCCATTGGGCATGCTCATGCCTATGCCTTTATAAAGCGCCAATGCGGGTGATGCATAACCAGGCGTATCTGGCTGACAATACCGTTGCTCATGTTGGATATAATAATAAAAAACTCCTGCGCGCACCGCAAAGGCTGTTATAAAAAAAATTAAAAAGGCGAACCCCGTTGCTTGTTTATTTAAAAATTCAAAATTCATACACTTCCTCGGCTTTAGGTTGCACGTGAGTATACCGCGGACAGATTATGATTGCAAAATACGTTGAAATAATGGTTAAATATATTTTATGAAAGGATATCGAATGACAAAAAAAATTGATTATGAAATTTTTTCATTGGGAAAAACTGTACTTCAAAATGGAGAAACGCTCCCTGATGCAAAAATTGCTTATAAAACATATGGAAAACTTAATGATGAAAAAAATAATGTAATTGTCTACCCTACCTGGTATTCAGGGTTTTGTAGCGACAATGAATGGCTCATTGCAGAAGGTATGGCACTCGACCCAAATAACTATTTTATTATTATTGTCTGCGCATTGGGAAATGGTCAATCTTCATCCCCAAGTAATACAGCAGAACCCTATAATCAAGCTCGTTTTCCTTCAATAACTCTCTATGACAATGTTGTCTTGCAGCACCGTTTAATCACCGAACATTTTGGCATAAAAAAAATAAAACTTGTTGTTGGATGGTCCATGGGAGCTCAACAAGCATATCAGTGGGGATGTTTATACCCTGAAATGGTTGAGCGAATTGCTCCTTTTTGCGGATCAGCAAAAACTGCGCCTCATAATTTTGTTTTTCTTGAAGGGATTAAGGCTGCATTAACTGCCGATGATGCGTGGAATAATGGTTGGTATCAAAAAAATCCGACAAAAGGGTTAAGGAGCTTGGCGCGTGTTTATGCAGGATGGGGCTTTTCACAGCCCTTTTATCGACACGAATTATGGAAAGAACTAGGCTTTAGCTCTTTAGAAGATTTTTTAGTCGGTTTTTGGGAAAAATTTTTCTTGTTGCGTGATGCGAATAATCTATTAGCAATGATATGGACCTGGCAAAATGCAGACATCAGTGACAACCCACTCTTTAATGGCAATGTAATTAAGGCACTCAATGCTATCAAGGCAAAAGTTTTTGTTATGCCGGGAGAAACTGATCTTTATTTTAGGGTTGCGGATAATGAGTGGGAAATTAAACATATGCCCAATGCCGAGTTACGAATTATTCCAAGTATTTGGGGCCATTTTGCTGGAGATGGCTTAAACCCTATTGATACAGAATGGATTGATAATAATCTGAAAGAGCTTTTAGCCAGCACGTAATTAATACAATTTCTTGAGGATCATTTGAAGAAAAAAGAGACACAAGAGGGGTTCTTTTTAGAGGTTGATCAACAAAAAAGACTGCTGATTGCCTTTAGAAATCATTTTAGCAAAAAATCATTGATCTTTAGAAGTTCAGTCTGCTAACCTGAACATTAGAAATATAATTACTATTTTTAATAAAAATGGGGGGGGGAGCATGAAAAAACAATTATTTATTTTAATCACCTTATGTGCAACAAGCAATCTATTAACTTATACAATCACCTGTATAAATAATTCAGGCGAAACGGTAAATGTGGTAGCAAATATAGACAAACTAAAACTTTCAAGTGGAACAATTAAGCCTGCAAATAACGAGCGTTCTCTTTTCAAGAAACAATCGGGAAAAAGAGTCTGGGACAATGGGTCCTTGATCGCTGACAATATTACTATTTCTATGACAAAAAATGGCACCACACAATCTGTCAAACTGAATCTCCGTGCCACAAACCCAATAATAAACATTACTGCGCCTAACGGTATATTAACTGCAACATGTGAAGGTGCTACAACGTGCGAGGTTGCAAAATTAACATGACGCTGATGGCGCATTATCCGCAATTACACCTTGATTGAGCATAATGGCTCTATTTTTTTCTTGCTAACATTCAGGTATGTGCTATGTTATGCACAGTACCGTCCGGCATCATTAGATGTTCAAGTACACAGGTGCGCGTTGTGTATGGTTCTTCAAATGTTGCCTGGCGTACCTAAAATGGAGTATCAAGAGTATGGAAAAAATGTATGGTGTTGTATTGGCCGGTGGCAGTGGAAAACGTCTTTGGCCACTTAGTCGTCACGGATTACCAAAGCAACTTATTCCGTTTGGGCAAACGTCGCTTTTAGTTCAAGCGCTTACCCGCTTACAAGAAATACCTTTTATAACCGACACTGCCGTAGTAACAACTCAAGAATATGCACAAGATATTCAAAAAAAAATCGGCAACAACTGCAAGCTTATTATTGAACCAGTTTCAAAAAACACTGCCGCTGCAATTTTATTAAGCTGTTTAGAAATAGCAAAAAACGATCCACAAGCAATTATGGTCTTCTCGCCAGCAGATCATGTAATTACGCCACAAGCACAATTTTCTGCTGCATTATGCGCAGCGCTTTCCTATGTTTCTGAACATGATAAATTGGCACTTATCGGAATAACACCCAGCTATGCTTCAACTGCCTATGGTTATATAGAACGCAGCCATGATGAAACGGTGGCAGATCTTTACCCCATTGTCTCGTTTCATGAAAAACCATCCCGAGAAATCGCCCAAGGCTACCTTGCCAAAAAAAGCATGCTCTGGAATTGTGGTATTTTTTGTGCGCGCGTGCAAACTTTCATCGAGCTTTTCATGAAACACATGCCCGAATTATATGCTCAGATAAAAGAAGAATGCTACCAGGACATCGCCCCTATTTCCTTTGATAAAGGTATTGTTGAAAAAGTGCCTGACGCAGTAGTGGTGCAGGGTAAATTTTCGTGGACCGATGTGGGCACCCTGGAACAATTTATTGATCAATCACAAAAAGAAATCCCCAATAATAATGTTGTGTTACTTAATTGCAACAATGTACGTACGTACACTCAAGATAAATTAGTAGTTTTGTATGGTGTTGAAAACCTGTGTGTTATTGAAACTGATGATACATTGGTTGTCATGAACACAGAATATAGTAATACCATGGACCACGTTGTTGAACATTTGCATCAAAGCGGCTATGAAGACTTTCTCTAAAAAGGCATTTATAACAGGAATAACTGGGCAAGATGGGGCGTATCTTACGCGTCTTTTGTTAAGCAAAGGGTACATCGTCCATGGCCTTCAACGAAGGTCATCATCGTCAAACACGTCAAGAATTAATGATCTTCTTGATAACCCTTCAGTTGTTATGCACTATGGCGACATGACCGATGCGACTAATCTCATCCGATTAATTTCTGAGATTCAACCTGATGAAATATATAATTTAGCAGCACAGAGCCATGTTGCCGTATCATTTGAAACGCCTGAATACACCGCACAGGCAGATGCTTTAGGGGTTCTTCGGCTTTTGGAAGCAATACGAATTTTAGGATTAGAAAAAAAAACAAAATTATACCAAGCGTCAACCAGCGAATTATATGGCAAAGTTGCCGAAATACCTCAACGCGAAACCACCCCATTTTATCCACGCTCCCCCTATGCGGTAGCTAAACTGTATGCCTATTGGATAATCGTAAACTATCGCCAGGCGTATAATATTTTTGCCTGCAATGGCATTTTATTCAACCATGAATCACCCTTGCGCGGCCAAACGTTTGTAACGCGCAAAATTACGCAAGCCGTTGCACGTATTGCCAGAGGCATCCAAAATGATCTAGCACTCGGTAACTTAGATGCCCTGCGTGATTGGGGCTATGCACCTGATTATGTAGAGGCTATGTGGCTCATGCTACAGCAAGAAACCGCTGATGATTTTGTTATTGCAACCGGCACCTGTTATTCTGTGCGCCAATTTGTAGAAAAAGCATTTTCTCATATTACTATTGAACTAGAATGGTCCGGCACAGGCGTGCATGAAGTGGGCAGAAACAAACACACTGGGGAAATTTTGGTGCGTGTTGACCCACGCTATTTTAGACCCACTGAAGTTGATGTTCTTTGTGGCGATGCCAGTAAAGCCGCAACAGTACTTGGGTGGAAACCAACGGTAACTTTTGATGAATTAGTTACGCTTATGATGGAAGCTGACCTGCATGATATCTAAAGACGCAAAAATATATGTAGCTGGTCACCAAGGCTTGGTCGGTTCCGCGCTGATGCGTGCACTACAGGCACAAGGGTATACGAATATCATTACGCGTGCGTTCACAGAATTAGACTTACGCAATCAAGCCGATGTTAACCATTTTTTTTCCCAAGAAAAACCGGACTATGTCTTTTTGGCAGCAGCGCGGGTGGGCGGCATTCACGCCAATGCAACCAGGCCGGCGGAATTTATCTATGACAACCTTGCAATAGAATTGAATGTTATTCATGCTGCGTATACTTATAGTGTAAAAAAATTACTCTTTTTAGGGTCATCGTGTATTTATCCCCGCGATGCACAACAACCATTGCAAGAACATGCCTTGCTGACAGGCCCGCTTGAGCCGACCAATGCACCCTATGCTATTGCAAAAATTGCCGGCATTATGTTGTGCCAGTCATACAATAAACAATATGGTACCAATTTTATTTGCGCCATGCCGACTAATTTATACGGCCCCGGGGACACGTTTGATACTATGCAGGCACACGTTATTCCTGCGCTTTTGGCTAAATTTTATGATGCAATAAAAAACAATAAGCCAGAAGTGGTTGTGTGGGGGTCGGGCAAGGTGTACCGTGAATTTTTATATGTGGATGATTGTGCACAGGCGCTTATCTTTTTGATGAATAATTACTCCGGTTGCCAGATCACAAATATTGGCACAGGTAGAGATATTCAAATTAAAGAATTAGTAAATACTATTGCTGATATTACGGGTTTTTCTGGAAAAATTATGTGGGATACCACATACCCAGACGGCACGCCGCGCAAGCAGCTTGATATTTCAGGCTTACACAGCCTTGGCTGGCAAGCATCAACAGAATTGCGTGATGGATTAATAAAAACTTTGGAATGGTACAAGGAAACACAAACACTGGGGATACAATGAACAAATCATATTTAATGATGGCAAGCGCTTTATTAATAGTAGTAGCAGGCGCTTATGTAATGCAACGCAAAAAAGGAATGATCGATTTTGATATCTCTATGCGTATTGCAGAACATCCACATTTACTTGAAAATCAAATGTACGCGGAACTGTATTCTACCTTTAAAAAACTGTATGAAAAAAATTATGTTGCCCAGGTGCCCAAAGACGCGCCTTATAAAATACCCAAAATTTTGCACCAAATTTGGCTCGGGTCACCTTTTCCAGAAAAATATGCAGCATTGCGTGACACGTGGTTGAAAAACCATCCTGACTGGCAATACATGCTCTGGACAGAAAAAGAAATTGATGAATTTGGACTCACCAACAGAGAAATGTATGATTATGCCGTCAATTATGGCGAGCGTTCCGATATTGCAAAATATGAGATTATTTATCGCTATGGTGGGGTATACATTGATGTGCCGGATTATGAATGTTACAAGCCCCTTGATGATGTCCATAAAGCCTATGATTTTTATTTAGGTATACAGCCCCTCGATACCGGGCATGTGCAAATAGGCCTTGGGCTTTTCGGCGCGCGTCCGGGGCACCCGCTGTTGGCGCAGGCTATTGAAAAAATCAGTGAAAAACAAAAAGTTGCAGAACCGGTAGTGTTAAGAACAGGGCCATTCTTTTTTACCATTATATTTTACAAAATGGCACCACACTGCACAGATAAGGTGATAGCATTGCCAGCATCATTCTTATACCCGATGGGGTACCATGAAAAAGTAAAAGATAAAGCAAAATGGTACCGACCTGAGGCGCTTGCCAATCACTTGTGGGCAGGCAGCTGGCTGACTGATGAAGCATTTGTTAAATAATAATTTAAGAGAATTTTTTTGAAAAATATTGCTACTTTAATCAATAATTGTGCTTTCTTCACGTGTCATCCTGAACTTGATTCAGGATCCATCTATTTAGTAAAAAATCGAGTAGATCGATATTTTTTAATTGATTTTATTTTATTAGATAGATTCCGGATCGCAGTCCGGAATGACACTATGGGCGCAAAAAGACTAGATTGCAACATATTCGAACTTACGTTAAAAAGGAGAACATTATGAAAAATAATAAATTTTTATTAACCATGCTTCTTATTGCGCTATCAAGCGTGATAAGCTCAGCCGCGAACGTCAAGCAGCACAATGTCCTTATCTGCGGCATAGGCAAAAACATCGAACCCTTTTTACCCAATATGATTCAAAAAATAGAGGCATTGGGTGATAACTTTCAAGATTACCGCGTTATTATTTACGAAAACAATTCTACTGACAAAACTGCTGATGCACTTAAAAAGTGGGCACGAAGGAATGATAAAGTAATTATTATTTCAGAAACTATCTCTGCTGATGAACTGTCAAAACGCACGCGCGCCCATGCAAAACGTGATCAAGCACCATGCCGCATGGAACTTATCGCCTATGCACGCAACCAGGTGTTACAAAAAGCGCTCGCACCAGAGTTTGAAGATTTTGATCTTCTTATCATGACTGATCTTGATTTTGCGCAAGGCTGGCAAGTAAAAGATGTTATAAACTCATGCCTGCTAGAAACACCATGGGATTGCATAACCGCCAATGGCGTTGATTATAGGGGTATTTATTACGACAGATATGCCTACCGCGATGAGCAATTTATTCTTGGTCCTGAACTTATTGGAGAAGATTTCTGGGAAGAACTGTATCGCACGCCATTACGCTTGGTTCCCGGATCTGGGTTGAAGAAAGTCTATTCTGCATTTGGTGGACTTGCCATCTATAAAAGAGAGGCGCTTGCTGGTTGCAGCTATAGCGGGTATGTGACTGAAGATCTTAAAACACTTATGGCAAACTTAATAAATCATATGTCTAAAAAACACAAACAATATGCTTTATACAAAAAAATTATTGATCAAGAAAGCACACCATTGCCGATTATATTCCAACCAAACTGTGGATACGATGGCCCGGTAGTATGCGAACATTCAACCCTACACGCCACTATGTTTCTGAATGGTTACAATAACATCTATATTAATCCGGATTTATTATGTAAATATTAATAACTGTCTTTCAGGGCCTTTTCTGAAAATCTATCCTTAAGATATTTTTGCCACAAAGCTGGATAAAATTTTTCTATCCAGGCATCAAGTTTTTTACGATTCTCTGAAGATAACTTACGAGAATGGGCAAGTAAATCTTCACCTTTAGTTTGACTCGAACTTAAGTAATACTAAATTCTAATTAACAAACCTCAAAATAATGATAGACTGTTTTTTGTAGTATTGAAGACACAAAAGAGAGTTGAAAAAATGGGAAGAATCAGAAATATTCCGGCATCAGAAAGCCTAGCTGGAACAGATTTCCAAAACCTGATCAAGCAAGAAAAAAATGCCAAAGTGAGAGTAAAATTAATAGCTTTAGAGAATATTAAAAAAGGCGAAAAAGTTTCAAACGTCGCCAAAGTAATCGGCATAAATAGAAGAACTGTAAATGACTGGATTAATTATTTTATTGAATTTGGCATTGACAGGCTTCGCGACAAAGGTAATGGCGGCAGGAAATCTCCTATTTTCAAAAAAGAATCGCAATTCAAAGAAGAAGTATTGAAAATGCAAAATGAGCGTCCTGGCGGAAGAATAATTGCTAAGGATGTTCAAAAAATGCTTAAAGAAAAATTCAATGCTGATAGATCGACTAATGTTATTTATGATTATTTAAAAAAAGTAAATTTGGTATGGATATCGAGCAGATCAAAACACCCAAAATCAAGTGCTTTGAAGCAACAAGAATTTAAAGAAAACTTCACTGAGATAGTAAAAAAAAATTCCAGATAATATCACACTAGAGAATGTTTTGGTAGGTTTTCAAGATGAAATGCGCATCGGTCAAATTGGTACTACAACAAGAATATGGGCAGAAAAAGGAACGCGTCCTGTAGCACTAAAGCAACAAGAATTTACCTCAGCATATGTTTTCGGGACAGTATTTCCAGCGATTGGCGAATTTTCTTCACTCATAACACCAAATGTTAATAAAGATTGGATGATTGAGCATTTGAAGGCAATTTCTAAATTGATACCAGAGGGTAAACATGCTGTTATTGTTATGGACAAGGCGGAGCGTGTCAGCAATTTTGTGTAAACAGCAAATCATGATTAATACAATTCTGTAACACGTTCGCCAAAAACAATGGCAAATTGATTGAGAGCGTCTTTCCAGTTATAAAT
>JAKAUO010000030.1 GCA_021827715.1 bacterium | reverse complement strand
TTTAATTTCCTGCGATTTTTTTTTCGGTGCCATCTGCATTAAAAGTGCGATCCAGGCGAGACATGGCTATATGGCCTCCCGAAATTTCAGTTTTAATAAAAAATATTGTTTCTGGTAAGTCTATCAGTTTCAATGTTTCAAAAAGTTCTTGATATGCAGCAGCCGATCTTTTACATTCTCTTGTCATAGAAAATGAAGATACAGGAATAGTTAGGAAAATTAGACTTAGTCGATAGTTCATCGATAATACTCTTTATTTATACTATTTATTACTATTGAGTATATAAGGATTATTAAAAAAAGTAAGGGGCGGTCATGATTTGCTTATTGCCAGCCGTATTCTGCAAATGTCTGTTTGCTTTGATATGCTTTGAGTGTTTCTCGGGCAAAGGGTGCGAGATTTTCAGGTAAATTATTCAGATCGAACCAGGCAAGTTCGCTATGTTTTTCAGGTTCTTTATTGTAAATTTCACCTTCCCAGTTTGAAGCAACAAAGGTCACCAGTATATATTCCATGCAGACATTCATACAAAAATTTTTAATATGAAGCATCGTAACAAATTGCAGATCGGCAGGATTAATGGTTATACCTAGTTCTTCGTTACTTTCTCGAATACATGCTTGACTCAGAGATTCATGCAATTCTACATTACCACCCGGAAGTGAGTATGTGCCAGCGCCCCAACCTTGAGTACGTTTTAAAAAAAGTACTTTGTTGTCTTTTATAAGAATAATAAGTGTTGCTGTCATTAAATTTGCCATATACTAAGTGTATCATAACTCTTTTACCTTTTTGTATATACTTATGAAAAAACTTGGTGAACCTATGAAATATATTAAATTTTTTAAGAATATTTCACTTGATCAAATCCCCTTGGTGGGGGGAAAGAACGCGGCTTTGGGGCAAATGATTCAAGATCTTGCGTCCTCAATTTGTATCCCCCAAGGATTTGCTATAACGGTAGATGCTTATACCTACTTTATCCAGGCAAATGGTATTAGCTTACAAGCCGCTCCCGCTGTTATTCGTGAATCTATTATACAATCAAAATTCCCCCAAGATCTTCAAGATGAGATTGTGGCCGCTTATCAAAATTTAAGCAAAGAATATCATCAAGAAAATCTTTCAGTAGCTGTACGGTCTTCAGCAACAACAGAAGATTTGCCCAGCGCATCCTTTGCAGGACAACAGGAAAGTTTTTTACATATTAGTGGTTTCCAACATCTTCTTGAATCGATAAAAAAATGTATGGCCTCGCTTTTTACCGACCGTGCTGTTGCATACCGTAACGAAAAAGGGTTTAAGGGCTCAGATATCAGCATCTCGGTAGGCGTTCAAAAAATGGTACAAGCAGATGATGCTGTTTCAGGCGTAATGTTTACTTTAGAAATAGAAAGCGGCCATCCTGATTTTATTACGATAAATTCAGCCTATGGATTAGGTGAAGCAATTGTGGGGGGAAAAGTAAACCCCGATGAGTATATGGTGCATAAGCCTACCGTTAGGCAAGGGTATAAACCGCTTGTGAAAAAACTATGCGGTGATAAGCAGGTTAAGGCATATTATGAACCGAAACAAAAAAATGTTGCATTCGCGCCGGTGCCATTAGATGCTCGTAATACCTTTTGTTTGAGCGATGATCAAATTTTTGAACTTGCTCGTTATGGTATGATTATTGAAGATTATTTTTCTCAGAGAAAAGGCTCCTGGTGTCCCATGGACATTGAATGGGCGCAAGATAGCTTTGATAAAAAATTATATATTGTTCAAGCGCGTCCTGAGACAGTGCATGCTCAAGAAGATAAACAAAAACTTAAGATATACCAAATCGTCCCAAAAAATTTGCCCAACCCCTTAGTATGTGGCTTAAGTATTGGTCGAAAAATAGTTTCAGGTGCAGTCAAAATTATTCTTGAGCCATCCGATACGCAGTCGTTCAATCAAGGGGATATACTGGTTACCACGATGACAGACCCTGATTCGGTGCCGCTTATGAAAATTGCAGGAGGAATAATTACTGACCAAGGCGGGAGAACCTGTCATGCGGCCATCGTTGCACGTGAACTGGGAGTCCCCACGCTTATAGGAACAGGGAATGCGACAAATATTTTGAAAGATGGCCAGACTATTACCCTTGATTGCAGTAGCGGTTCAGAAGGGATGGTCTATCCAGGTATACTCCCTTTTAAAATACAGCAGATTTCTTTAGAGTCATCAGAAAAAATGCCGGTTCATCTGTTGGTAAATATTGCAAACCCCGAAAGTGCGTGTGAGATTTCCTTAATGCCTCTTGATGGTGCAGGACTAGTTCGTTTGGAATTTATTATTGCCCAACGTATTGGCATTCATCCGATGGCGATAGCTTTTCCTGAAAAAGTTTCTGATGAAGCTTTTATTAAGCGAGCACATCAGGAACGGCAGCGTTATGGTTCTTTGAAAGATTTTTATCAAGAGGTTTTATCACAAGATATTGGCTTAATCGCTGCATCTTTTTATCCGCGTCCTGTCATAGTGCGGTTAACCGATTTTAAATCGAACGAGTATAGGAATCTTTTGGGAGGCTGTGTTTTTGAGCCGCAAGAAGAAAATCCGATGATCGGGTTTCGTGGTGCGTCGCGCTATTGTGACCCTTCCTATAAAGCCGCTTTTACCCTTGAATGTCAAGCGATTAAAAGAGCCCGGGAAATAATGGGCCTTGAAAATATTATTATTATGGTCCCCTTTGTAAGAACGCTTGCAGAAGCTGAAAATACTCTTAAAATATTAGCCCAAAATGGTCTTGAACGGGGTAAAAAAGGTTTGAAAATATATTTAATGGTTGAAATTCCTTCAAATGTTATTTTATTAGAACGCTTTGCTGAGTATTTTGATGGATTTTCAATTGGCTCAAATGATTTGACGCAATTAACTCTGGGTATTGACCGTGATTCGAGTATGCTGCGGAATCTTTTTGATGAAAATGATCCAGCAGTTAAAATCTTAATTGAGCAAGCCATTACTCGGGCACATGCAATAAAAAAATATATCAGTATCTGCGGTCAAGCACCGTCAGATTTTCCTGAATTTGCCAATTGGTTGATAGCCCAAAAAATAGATGCTCTGTCACTTAATAGTGACGCAATTGTACCCTTTATTAAACGATATATCGGTTCTGAGGAAAGAAAATAGACGATGAAAAAAATAGTGTTATTACTCTGTGTTAATTTCTTGGTTGTACCAAGTTATGCAAGCGATAGGCCAACCTTAACAAAACGGTTGGTTCGCATGGTAAAACATACTGGCTACGGATCGGTAACTGCAAGCGGGGCGCTCGTTGCAACATGCTTATTGGCCACACAAGA
>JAKAUO010000048.1 GCA_021827715.1 bacterium | reverse complement strand
TAGTTGCTGAACCAGGATTTGCCGGCAAACCAGTCGCACTATTAATGCGGGCAGATGGGTTTAACCCCTCTAATGGGACTGCATTAACAAAACTGAAATAGCCTAAAAGTATTAAAAAGACAATGCTCTTTTTCATAATTATTACCTTTTTTTATTAAATTATATGTTTATAGTATAATAATACTATTATTGTGTTTTTTAAATCAATGGTTTTTGCAAAAAGTTATAGTAAATGTTTATATTTTCGCGTTGGATTGCTCATGCGCTGGTTCTTCAGCTTTTTTTACTCTCTTTAAGTTTTCCCGTACTGGTAAGCTGGGCAATAGGGTTTTCCCCCCTTGTTTTTGTGGGAAATATTATCTTTACCCCCCTTCTAACGCTTTTTTTGGCACTTTCAGCTTGTATTTTTTTGTTAGAGGGCTTTGGTATCTCTGCATACTACGTGTGCTGCTGCTTGGATGCGCTTGCAGATCTATGGATATATCTTATGAGTTTAGCTCCTGATATTACCTTGATAGCATGCCCAGAGGCACCTTTATGGGTCTTGCTTATAATGCCTTTGGGCTCTTTGGTTTTGCTGTGGACTTATGGGTTTAAAGATATTTTTAAAATACTTATTGCGCTATTGGTCTGGATAAGCATTATATTTTTTGGTATCAAATGGGGCTTTACGCCCGTAAGTAAGGAGGTAGTGGTTCCCTGCGGCTCAAAAGCAGTACATATAATAAAACCTCCTGGTACTCTTAGTGCTTGCGATAGTCAGTCGGCATTTTCATCAAGATCATGTACAACGACGTGGATCGATTATACGCTTTCTCAGGCGCTCTTGCGACATTTTGGCACAACAACATTTGATGTGATCATGGTAAAAAAAATTACTCCTGCTGCAAAAAAGCGTAGTGAGCAGATAGCAAAAAAATACCGCTGTAAAAAAATCGGTGACGAGCAGGGTAATTTTTTGCAGATATAAGTTTTTTTTGTATGCTAAAAAGGCACATTGGTGCGCTTGCGCACTTTTTTTGAAAACTAAAGAGAGGTTATGGAAAAACAGATGCAAATGGGCCATGAACTGGCACCAGTGATATTGGCAAGTGCTGATCCGTTGGGTGATGGAATCAGTAAGGTAGAATTGATCCGTGTTTCGGGCTCTGATCTTGATGTAGTAAATGCCGCGCGCGTTTCATACGGAAAAGTGGCAACGCATATAACAGCGCGGGATGAACAATTAATAAATTATTTAATGGAGCATGATCACACCAGCCCTTTTGAACATAATCAATTTTCATTTAGAATCAAAGCACCTATTTTTGTTGTCAGGCAATGGATGCGCCATCGCATGAATTCATACAATGAAATTAGCTATCGATATGTTAAATCGGCACTCGAATTTTATGTCCCGACCATCTGGCGCGACCAGGACCATAAAAATAGACAAGGGTCTGTTGGCGGGGCAGAACATCCAGAATATACACATCTTTTTAATGAGGCTCTGCAAAAAATCACTGAAATTTATGAAAATTTACTCAGCAAAGATGTATGCCGCGAACAGGCTCGAGGAATATTACCTCTGTGCACTTATTCAGAATTTATTTTTACTACAAATCTTCATTCTTTAATGCACTTTATACGGTTACGCACCCACCCAGGTGCCCAATGGGAAATTAGGGTTTATGCGCAGGCAATGCTCGAAATGGCAGAAGTGTATTTTCCCGCATCTTTAAAGGCTTTCAGAAAGAAATATGGTACACAGGATAATACTTGACATTTTAAAGAGATTATTCATAATTAAAAAAGCTTATTATCTTAAGCATAAGGCAAAGCCTATAATTTTTTATATCTGATGACTCTGGTTTTCAGACAGGTTCAAAAAGTAACAATTACCATTCTTTATTAGTACAAGGGAATTGCGGTGGCAACAAGTAAACAAGGTGGTTCGACTTCCAACGGGCGTGACAGTGTTAGTAAGCGTCTTGGCGTTAAATTATTTGATGGTCAGCGGGTAAGTGGCGGCGAAATTATTGTTCGTCAACGCGGTACTCGCATCCATCCTGGTAAAAACGTAGACATTGGCAGCGATGATACTATTTTCGCAGTGGCAGGTGGTGTAGTGAAGTTCCATTTTGGCCAACAAGGACGTAAGTACGTATCTGTTCTTTAACGCTTGGAGAGTGTGATGATAGATTTTTTAAAATATCGATGGGCTTATGCGGCTATTTCAACCCTATTTTTTTTAAGTTTTATAGGGGGTTATATCTATAAATCACGGACGAGCCCCACTGGTCAAGCATTTGTGTATAGTGTTGAGTTTACCGGAGGGCTGGAAGTTCTCTATGGTCTTTCTCAACCGGTTGCCAGTGAAAAAATAGTTGAAATCCTTGAAAGAAATGGTATTTCTGGAACGGTGGTAAGAACGTTTACCGATACGGCTGATGTTATTGTGCGGGTACCATTGCGTTCTTTAAGTGATTCGGTCGAAAAAATGGCTGAAAGTATGCGCGATATTTTGCAAAAAGAGCTACCAGGCACTGCCGTAGAGATTCAGAAAACAGATGCTATTACTGCAGGTGTGGGTGAAACCATGCGCTGGAAATCCATTCAAGCAATTGTAGTTGGTCTTTTGTTGATGCTTATTTATATAGCATGGCGCTTTTGGTCATTTGCCTTTGCTGCGGGTGCGGTATTTGCCCTCTTTCATGATGTTATTGTTATTTTGTCGTTCTTTTTATTTTTTAATTTTGAAATTTCATTAAATGTTATTGGTGCCGTATTGGCAGTATTGGGATATTCGATTAACGATACTATTGTTATATTTTCGCGCATTAGAGAAAGTATTGTACGATTGCCCGGCAAGTCAATTCATGATATTGTTAATATAAGTTTGAATGAGACATTACGCAGAACCTTATTAACCAGTTTCGCAACAACATTAGTGGTTGTTCCGCTTGCGTTATTTGGTGGCGAAGTGTTAAGAACGCTCTCGTTCGCTCTTTTGATCGGTTTTGTTTTTGGAACCTATTCTTCGATTTATATTGCAAGCCCAGTAATGATGTTATTATACAAAAAGAATAAATAACGAGCTTTTTTGTAAGTTCTTGAGCTTGTGTCTGAAAATTTTTTACGGTAATTAACAAAGAGAGCACTCCTAATGCGCTCTCTTTATCTTTAATGTTACATTTATGCTATTTTTAATTTTTTATAAGGAGTTTTTTGCATGAGAGATCAAGCTTTAAAGGAGATGAGTCTTGTTGATTTGCATGCTTATGCACGTAAACTCGGTATTATCGGGTCAGGCCTTATGACCAAAGACATTTTGGTAAGCAAAATTATTGACCTTGAACAAAATCCTGAAAAAGAGATTGAGGTTGAAGGAGTACTTGAGCGCTTACCTGATGGATTTGGTTTTTTGCGTTCAAACGCATACGACTATGTATCTGGACCTGATGATATTTACGTCTCTCCTTCGCAAATTCGTCGTTTTTATTTGCGTACCGGCGATATTGTAAACGGTGTTATTCGCAAGCCCAAAGAAGGTGAAAAATATTTTGCTCTTTTAAAAGTTAACCATGTCAATGGATTAAATCCGGCTCAATTAAGTGATCGTCCCCATTTTGATCGCCTTTCTCCTTTGCACCCTGAGAAAAAATTTATTTTTGAATCTACTCCTGGCTATATTTCAACCCGTATTATGGACCTTTTTTCTCCGGTGGGTAAAGGCCAGCGAGGACTTATTGTAGCGCCCCCTAAAACAGGCAAGACGGTACTTCTTAAAGAAATTGCTCAAACTATTGCAACGAACCATCCTGAGGTGTATTTGATGGTATTGCTTATTGATGAGCGTCCTGAAGAGGTTGCCGATATGCGCCGCGGTGTTAAAGGAAGGAATGTAGAAGTTATTAGTTCAACCTTTGATGAGCCGGCTGAGCGACATGTTCAGGTTGCTGACATTGTTCTTGAAAAAGCTAAACGCTTAGTTGAAGCCGGCAAAGATGTTGCTATTGTCTTAGATTCTATAACCCGTTTGGCGCGTGCTTATAACACGGTTGCTCCAGCATCGGGTAAAATTTTAACCGGTGGTATTGACGCGAACGCGTTACAGCGTCCAAAGCGCTTTTTTGGCGCAGCAAGAAACACTGAAGAGGGTGGTTCGCTTACTATTATCGCTACGGCTCTTATTGAAACTGGTTCCCGTATGGACGAAGTTATCTTTGAAGAATTTAAAGGTACCGGTAATATGGAGATGCATTTAAGCCGTAAATTATCTAACTTGCGTATATTTCCAGCATTTGATCTCTTGTCTTCTGGTACGCGCCGCGAAGAACTTTTGCTTTCAGAAGCGGAACTTAATCGTGTACGAATTTTGCGTAAATTCCTATCGACCATGAACACAACTGAAGGAATGGAGATTTTGATTGATAAAATCAAGAAATGCAAAACCAATGAAGAGTTCTTAGAATCAATGAGCAAGAAAAATGGCGCGGCGACTGCGCCAGCTACTGATCAACGAGGGTGAGAATCAATGTTTTTTGTTTTTTTATTTTTACTTACTTTTATTACCGTATCTGCAAGCCCCATTAAGCAGGAAATGCATCCTGAAACGATGGTTTCACTGATTGATCAGGCTCTTGAGCAGGATGATTTTCTTCAAGCAGCAGCTTTAATTGAGCGATTCAAAATACGGGTGGTTATGGATGCCTCTTGTTGCACAGATGATACAGTAATTGCTGCAATTCATTTGTTGGCATATAGAGAGGAAGAGAATCCTAAATTTCAAGAACTTAAAGAAAGAATATCCCCAGAACAACGTTATACTATCTTTAGACAGCAACTTATGCTGGTAGAAAATGAATTTGAGGCGGGTAAATTGCCTGCACCTTATTGGATAGCGCCCTATGGCATAAAAAAGCATGCTGAAAAAGATGTTAGAAATGAGGAGCTTTTCCCTAACGTTGAAGAATGTAAAAGCGTAAGGCAAGAAGTATTAGCGATTTTAAAAGAAAATATATAATCAAACTATTAATAAATATCAAGTGATAGATCAGAATACTGACCTTTTTGTGCTTTATAATGGGCAACAAATGCGATCATGGCAGCGTTATCGGTGCAATAGCGTGGTGACGGAAAGTAAAATTCTTTTTTGAGCCGTGAAGTAGTTGTTTTGAATCTATTTTTTAAATAATTATTGCATGCAACGCCACCAACAAACGCAAGCGCTTGTGCTTCAGGGTACTGCTTAAATGCTCGTTCAAGTGCGCGTTCAAAAATGTCCCCTATGCATACGAGTAACGAACTGGCAACCTGCTTTTGTAAGGCTCGGTCGCCTACAGCAAGAAATTGTTTATCTTTAAGGTTATACAAATCTTTTTTTACTAAATCATATAAAACGGCAGTTTTTAGACCCGAAAAGCTAAAATCTAAAGTAGCATGGTTTTTTAATCGTGGATAATGAAAAAAATCATGAAAATCAACCTGCGTGGCTAACTTTTCTATGACGGGCCCGCCCGGGTAGGGTAAGCCAATTAACTTTGCAACTTTATCAAAGGCTTCACCTGCTGCATCATCAGTGGTTTGTCCAATGAGTTCAAAATCGCCTAGCCCCCTAACATAATAAAGCGCCGTATGCCCCCCTGATGCTGTTAATCCTATGAAGGGGAAAGGGATACTGTTTTCGATACATGCAGAAAAAACATGGCCCTCTAAATGGTTAATCCCAATGATACTTTTTTGCATAACACCGGCAAGCGCTTTGACAAATGAGACCCCGATTAATAATGATCCGGGTAAACCTGGCCGTTGTGTCACAGCAAAGATATCAATATCTTTAAGCGACACGTGCGCTTTATCTAAAGCTTGCTGTACGATAGGATTGATTTTTTCAATATGCGAACGTGACGCTATTTCCGGAACCACGCCTCCGTAACGCGCATGAAGATCTATTTGAGAAAAAAGTTCATTTGAAAGTACACCGGCAGTGCTTGAGTAGACCGATGCTGCAGTTTCGTCACATGAACTTTCAACGGCCAAAATAAGCTTGGATGTCTTCATTTATATACCACGCGCTTGTTTAACTTTATTGCCTTGGCGTACCAATTGTGTTGCAGGTGCCAATGATGCGCTTACTTCTAGATGCGCGAGAATTGATCGATTCAGGGCAGCATCACGTTCTTCTTTTTCTTCAGCAGAAAGATTTTTCTTTAAAATAATCGTAGGTAAGTGAATAATAGTTGATGATTCTTGAGGCATTTTGTTTTCAATTTTATCGACAAACTTTGGGGGATAGCAAATGATAAGCGCGTTATCCGGTATGCGCGGAGGAAGTGATTCTTCTGGGCGTTTTTCTATTGACCAGACCGTTTTTGTGCCTTCTTTTACCCATGAAATATGGTACCACTCACAGTCCGCTTCCTGTATTCTTTCTAAATGGGGTACCGGCTCTGTGCACATTTTAGGATGTTCGGAAGTGATGATTAATTCAAATGAGCCTATATACTCTGTTTCATTAAGAAACGCGATTCCATCTTTTAAATCTAGAATATTTCCTTTGTATGTACCTGTAAGTGGAATAGCATCCTTGGAATCATAATCTGATTTTACGACATAGGTATACGCTTTAAATGCCTGTGCGCATTGAAAAACAGCACAAAGCATAAGAAAAAAAGTAAATATATGGTGCTTTTTCATACGAGAACTCCTTATGAAATCTAGTAGTTTATGGGTTAATTTGCGTATTCTGTATGTTAGAATACATAATTTTGAGTGATAAACCTAGGGGTATTAATGAAAAAATTTTTTAAAAAAATTGTACATAAGTTCCTTTCTATCGAGCGGGATCCAAAGAGACTTGCTTATACTACCTGTTTGGGCCTTTTTATCGCATTTTCTCCTTTTTTGGGACTTCAGACACCCCTTATTTTTATTATAGGCTATTTTTTGAAACTTCCTATCTCGATACTTTTTACCGTGGTTTATTTAGTTAACAATCCTTTTATTACCACAATTCCTATTATTCTTGCAAACTATTTTACCGGATATATTATTTTCACTTATGTGATTCGCGTGAATACATGCGCTTACAACACAGAAATATTCGCTTGGCTTCAGCTAAAGATAAGCCCTTTTATTCAACGCTATTTAGGGATCACTGAAATATGTTTTTGGTATTTTATAGTCGGCGGTGTAGTTTTTGCTATACTATTTAGTGTTCCCTTTTATCCACTCTTTAAACATTTGTATACAAAATTAGCCGCTCATGAAAATAATAGCTCAAAATAAAAAAGCATTCCATGACTATGATGTCTTAGAAACCTACGAAACGGGTATAGTGCTTAAGGGCGACGAAGTAAAATCGCTGCGTGCTGGCCATGTGCAATTAGTAGGCGCTTTTGGTTCGATTCATGATTCTGAATTATTTCTTATTAATTGCCAGATTGCCCCCTATTCACATGCGTATCAAAAACTGGAAGAAATGACCAAACGAAGCAGAAAATTGCTCGTTTGCAAAAAGCAACTTGCTCGTATTAGTATGGAGGTTGCAAAAAAAGGCGTTACGTTGGTTCCGCTTAAAATCTATTTTAATGAAAAGGGGCTGGTTAAACTTGAACTTGCTTTATGTAAACATAAAAAAGCGCACCAGCGCAAAGAAGAAATTAAAGAACGTGATATAGCGCGTGAAACGCGGCGCGAATTGCGTGGAAAATACGATGCCTAATATATCGTAGAGTTATTATATGATGATTCGATTCGTGCGATAATTTTTTGAATAAGTAAGAGTGCGTCCGGCGCAACATCTATAACAAGTATATATTGTGGTTGATCATAAAGGTGTGATGCCAAATTTCTTAGCAATAGATATTTTACAAATTGATCGTGCTCTTGTTGTGATAAAAAGCTTACCTCTTTGGCAAAATTTATTACTGCCTTAGGCGATGTTGGAAGTTCTATTAATTCTTGTTTCTCTAGATGGATCTTAATATTTTTCCATGTTGACTCTACTAATATTTTGAAGCGTGCAGCTACTGAATCTTGAAAGTATTCGATATCTTCAGAATCGGTTTCTTTTTTAAGCCGAGTAATTGCTTTTTTTAGCGAAAGTACCATTTTATTGAGATTCTCTAATTTGTATTCTATTCTTTCCATAATATCATCTCTTTTTCTATATTTTCTTTAAATTTTTTATCCTGTATGGAATTAATATCGATAATATCGAACTTATAAGAAAGATCAGTTGCTGCCAGCACCTCTTTGAGTTCTGCTATTTTGAAGTAACCTATGGGTTGATCTGCTTGAAGCGCCAAATCTATATCTGAGTTACTTAAATAATCGCCCCTGGAGCGTGAACCGTAAAGCCATATACAGGCCTGGGGAATTATTGCTTTACAGAGATTGATAATTTTATCTCTAACGTCCGATGTTAACCCATCATTCATCAAAATCCCTTTTATGGTAAGTTACATAGCGCCTATACGCCTTATTTACATTTTATCTATTTTTTGCTAAAATGTAATTAGATTTGAAATCTTAGGGGGCGTACTGGCTTCGACGTGGTGTTGAAGTTTTAAAGAGCATGTCGAGCGTTTACTGAGTGCTCGTTAAAGAATTGGTTAAACAATAAATGACAATCAATTCGTTGGTGTCCACGCTCAACCTTGTTTTGCTTAATTGCTTAACTCGTTGAACGACCTTGTTTAATTGGCGTGTCTATCAGCTGATTAAACACGTATAACCCAGATGGAATATTGCGTAAGACTTTTTTGTCGTGTAGCGTAATAATCACTGAACAGACGTATATGTATTTTTTTGTTATTGAAAGAGCATATTCGTATAAGCAATAACTAAACATGTAGCGCTTTAATTCTGATATGTTGCGGACATGGGTTCGACTCCCATCGCCTCCACCATCCTGCGCTACCGCGTAGCTCCGGATGGCAGGCCATTAGGCAGCTGAGTTTTTCTAATTCTTAACTATCTCTATCTTTCTATTTGATACTGTTCGTTCTATCGGTTTTCCGTTTTCAGGAATTGATCGTGGGATAGCCATTGTAGCTCTTTTAAACTGAGGATGTTGTGCCGCTAATTTTCGCACAAGCAATTCTTTGTGCATGCTTCCAAGCAGTAAGTAATTAAATAGGCATCCTACTATAAGCATTGTTTTGGTATAAAAAAACTTCATAAGTAGCATTTCCCTTGTATGTTTACAAACCCTATTGACTCTTATTCGATTCCGCAGTAATTTTAGGATACATTTTGGTCACCCTATATGACAAGGATTTTTATGAAATTACTACGTGTATCATTACTTATTCCGGTATTAGCATTAACTTCTGCATCAATTTTTGCAGAGGCGCCTGCGGTAAAAATGACAGCCCCTCACGCTGCAGATGTAAAAGGATTTTCTCTTGCGACCATTGATATGACAAAAATCTTTGATCCACAAGATCCTTCAAAATCTCAGTCGCTGGAATGGAAAGATATTATGTCTAATTTCCAGAAAAATTTAGAAAAAGAACAAAAGCCATTATTAGATTTGCAAGCAAAAATCGAAGCTGAACGCGTTAAGCTTGAAGAAAAAACTAAAAAGGGTGAAAAAGTAACTAATGAAGAGCAATCACACCTTATGACTATGTTCCAAGAATTGCAAACAAAATCTCAACAATTGCAACCTAAAATTGAAGCGCAATTTAGTCAAATACAAAAAGATTTTAAAGCAAAAATAGATGCAGCAATAAAAGCAGTTGGCGATAAAAGTGGTTATGACGTTATTATCTTTAAAGATGCCCTTGTGTATGTGAAAAGTGGAATACATGATGTGACTTCTGCAGTTATTACTGAATTAAATAGCAAATACGAAGCAGAAAAACGTGCTAAAAAAATGACTGCTCCAGCACCTGCAGCAGCAAAAGCAAAAGCATAAATTAGTTTTTATGAATTCGACTATTAAAGTGATTATTGGCCTGGGAAATCCGGGCCAATCTTTTTATTACCATCGCCATTCTATCGGTTTTCGTATACTTGATGCTTTGGCAGAAAAATACGGTGCCCATTGGCAAGAAAAAGCAACTATGCAGTTAACCCAAGTTCCTTTGGGCGACGGAAATGTTTACCTGGTAAAACCGCAGACCTATATGAATAATTCAGGTGATGTCCTTTCTTTCTTTATAAAAAAGGCCATTAAGGCAGAAGATATTCTGGTGGTGCACGATGAACTCGAGATCCCTTTTGGCAAGGTTACCCTCAAGCAGGGTGGTAGTGCCCACGGGCACAATGGCCTTAAATCGATTATCTCAGTTATTGGTGATAATTTTTTTCGTCTTCGGGTGGGCATTGGTCGCCCTGAGCATAAAGAAGATGTCCCTGAGTATGTATTAAGCAATTTCCTGGAGGGCGAACCTCAGGTTACAGAGGTTATTCAAAAAGCAGTAGCCCTTATTTATTAAAAACTCATTATTTATTGAATTATATTGGATTTTTAACCATACTTAGATTATTCATGTTGGATTTTTGACCAAAAAGGGATTTACTTGAAAAGATTTATTGATTCAGAACTTCAAAAATGGTCCCAACAAAAAATTTTTAAACCATTACTTCTTCGTGGCGCCCGGCAGGTGGGTAAAACTTATGCAGTAAGAGAGTTAGGGAAACTATTTGATAATTTTATTGAGATCAATTTAGAGCTTAATCCTAAGGCTCGCGGAATATTTGCAGCAGATTTATATCCCCAGCGCATTATTCAGGAAGTGGCTTACCTGACAAAGCAGGAAGTAATCCCCGGCAAAACATTATTATTTTTTGATGAAATCCAAGCAGAGCCTCAAGCGTTATTGGCTTACGCTATTTTTATGAAATGATGCCTGAACTCCATGTTATAGCTGCCGGATCTTTATTAGATTTTGCCATAGAATCGGTAGGTGTTCCTGTGGGACGAGTAGAATTTTTGTATATGTACCCTTTGTCATTTTTAGAGTTTCTTTATACGCTTGATGAAAATATTCTCATTAAAGCTATTACTCCGCATGTTATTGAAAAACCAATAAGTAGTATTGCCCATGATCGGCTGTTACAGTTGCTGAAAGAGTTTCTTGCAGTGGGTGGAATGCCCGAGGTGGTGCATGCATGGGTCAAAGAAAAAAATATTGTGACTTGTGTTAAGATACAGCGAACCTTGATAAATACTTATCGTCAGGATTTTAATAAATATGCAAAAAAAAGTCAGATTAAATATTTAGATTTATTATTTGATCATATTCCGCTCCAGCTTGGTAAAAAATTTAAATTCAGCGCTGTTCCGGGGGAATTTAGAAAAAGAGAACTTTCTCCCTGCATAGATTTGTTGGCGACAGCGGGAATCATACATAAGGTATATCATACGGCAGCGCAGGGGGTTCCTTTGGGTGCACAAATAGACCCCGATGAATTTAAAATTGTTTTTCTGGATGTAGCATTAGCGCAAGCTATTCTTGGATTAGACACCACCGAATGGCTTTTGAGTTCAGAGCAATCATTAATTAATAAAGGCGCACTGGTAGAAGCATTTATCGGTCAAGAACTTCTTGCTTATTCCAGCCCCTTGCAAAAACAACAATTATATTACTGGTTGCGTGATGAACGTACTGCTCAAGCAGAAGTTGATTATATTACTACAATTAAACAAGTAATTATACCCATTGAAGTTAAAAGCGGTTCTGGAACAACGCTAAAAAGCATGCATATTTTTTTAGAAAAACATCCACGATCCCCCTATGGAATTAGATTTTCCACACAAAATTATTCCGTGCATGAAAATATCTATTCATATCCTTTATATGCAGTCTGCATGGCTATCAAAAATGAAAGAGCGACATTTATTTAACGTGAGTTCGACGAAAAACAGTATAGTTAAGGCAATTTTCGGCACTCGTCGTGTCACCCTGAACTCGTTTCAGGGTCCACATTATCGATCTAATCGATTTTTACTAATTCGATGGATGCTGAAACAAGTTCAGCATGACACATGAAGAACATCAAACTTCTTATTGAAAAAACAATATTTTTAAAGTCTTTTTATATATCGAACTCACGTTATTTAAGAATATTGCGTAATGATTGTGTAAAGTTTGCTGGTAATGTTTCAGCAGAGCCTTGAAAATGTTTCTGCGTTCCGCCACCTTTAATCCCGAATGTCTTTAATCCATCAGCAACTTTTTTCATATCAATACTCTTTTCATCAGAGCTTGCTATAAATATATGGGTTTTATCGGCCGCTTTGCTTTCTAATAAAACAACTCCAGGTTGGCGCGCAAGCAGCGATTCGGCATATTCCTTAAGTTCTCCCGGCGCTGAATCAACTAATTGAGCATGCATGAATGTAATGCCATTATTAAGCGTAAAGCCTTGGGTGATAATAGACGGGATTTTTAAGGCAAAGAGTTCTTTTTTAAGCTGCTTTACTGTACGCACCATTTCTTGCATATCGTGCTTGAGTGCCTGGGTTGTTTGTGTCAATTGTGCCGTGGGTACTTTTAATTCCTGAGAAAGTGATTTAACCAGATTAAAATCATGTTGAAAAAGCTCCAACGCCTTAAGCCCCGTAAGTGCGACGATACGTCGATTGCCAGCAGAAAGTGCACTGTTTTCTGTTATTTTAAAAGATCCAATATCACCCGTTGCTGCTACATGGGTTCCACCGCACAGCTCTGCTGAAAAGCCCGGGATACTTACCACACGCACATTATCAGGGTTATATTTTTCACCAAAAAAGGCGATGACGCCCTGCTCTAAGGCAGCTTTATAAGTGGTAGTGGTTATTGAAAGTGAAATATTTTCTAGAATTTTTCTATTGACGAT
Organism: bacterium; assembly: GCA_021827715.1. Taxonomy (GTDB): domain Bacteria; phylum Babelota; class Babeliae; order Babelales; family Babelaceae; genus BOG-1370. Next base: position 5,280 of record JAKAUO010000048.1, on the reverse strand, counting down.
ATCTTCAATGCGCGTTATTTCTTCAAGTGTTAAGGGAGCATGATGCGTAAAATCAAAGCGTAAATAATCTGGAGTTACCAATGACCCTGATTGTTTAATATGTGTTCCGAGCACCAGCTGAAGAGCCGCTTGCAACAAATGCGTTGCTGTATGGTTTTTCATAGTGGCTGAACGTATTCGCTCATTGACGCTTATCGTTAATTGCTGATCAATCAAAAGTTGTGTAGGCGCAACACATTCAAAAGCAATCGCTCTATTTATTTTTTTAATATCACGTATCTCTGCTTGTCTATGGCCAACCATCATAAGGGCAGTGTCATTTATCTGGCCACCACATTCTACATACAGGGGAGATTTTTCGGTAATAACCCAACACAATTCGCCTTCCGGTACCTCAGGAACTATGGTGCCATTAAATATCAATGCGATAATATGCGTAGGCGTAATAAGCTGCGTGTAGCCCACAAACTCTGTTTTAATTTCATCAGGAAAAGTAGTTTCTTGCTTTGATACAACTTTTTTACCTGATTGTAACCGTTGTTGCTCCATAGCCTTACTAAAGCCATTGGAATCTACGGTAAAGCCCTGTTCTTGAGCGATTACTTGAGTAAGTTCTAAGGGAAACCCGTACGTATCATAGAGTTTAAATGCTTGCTCGCCGGTAATAGTTTTTGAATGTTCTTGCTGAGTAAAATAATTTTTTAAAATAGATTGACCATTAATTAAATTTAATGAAAATTTTTCAATCTCGCTGGTGAGCAATTCTTTAATGAGTGTACGTTGTGAAACCAGCTCGGGGTAAAGCGAGCCAAACTCATTAACTACGGTTGCAGATAATTCCGGAAATATATTTTTATCAGTAAGTTTTTGTGCAAAAAGAGCCGCCCTACGGATAATTTTACGCAATACATAACCTCTGCCTTCATTTGAAGGGGTGCAGCCATCTGCAATGGCAAAGGTAGTTGAGCGTATATGGTCGGCAAGCACGCGGAACGCTGCCTGTATCGATTCCGGTGATGTTGCATACGTAAGCCCGGTTAACTGTTCAGTTTCTTTAATAAGGGGCGCAAATAAATCAGTATCGTATACCGTGTCTTTATTTTGTACAATGGCGCATAACCGTTCAAGACCCATGCCGGTATCAACGCCGGTTTGGGTAAGCGGGACATCCGTTCCATCTGGTTGACGGTTATATTGCATAAAGACAAGGTTCCAGATCTCTAGGAATCTATCACATGAGCATCCAGGCGCGCAATGAGGGTTGCTGCATGTGCTGGCATCTTGACCTCTGTCAACATAAATTTCTGTGCAGGGGCCGCAGGGGCCGGTGTCTCCCATTTGCCAAAAGTTGTCAGACTCGCCCAACTTTACAATTCTTCGTTCAGGAAGCCCTATAAGATCTTTCCAAAGAACGTATGCTTGATCATCGTGCTTATACACACTGGCATATAATGTTTCAGGATTAAGATTAATTTCAGTAGTAAGAAATTCCCAGGCGTACTCTATCGCTTCTTTTTTGAAATAGTCGCCAAATGAAAAATTGCCAATCATTTCAAAGAAAGTAAGGTGCCGCTTGGTAAACCCCACGTTTTCAAGGTCATTATGCTTGCCGCCGGCACGTATACATTTTTGAATGCTTGCCGCACGGGTATACGAACGCTTTTCCAGGCCCAAAAAAAGGTCCTTAAATTGGTTCATCCCCGCGTTTGCAAATAATAAAGTAGGGTCCTGGGCCGGGATAAGGCTTGAACTGGGGACCTGAGTATGCCCCTTTTTTTTGAAGTAATTGAAGAATTTTTGACGTATTTCTAATGATTTCATTGCGTTTTATACCCTTAAGAGAGCCGTAAATTATCTCTTTTAAGAATATCGTTAAATTAATAAAAACGTAATAGGTTATTGGACAGCTCTAGACTCTTTTTTAAAGTATTGAGACATTTTTAATGTCTTTTTTTATAAAGCTCTTTTTTCTTGCCCATGGTATGGTGTATACTTAAAGTAATAATTATAATTTAAACTAATAAGGGTTTTTAATGAAATTAAGATATATGGTATATTTTCTGATTTTTTGTGTCTTTTCTTCCTATACAATGGTATCCACTGCAATAGTGGAAAATTCTCAGCAAAGTATAAAAGATTGTGAAAAGCGGTTAGATGATTTGAACCACCACGTGGATTATAGCTTTGTGTATGAGGAGAAAGAAGGTGCTGAAATAGAAGCTCTTGATAAAGAAGCTCTTTTGAAAAGTGCATATGCCCTTTTAAAAGATATTGAAGCCCTTATGCAGCGCTACCCAGAGGCAAATCTTACGCTTGATGAGGCTCTTGGTAAAAAGTATAGAGCATCGTATGACAAAAAATGTTCAAAGGTGTTTGGAAAGTATACAAAAAAACAGCATCCGGAAATGCGTTTTTATAACTGGATGAGTGATGCGGCAATTAAGTACTCTTTAATTGCAAAATATAAAGATTTTTCACCTGAGTATATCGCAGAATTATCTCAAAAAATATATGCCGATGACTCACATTCTCAAGAGTATAAAATGTGCTTGCGTGAGCTAATCACCTATTTTGAAAGCCCTTACTCTCAGCAGAATTATGATGCGTATATTGCACAACGTGCAGATGCATTAGCGATTAATGAAAAAGATCGTGATGCGTTGCTTGAAATGTATCAAAAGACCTTTGAAGAGATAAGAAAGCTCCAGGAGCTTTAAGCGCTTGCAAGAGTAAATACACAAGAACCATCGTGTTGAGCGCTGTTTTTAAGGCGCAATTTCTGCAAGATGCTGTTTTTTGAACATGCTTCAAGCATGGTTGCTAGAGCAGCGTCGTTCTGTGCGTGGCATGTGAGCACCAGGGCATCCTGTGTCAAATGTAGTTTTTCTATTTTTACCTGCGGTGGCATAATTTCAACCAACGCATCCATGGTGTTGAGCCAGTGCTGTTTATCAATTTCCGGTAAAGCCTGCCACAATTGCTCCGTATCTGTAGAAGGCGGTAAAGTATTGTATAGATTCAATTCTTTAAATACACGTTGTTCCCGGTAAAGTTTGCTATACGCGAGGCATTGAATAATAGTAAGGGCCACCAATAAAACTGTTATCAGTATAAAGGTTATATTCTTCCAGAGTTTGTAGGCGGCATAATGGCCAGTTATCATAAACTTCCTGTAACGACACGGCTTTTTCCATACATATCCTGCAGTATGGTAATTTCTTTATAACCGGCTTTCTGATACAGAGCATATACCTTTTCTGCCTGAAAAGCACCTATCTCTATCCATAACTGTGCAACATCGTCTATTTTTTCTCCCAAATAATCAGGAGCCTGATAAATAATTTTTTCGATTATTTCTAGGCCCTCTTGTTGGGCTATCAACGCCTGGGGAGATTCCCATATTTTTACACACGGCTCGAGATCTTTCCATTCTTCAAGCGAGATATAGGGCGGATTTGCAGTAATAAGAGAATATTTTTTGTCTGCTTGCAGATTATCAAAAAGGTCAGACTGGAGCACGGTACAATTTTTTATCTGGTTATGGAGTATATTCTCGCGTATCAGGGCACAAGCTTGTCCATTAATATCACTTGCTGTTACCTGGGCTTGCGGAAATGCTTGAGCAAGCGCTAAGGCGATGCACCCCGTGCCGCTACAAAGATCTAGAATATTGATCCGCCGCTCACCCTGAGCGTAGTCGAAGGGCAAAACCGTGCTTATTAATTTTTGTGTCCATTGCTCTGTTTCTGGCCGTGGAATTAAAATGGGTGGTTTTACTAAAATATCAAGATCGCCAAAAGGGACAGAGCCCAGGATATATTGTACGGGCATATGCTCTTGTACAATTGCGTCTATCCAATTTTGAATGGTTTTATCAAGTTCAGGATTATACTCTTTTTGTAGAAGTAATTCTGTACGGGTTTTACCGGTAGCTTTCTGCACGAGCCACCAGGAAACGGTAAATGCTGTTTGTTTATTCTGATAAGCAGGGATGAGTTTTTCTGCGTAGCGCGTGATTACTTGAGTAATGTTCATAAGTCTGCAAGAAGTGATCTTTCTCTTTGGACGTAACTTGCAATATGTACTATAATTTCAAGAGGTAGTCTCGATAAGTTACAATTGGGGTCATTATAGCCCAAGGCAAGCATAAATTTCCCTTGAGTATCTTGCGGTGTCGATTCATATAACTCTAAAAGGGCAAGTTGTTTATCCTTTTTGGTAGGTTTAAAACCTAATGCCCGTAAATCTTTTATGAGATCCTTTTTTTCTTTTCTATTTAAATGTTTTGCTATAACCGTCATGCCAAGAGCTGAATAACCATCTATTTTTGCTTTAATACAAGATTCCTTGATGTTTTTAAAGACAAATACACTATTACCTATCTCCCAAGAATCGTGCTCTAGCCATAGATGTGTAAAGGGTGTATGAGTGCCAAGCCACCTGCGCCATTTCAAAGAAGCAAAATCAAGTCCGTCGGCATGGTAAATATATTGGAGAAAACAGCTTGGATTATCTTGTATGTCTTTTATTCGAAAAAAGCCATAAAGTAAGCATAATCCATGACATATACGCACAGAAACTGGAAGATCGAGCCACGTTCCAATTTTTTCTTTTTCTCTTTTCAATAAATTCATTTTTTTAGATAGTGGTTGTGGTGTATCCCAGGAATTTAAAAAAGAAGAAACTTTTTCTAAGTAGTGCATGCTGCATATCACATGAGGTGTGCTGAGTGCATTGACTAGTATAAGCAGTAAGATAATTTTTTTTCTATTCATTAAGTATCACGCTTCTGAATTTATCAAAGATGAAACAAAGGTGTTTGCATCAAATAATGCAATCTGGTCGGCTTGTTCGCCAAAAGTCACATACGCAATAGGAATTTTAAGCGTATCGACAATGCTCAGTACCATGCCACCTTTTCCGGTACCATCTGTTTTGGTCAAAATAATACCATCAATTTTTGTTGATTCATTAAATAACTTTACCTGTTCAAACGAATTTTGCCCGAGCATGCTATCAATCACCAAAAGAGTAGTTATCTTTTTATCAGACAGTTGTTTGGTAATCGTGCGGTGTATCTTTTCAAGCTCTTTCATTAAATGTGTCTTTGTCTGTAGCCGGCCCGCGGTGTCTATAATAAGCTTGTTATAATTATTCTTTTTATAGTCTGCGCAAGCTTGATACACGACTGCGCTTGGGTCTTGTTGAGGCAGGCCCACTATCAAAGGAATATTCAGGCATTCTGCCCAGAGTTTTAATTGATCAACTGCTGCAGCGCGG
>JAKAUO010000031.1 GCA_021827715.1 bacterium | reverse complement strand
ATTTAGATTCAGCTTATGATTCAAAATTTATACATATGGTTTTATTTAATGCTTATTATGTTCCTAAAGTAAGCCAAAATAAACGCAATTCGAAGAAGGCTGCCATCAGCAAGTCGGAGAAAAAACGATGGATCGTTGAAAGCTCCCATTCCTCGATGAATCGATTTAGGCGGCTTCTTATCAGATTTGAGAAACTTGCGAAAAATTATCTTGCGCTCATGCAATTTGCCTTCTCAATCATCACATCAAAGAAGATTAGAGTTTAGGGATAGGCCCTTAAAGAAGATGGCCTGCCATCCGGAGCTACGAAGTAGCGCAGGATGGTGCCGGGAGACGGAATTGAATCCACCTGCGCTTATGGTGAGCTTCACTCACTAAGCTCTGGTGGACGGGCCATATTATAAAAACTTTTTATTTCTAAAGACTGTCCCTGATCCAGATTTTAAATATTTTTCAAACTCAATAGCTTTATATTCATTTTTAAATCCCAGATATACTACAACTTCCCATGGCCCATACTTTGAAGTATGCAGAGATAAGCCTTCATTATGTTCATTAAGTCGTTTTTTCAAATCAACTGTATATCCAACATATGTCTGCTCAGGAAAGCTCAACGACTTAAGAATATAAACGTAAAACATGTATTTTCATTTAAAGAAGATGGCCTGCCATCCGGAGCTACGAAGTAGCGCAGGATGGTGCCGGGAGACGGAATTGAACCATCGACGCAGAGCTCTTCAGGCTCTCGCTCTACCACTGAGCTACCCCGGCATATAGATGATTTAATGGTAGCTTTTTACAAATATTTGTCAACATTTTATACTCAATTTGCTACAGGTTTATTTGTCTGGTAAGCTACCATAAACTATAACTAGCTACTATTTACTATGAAAATTATAGATCAGTCACTTTTAAACATACTCGCCACGTGGCAAAAAGAGCTCGAACAGTCAACCAGTGATCAGGAGCTTGAAGCTCTTCGCATCGCCTATCTAGGCAGATCTGGGCGCGTTAATGAACTTATGGGGAGGCTCAAAAAGCTTCCTTTAGAAGAAAAACGTACCTTTGGCCCGCAAGTACAGCAGCTTCAAGAGATTATCACTCAGGGCCTGCACACGGCACAGCAAAAGCTGCGCGAAGAATCACAAGAAAAAGAGCTTTCTAAGAAAAAAAACTTTGATGTTACTGCAAGTAACCCGAGTATATTTGATAAAGCAACGGGCTCTTTACACCCCTATACGCACTTAATCGAACGAATAGAAGATATTTTTACTTCGATGGGGTTTGCCTATGCTCAAGGTCCAGAAGTGGAAACGGAATGGTATAACTTTGAAGCACTTAATATCCCTGCGGACCATCCTGCTCGCGACATGCAGGATACTTTTTGGCTCACCACCCCCGGACTTCTTTTGCGCACCCATACCTCTTCGGTTCAAGTACATACGATGAAAACCCAACAGCCTCCACTTGCAGTTTTTACTCCAGGAAGAGTTTTTAGACATGAGGCTACTGATGCCACACATGATTTTATGTTCATGCAATGTGAAGGTCTTTTGATTGATAAAAATATATCACTGACGCATCTTTGTTCATTGTTAAAAGTATTCATGCGGACATTGTTTGAAAAGAATGATCTTTCTATCAGGCTCAGACCTAGTTATTTTCCTTTTGTAGAGCCAGGACTTGAAGTTGATATTTCATGTATTTTCTGTAAGAATGGTTGCGCCTTATGTAAAAAGACTCAATGGATTGAAATGGGCGGCTCTGGATTAGTGCATCCTGAAACACTTAAAGCCTGCGGCATCGACCCAACGCTCTATTCTGGATGCGCATGGGGTATCGGCATTGAACGATTAGCTATGCTTTTATATGGTATTAATGATATTAGACTTTTTCATAGTGGGAAAATTGAATTTTTAAAGCAGTTTTAAAAAAATTACAAAAAAGGGTATGTGATGGAGATCGTAAAAGTAGTCATTCCTGCGGCAGGGTTAGGAACGAGGTTTTTACCTTATACTAAAACAATGCCCAAAGAGATGCTTCCCATCATTGGCAAGCCCGCTATTCACTTTAGCGTTCAAGAAGCCATTAATTCAGGAATAGATCATGTGCTTTTTATTACCAATCGCAGCAAAGAACTTATCAGCAATTATTTTGATTCAGCTCCTGACCTTGATTCCTTATTAGAGGATAAAAATAAATTGCATGAAGTTAAAGATATTAATCATATTATCAAGACTGCTCATTTTTCTTATATACGACAATCGTCGCCTTTAGGACTTGGTCATGCAGTTCTTATGGCTAAACCTTTTATTGGCAAAGAATATTTTGCCGTTGCATTGCCCGATGATATTATTATGGGCAAAAAACCTGCACTTGCTCAATTAATACGTATTGCTCGCCAGGAAAAAGCTACTGTTATTGCGGTCCAAGAAGTTCCGCATGATCAGGTAAGCTCGTATGGTGTTATACGCATTAAAAAACAGATCACACCTAATTTATTTCAAGTTGATTCGCTCATTGAAAAACCCTCACTAAAAGATGCTCCCTCAAACTTAGCGATTATTGGGCGCTACGTACTATCACATAAAATATTTTCTTCTTTGGAAGAAATAAGTGGCTATGCAACTAACGAATTACAATTAACTGATGCAATAGCACATATGTTACAACAAAATGAGCGCGTGTTTGCTTATAAAATAGAAGGAACGCGCTATGATGTTGGCACACCACGAGGATGGCTTAAAGCCACTGTTGACCTTGCAATGCAAGACCCTTTGCATAAGGAAGATATCTTACAAGTGGTTCAAAAACATACTCAAATATACATACCAACAAACCAACCACTGCAGAAAGTTATTTAATTCAACAAATAACTTATTTTCATTTTCTTATGCGCTCGCTCTTTTTCTTCTTCTGAAACGTCTGTGGTGTGCATAGGCAGAATAATGGCAGTACGTTTCTTTTGACGTCTTTTCTCATTAGATACATCCCTTTTTCTAGAATATTTTCTAAATGTATCAGCAGTGTTCCAACCACTCATAAAGAGACTGCCCTTATTTGCCTCAATCCGCGCTTTATCTATTATTTTATCGGTTAGACCAGGAAATTTCGCTTTTATTTCTGCATTAGTATATGAATTATTATCCTGTTTTACTCGATCATACCGAGACACTTCCTGCCCATATAACGAGCAAAAAATACTCATAACCATTATATATTTTTTATACATATCTATACTCTTTCTTAGGGCCTATTCCTAAACTCGTCTAAGTTTTAAAAAAATACTAAAATCTCCCTAAATTTCAGTTCAACGAAAAAAAAGGGAGATTTTTCACATGTGCGAAACTAAAAATTGTTTTGAAAAATGCATAAATAAGGCATTTTTATTAAATGAGCAGCTACTCAAAGATGCACAAGAAATTGTAGCGAATTTACCAATTAAAGCAACAACCGGTCGGCCACCCATCGATTTTTTTCAAGCAATTAATGGAATTTATTATCTCTTAAAAACAGGAATGCAATGGCAAGCAT
>JAKAUO010000002.1 GCA_021827715.1 bacterium | reverse complement strand
ACATCTATAAAAAATTTGTGCATGACAACCGTGTTTCAAACTATGAATGCAATCACCTAGTACAAGAAAGTGAGCAGGCGATACAATCGATACAAAAAAGTGCTGAATTTAAACTTGAAGAAAAGCTACTCGAGATTGAACAGTTAAGGACGAAAAACCGTGCTTTAGAAGATGAGCTTGATACCCAGAAAAGAAAAAATAATAATTTACGCAATGAAAATGATAATCTGACGCAAAGAAATAGACGCCTTCAACGGCTTGTGCAAGAACTGAAAGACATGAGATACTGCCGTGAATGTCAGCCATATATCACCGTCTGCTTACATGATCTTATATAAAAATAAACCGTAATTGAATTATATGAAAATCTTAAAAAGAGTCTCTTTCCCCTTATTTTCTTGCTTACAATACCCACCAAACCCTGCGATGTAACTGCCACTCAGGCATTAGCAGTTACGGCAGCTGCTGCAGCTACAGGGATTATTGGGTATCAGGTTTATAACTATGCTCATTACCATTCAGAAGCAAATGGTAAAGCGATTCTGGATAAGCTCGATGAGCTACTACATTCAGCTGAAAATATCTACTTTACAGCAGCATACAGTAGCCCAATCGATGCACTTTTGCCTCTTTATAAAAAGAGATATGGCATACAACTTCTATTTCTGAGATCACTAAACAGATACGCGAACGAGCGCAGCAGGCGATCGATACGGTAATGCTTGACTATGAAAATCTGAAAAAATATTCCGTTCCCCGCTATAATGATGCAATAGTGCGTTGCGAACACTCATTGAGCACATTGCAGGATTTTTATAATAATCTTGAAACTGCGGATTTTAGCTTTATACAACAGCAATTACTTGAGTATTTACATACAGATCTTTACGAAGAACTTAATGCATCTTTAGGCAATGACACCTTTCCATTAGTAACCTATATAGCTTGTCTAGAAAGAAAATATCATCGGTATAAGAAATTCTTACAAGAAAATTGGAAGCCAGAAATTATTCACTTTCTGCGCACGTAAGCACTCTTTCCTCTCAAGTAAGTTCATTTCAGTCGCATATTTATTCGCTTGAATCTCAGGTCCGGTCGCTCCAAAGTGATTTGAGTTATGCAAAATATAACCAACAATACTATGCAGGCTATAGATAGTAATACTGTCTACAGAGCTTGAACTTTGTATTTACTCGAATGGACTAAATTACCAGTAGTAAAATCGACTACATAATGGCAGGTATTTCTATAGAAAGATACTTCTTGTGGCGTTAAACCTCCAAATGGTATTGGTTGATTATTCTCTGGACAGGTATACGTATTGAGACTGCCGCTATATAAGCTTATTGCAAGTATGAGTATTGAACTAACTATATTTTTCATAAGACCCCCTACTTTGATTCTATTTAACTATCTACTTTAAAATATAAATCTTTAAAGGCTGGAAAATCAATAGTTTTTAGTTAAATCTAGAATGTAAGTATTTTAATCAGGTCTTTAATCAGTTGCCTTCATGCTCTTCATCAGCCTGTAATTCGTCGATCATGGTCTCAACTGGGTGTTCTTCGCGTTCAGCATCTTCAGCATCAATAATATCAGGTTCAACTTCATACAACGGTTTATCAAAATATTCTTTTACTGCATCATCAATATCGCGGGCAAGACCAACAAAAAAGACAACATCATAAGAAACATATTTACCTACTATAGCCGGTAAATCATCATTATGCGGATTTGCAGCGAGCAAGAAAAGAATGTTACCATCCCGTTCATACGGTATAAACATATTGCGAAGCATCTCATCTTTAGGGAACATGGTAACTAAATGGTGATCAAATAAAAACCCTTGTACATCAATTGCTTGAGTCTTGTAAAATATCCCTAATGCTTTTAAAAGGTCCTCTTTTTCAATCAACCCTTCTTCGATAAGAAAGTCTTCAAATGCAGGAACAGAGCTATTTAAAAATTCTTTTTTTAATGATACAATGTCTTCTTTTTTAAACATATTTTGTTGTGCAAATACATCGCACAAGCAATCTACAAAGGTTACACAACTTTTTTCAGATTGTTCTTTGATTGCCATTTTTTCCCCTCATGCAATTAAAAAAACTCTTTAGTTAAGAGTAGCGCAGCTGAGAGACAAAACTCAATGTTATATAATGATACCTACTAAATAGGCAGAAAAAAGATTAGAAAGTGTAGCGGCAAGAAGCGCATACCACGCAAGGCCACTCAATTCTGAACGTCGTTCAGGAACTAAGGTGCTGATACTCCCAACCACAATACCCAAGCATGCGATATTGGAAAAACCACATAAAGCGTAGGTTGCAAGAATTAATCCACGATCAGATAAATTCTTGCTAGCAACCTCTGCAAAGGCAACCATTTCATTTGCTAAAAATTTAATACCAATCAATTCTGAAAGTGCAAATGCTTCTGTGGTCGAAACCCCCATTAAAAACCCAAAAGGGGCAAAAATATAACTTATAACGTCTTGAAAAGTAACAGTGGTCATGCCAAAAAAACTACCCACAAAGATAAATGCTTGATTAAGAATCGCAAGCAACGCTAAAAATGATACCAGCAACGCCGCAATGGCCAGCACTAATTGCAAGCCATCAAGAGTGCCCTTGATTATAGCTTCAATAAGATTAGCCGGTCTTTCTTGCAGCGGTACCCCCACGCGTGATGGTTCCTCAGTTTGAGTGGTAGTGGGCATAATAATTTTTGCAAATAATAAAGACCCTGATATCCCCATAACGTTCGCTGCAATCAAATGGCTTCCCGGAATACCCATTCCCATATAAATAGCAAAGAGTGACGCGCTTATCATACTTAATCCACTGACCATAATAGCAAACATCTCTGAGGTACTTGCGGTAAATAATGCATCACGAATCAAAAGCTGTGCCTCAGTGGGCCCTAAGAAACTTTTAGCCACAGCGCACGCTGTTTCAGATTGCGAGGCTCCAAAAAGCGGACGTACAAAAAAAGCTATTAATCTCGTTATACCCTCTATGATACCCAGATAAGAAAGTGCGGCAATGAATGCAGAAAAAAAGATAATAATAGGCAATACATGAAAGGCAAAGATAAATCCCCACGGCGCGATAGACGTTCCCAAGGCTCCAAAAATAAAGGATATTCCCGCTTGTGCAGCATCACTGATAGCATTGGTCAGGCGGATAAGTTGAGATAAGAGTATCTGGCCAAAAGACGTTTTCAGCAGTCCAAGTGCCATAATAATTTGAGTAATGAGTATAGTGAGCGTATGTCGATAGGAAATAGCAGGGCGATTAAAAGATACAAGAAATGCGATAAACAAGGTTAAAAGTGCGCCCCCGCAACATGAAATTGCAGGATATAAAGAAAAAATATTTACCATACCACTATCTTTTACTTTTTAAAAATTAGAACTTAATGCTCGCTTTCTACGCTCTTCAAGATCCTTTTTCATAAGCGGCTCTAAAATATCATCCAGGTTGCCTTCCATAATAATATCCAGTTTATTTAACGTGATATCGGCATTATGATCGGTAATACGGTTTTGAGGATAATTATAGGTACGCGCCTTTTCTGAACGCGTAGCTGACCCAACCTGTTCTTTGCGTTGCGCTGCGGTTTCAGCATCTTGTTTTTCTTTATGGGAGCTATATAAACGTGATTGCAATTCTTTGAGCGCTTTTGCTTTATTTTTGTGCTGAGACCGTTCATCTTGACAGGCCACCACTACACCAGTCGGAATATGAGTAATACGCACTGCTGAGTCCGTGGTATTAACATGCTGCCCACCTGCACCACTCGCTCGATAAACGTCAATCCGTAAATCACTTGGATTGATAGTAAATTCAACCTCTTCTGCTTCAGGGAAAACAGCCACTGTTGCTGTAGAAGTATGTATCCTGCCAGCAGTTTCAGTAGAAGGCACCCGCTGAACGCGGTGAACACCCGCTTCTTGCTTGAGAAAGCCAAAAACATTTTTGCCTTCAATATGCAGTACAATATCACGAAATCCCCCCAAGTCTGTGGGGCTTTCACTGGCAATTGAAGCACGCCACTGTTTTTTAGGAGCATATAAAAGGTACATACGCGCAAGATCACCAGCAAAAAGTGCTGCCTCTTGGCCACCAGTGCCTGCACGAATTTCTAAAAAAACTGAACGATTATCAAGTTCATCAGGAGGGAACAATAATTTTTCTAACTCAAAGCCCAAATCACCCAATTGGCGACTCAAGGAAACTTCCTCTTCTTCAAGAAGAGCGCTATATTCTGCATCAGAAGTTTCCGTTTTTTGAACACGCACCCCAGCAAGCTCCTCCTGCAGCGCCTCTATTTTCTTATAGATCTCTAGAAGCTCAGATACATGCGAAAATTCTTTTTGAAGAACCGAGCGCCTTTTTTGATCAAGCGTTGGGCTCACCAACTCTTGCGAAAGAGCTTTATACCGCTCTTCCAGCTTATCCCAGGAAATTGCCGCTAAACTACCTGATAAAATATCCATCGCTTAGAGCTTTGAATTATATTTTTTATTGAATTTTTCAATACGACCAGCGGTGTCTACATATTTTTGAGCGCCGGTAAAAAATGGGTGCGAATCACTGGTTAAACTTAACATAACAAGGGGATACACATTTCCATCATCATGAACAATAGTATTGTCTGTTTCGATAGTTGAATCTAAAATAAAAATTCTGCCGGTAGTAGAATCTTTAAAAACCGTAGGGCGAACCTTTGGATGAATATCTCTTTTCATAATAATTATAACCTTTAATAATAATGGGAGCTTTTTACGAGCAATCTTCTCAACCAGTATATCAAAAACAGGATAATTTGCAAAAACACGTCACCGAAAACAGCTCCTTCATCTATTGACTCTCTGCTCAAAAAATAATACACTAATAGTAATAATAAGTTGATATAACTGTTACCAGAAAGAGATAGTTCATGACTAAACAATATATTTTGCTCATTCTTGCAGCATCAGCAGCTTTTTCAGTGAATGCAATGGCGAGCCAAAGCCCTGCAGGAACGCCTCGTTCTCCGAGCATTCCAGGGAGCTCTGCCCCGCTCTCTTCACCTGCACTATCGGGCCGACGCTCATTAACGCCAGCAGTTGTTCCGGGGACACCCTCTGAATCAAGCAGCTCTGTTGCTTCAACCCCTTTGCATTATTCATCATTTCCTGGCACGCCACAGGTTCCGGCAACACCTGTAGCCCATGATTCCCCCATTAGTATGGAGCAGGCTCAAGCGGCTGAAGATGCTCGACGCGAATTACGAGCAAGACGCCGGCAGGAAATACTTGCCCAATCCCAAGCACGAGCGGATACAATGTGGGAACGAATCTCCAATAACCCTCTTTTTCGTCTTCACCAAAGAGAAGAAGATTAAACCAAGAAAGAATACCAAATGAAATACTCTCTATCTCTATATGTAATGCTTTTAGCAACAATTACCTTATGCCCCATGGAACAAGAAGATACGCCTACAACACCAACTGAACAAATAAACTTTTCAGTTACAGAATTTTCTTCTCCCGAGCAACGCGTTCCCTCAACGCCGGTCAAGAAAAATTTGCAGATGGTACCAGCAACTCCTGAATACCCACATGTATTTCACCAGGTTTTACCAGAAGATACTTCACCGTATACTGAAGAATATAGCAGCTCTGACGAGATCCCTTCTGAATCGGAAGTATCGGGTATCGAGTCATTAGATTCTTATTTAGATTCTTATTTAGATTCTGATGAGCTTTCTGAAGAATTTAATCAGCAAAACTTTAATATTCAAGATATTCTTTCATCACTCACGCCAGAAGAACGTGAAAATAACCGTAGATTGGCAGAAGCTATCCACGCACAAAATACTCAGCAGCAAGACCCAGAAAATTAATAATTTCCAAAGGGTTGCGCATAATTGCAACCCTTTTTACTTTCTTTGAGTATCTTTCTTAATCGCTCAGTTATGACGCTCAAGGGAACTAGATCATTTCTTTTCTTATTAATTGAGCTTTCAGTAATCCTGAGAACACGCTCGCGCATATAAGAACATTTTTTCTTTCTTACAAGGTCCATTAACGTAGGACCATCTTCGTTGTAGAAAGCTTCATCAAGTTTAACACCTTTTTGAAGACTCGCTTTTTCTAACTCTGCATCATGTAATAAAAGAGCTGCTTCAAAGCCTAGATATTCTACATCTGTCATTTTAGTATCAAGATAATAAATAAACTCGTCAGCTTTCATTTCAAATGCTTTCATAATAAAAAGTGCAACCAGTGGTACATTCAAGAAATATTGATCACACGCATAATGAACAAGCAGCGCTTCAAAAAGTTCAGGCTCCATAAACCCTGCCGCAAGAAAAGGATGATTATATTTTTTAAGCTTAGCAACAAATTCTTCTTGTGTTCTGGAGCATGCAATATCGCGAGCGGAAGGTTCATCTTTTGTGTACGACCATAAAAGGTTATTTTCTTGTGCCATCAAGCATGCTTTTTCAGAAAAATCACTCTTCCAGGTAAAGGTAACAACGGGGTTCATATATCCGTAATATGGACCCAGCACTATCCCCAAAAAATATAGTCTCGTATTTCCAATCCCACCCCTTTTCATTCAATTACTCTATAGGAAAATTAAAATAGCTGCTTTCTTCCTGCGCAAGATATGGTTCATTTACCAAGGTATAATGCCACCATTCCTGGGAATAATTTTTGAACCCATGGCGCGACATAACTTCTTTTAAATAAGCTCTTGAAGGCTTATATTTATCATCAATAAGACCATTTTCTGTATGTGACGCAACATCAAAAAGATCAAATGAAGAACCCATATCAACCGTACCGTCATCAAGAATAGTAATAGCAAAATTATCTTTCAGGGTACGTTTTTTTTCCTTAATAGCATGCAGTGGTTTGCCCAACTCAATAAGCGTAAGATCAACCGTACTGCCTCGACTATGGCCAGATTTTTTTGCTACATATCCCAAATCAAAGACATTGGCTTTATCAACGCGTGGATAGTAATGCTCTTTTTTCCCCTGATCCTGCGCATCTTCTGCCCAACGTACAAAATGGTCCACAGCCTGCTGTGGCCGATAGGCATCATATACTACTAAGCTGTATCCATCTTTTCTAACCTCTTCTTGCACTTTTTTTAATGCTAATGCAGCCTGCTTGGTCATCACCACCACGGGTTTTTTATAGCCATCAACAGGTTTCCCCACAAAATTTTCAGGCGTTAAGTAGCGTAATGAAACCTGAATGGTCGGATCAACTTCATGCAAATAGACAAATCCTTTGGCACGTACCTCTGGGGACAATTCAGCCTGCAATTCAAAAGAAATTATACAAAGACACGCTAATAAAAACACACTTTTTTTTAAAATAATAAAATTCATAAAAATCCCTTTTTATCAAAATATAGCCAATTTTTTGTGCCAAAATCAATACTTATTCAAATAAAAACGCTTCACGAGCCAAGTCTAAAGCGACTCTCGATTCATTAGCGCCCTTACTTAACGTATAAGGATATACTAATTTATTATCACCGTTTTTTATAGGGGCATCAACTTTATAATTTACGCAATGCTCATCGGCATTCCCTAATTCTTTTAGTTTATTAAAATGTGTAGAATATATACATTGAACACCCTTACTTGAAGCTATTTTTTTAACGAATTCATAGGCACATATTTCACCATCTTCAGCAACCGTACCGGTAAACAATTCATCAAGCGCAAAGAAAAACTTTTTGCCATTGCCCAACATTTTAATTTTTTGGACTATTTCTTGAGCTCTTTTTATTTCGGAAGCAAATAAGGAAAGTCCTTTTAAAATATCATCAGAAATATTCATATAGGAACAAATCACATCAAATTTAGTCATTTCAAAATCAGTAGCTGCTGCAACCCCAAAGGTTTGCCCGAGGATAATATTTTGCAATAATGCCCTAATACTGGTTGTTTTGCCTCCTGCATTGGGGCCTGTTAAAATAATATGTTTGTTTTCTGTCAAACTACTTGCTATAGGGTTTTTAACTAAGACATTCCAAAATAATTCTGCATGAATGGTTGGAGTATCATTTTCTATGAAGGTAACAAAACAAAATTTATTCTGCGCATCCTGCGATTCTATAATCTTTGTCGCAATGGCATTATAAGCGTCCATCTCAGCAATGCTTGCAAGTATAGCTGCAAGATTCTTTTCCTGTTCATAGACCCGGTATAAAAAAGTATGCACAAAAGGAAACATAAACAATAAAGACTTTTTATCTTTATAACGTGAATGCTTAAGCTTTTCAATTAACTCAGCTCCCTCAGGGCTTTTAATATCACTTATTTTAAACTGGGTAGTAATAGTATAAGCTTTACAAACCTGTTCAATTTTTTCAGCAACAGTAATTAATTGATTAAATGAATGCAACCTTACGCGCTTGCTATCTGCAGACTTATAATCATTACCAAGCTGATACCCAATCAAACCTGCAATAAATACGCAGTAAGCACTGCCCAGTGCGGCCTCAAACGAAGATGAATTTAAAAACTCATAACCTGCAAGCCCGGCGCCACTCAGGCACGTGCCCACGGTGAATAGATTCATTCCGAGTAACAATGTTCTGCCTGTAGGATTCATTAACATAAATCTATTAAAAGGATACAAGACTGGATATTGCTGCTTAATAGTCTCTAAATCTCTTAATTCAGGGCATGATTTTCCGATAAAAAATTCTGATAATAATTCAATAATCATCTGCTCTTCAGCTTGTGCAACTTCTAACAGTTTTTCAACCTCTTGTTTAAAATCTGGATTTTCAACGAGCGCTCTAATAATTTTTTGTCTATTTTCAATAACACCTAAAGAATCCTCAGGGCTAATCGGTGATTTTAAGGTTTCACTCAAAAAAGTATTTCCTATAGTCGTCTTGCAGCCAAAAAATCGAGCAATTTCTGCCGTATTCAAATCTTCAGCAATATTTTGAACATCTGCTTTTTTAATATGGGCCTCTGATGCCAGAACACCAGTTTCATCATTTGATAAAATCTGCGTCAGTTTAACTTTTCCCGAATCATAATCTTGGACTATTTCACCATACAAAGCGCTGAATGCGATTAAAAATAACAATTTTTTATTGATAAACATGATGTCCCTTACTTACGTTTTTTACCCATTAATTTTAATAGATAAAGAAAAAGATTAATAAAATCGAGGTATAATTGCAAAGCACCAAGAAGCGCAATTTTATTGCTCATTTCCTGACTATTTTCCTGATACTCTATAACTCGTGCAAGGTTTTTAATTTTCTGTACATCATAGGCGGTGAGCGCCGTGAATAAAAGTACTCCGCAGAAGGATAAAAACAGATCAAAGCTACTGCTTGCAAAAAACCAGTTAACCAAAGAAGCTATAATCAGTCCCCATAAACCCATTAACAGGATACTTCCAAACTGACTCAGATCAGTTTCAGTGTAATATCCATAAATAGCCATGCCCCCAAACATGCAGGCAGCGGTTACGAAGGTCATACAAATTGACGACATGGCATAGATTAAGAAAATCGGTGATAGCAACATACCAGTAAGAATAGAATAGGCCACAAAGCTTGTTACTGCAGCACGATAGCTCATGGTAGAGATAGCTGCGCTTAAGTAAATAACAAGACCAAGCTGAGCCGCCATTAACCCATACAATGAAAAGGTTGAAGACAATAAATGCACTAATAATGCAGGGTAGGCAAACATAAGGTACGAGGTTAAAGCGGTAACCAGCAGGCCTGTAAACATCCATCCATACACTTTATGCATAAATTGTGAGATGGTTTGAGAATAGGAAGTATCAATAGTGAACATGTTAATACCTTTCAGTTTATTAAAATTTTAAAATTCACTTATTCATATTTTAATCGAATACTTCAATTTGATCAAATTATACCGCCCAGGCTTCCCGCAGAAAGCTGGGGGGAATTTTATACAGGACAATTTAACGTATGGTATACTAGAAGTATGAAAAAAAATTCAAAAAATCCCGCTCTCTCCATAAATGGCCCGCTCTTAGACCTTATACGGGTTAATTTTTCAGAAACACTCGATTTTAAGTGCTACCCCTTTTCATTACCCCTCATTAAGAATTTAAAAGAAATCCAATTCCCAACCCAGGTAACCTTTTTTGTCGGTGAAAATGGCACCGGAAAATCGACCATTCTTGAAGCAATTGCAACCAAGGCAGGTTTTGGCGCTGAAGGAGGCAGCAAAAATATTAATTTTAAAACCTCACAGGAAAAAACGTATACCGGCACAGAACTTTTTGCTGACCAATTAACCCTTTCTTGGAACTATAAGCCACGTAATGGTAATGGCTATTTTTTTAGAGCAGAAAGTTTTTTTAATATTGCAAATTATATTGATCAACTTGCTCTCAATGGTGGCCCCGAATTGGCCTATGGGCCGTATGGCGGAAAATCGCTCCATGAACAATCGCATGGCGAAAGTTTTTTAGCCTTTTTTCAAAATAGATTGGGCAACGGCGGTTTTTTTATCTTTGATGAACCTGAAGCAGCATTGTCTCCTCAGCGGCAACTCTCATTGATGATTATTATGCGCGAACTATGCAAAAACCCCCATGCACAATTTATTATCGCTACCCATTCACCCATTTTACTCGCCTATCCCGGCGCAACTATCTATTCTTGTGATGGGGATAAGCTGTCGGCCATTGCCTATAAAGATACACACCATTATAATGTTACTAAAGACTTTTTAGATGATCCTGAGCGCTATCTACAATATTTATTTAAGGATTAAACGGACTTAAATCCCGGGATCACGGTCCGAGATGACACTTAGAAACTTAGTAATTTTGATAAATATTAATCTAAGGCAAAAGAATCTAAATAGTGGGGAACCACTACTGGCCAGCCAAACCGTTTTTCTATTTTATCTTTTAATGATTCTGCAGATTCCAGTTCACCATGAGTCAGAAATACTTTTTTGGGAGCCTGTTTAAAATTACTGAGCCACTGCAAGATCTCATTATAATCTGCGTGCGCTGAAAGATGATTGATGCTTTTTATATCTGCATGCACAGGATACACATTACCATGAATCTTGATCTCTTTGTCACCCCTTAAAATAGCATGGCCCAAGGTACCCTGTGCCTGAAAACCCACAAACAATACAGTATTTTTATGGCCAGCTATAAAATGCTGAAGATGGTACAACACCCGGCCACCATCTGCCATGCCGCTTCCTGCGATAATTATGGCAGGTGGGTTAACATGATCAATCTGTTTTGATTCTTCAACGGTTCGTTCAAACTTGGCGATAGTAAAGACATCCTTACAGATTGATTTAGGTATCGTATGCTCATTACTAAATTCACAAAAAAGATCGGTAATGCGTATTGCCATAGGGCTATCTAAAAAGATCGGAATAGAGGGAATAGCTTTTCTTTGTTTTAATTGATATAAAGCGTACAGTATCTGTTGAGTACGTGCTATTGCAAAAGCAGGTATAATCAAAACCCCCCCTTTTTTTACGGTCTGATGAATTATTTTACCTAATTCTTCTAGAGGGTCACTATCACCCTCCTGTTCATGGAGCCTGTTCCCATAGGTTGATTCAAGCACCAAAAAATCGGTATGGTGCAATGGCGGGGGCGATTTCATAATAAGTTGGTTTGGGTTTCCCAAATCACCAGAAAACGTTAATGTTGTTTTACCGTCAGATATAATTACAAACGATGCCCCAATAATATGATGCGAAGCTACCAATTTAAATCTTAAAGATTTCTCTATGGTAAATTCAGTATCATAATCCATTGCCTTAAAATAGCCCAATGAATGTTGCACATCCTGTCGCGTATAAAGCGGCAGAACAGGCGCCTTATGATGATCACTACGCTCATTCATCTCATTCATTCTTCGCGCAGATTCTTCTTGTAACGAAGCGCTGTCAGTTAAGACAATGGCACTCATGGCCGCAGTGGCAGGCGAACAATATATGGTGCCGCTAAACCCATTTTTAACAAATAAGGGGATATATCCGGTGTGGTCTAAATGAGCATGGGTTAAGATAATTGCATTAATGCTTTTAGGATCAAGAGGGAGTGGGTCCCAATTGCGCTTTGAGATATTCCCTTGAAATAGGCCACAATCAACTAATATCTTTATATCTTCATGCTCTACAAGATACTTTGAACCGGTGACCTCTTGCGTGGCACCCAAAAAAGTTATTTTCATGCTTACCCTACTAGCTACTTATCTAAGATAATATGAGAGTAAAACAAAAGAGATATAACTTGATAGGTTTTGCCAGAAAGATTTACCTATAGGGTAACCTGCATAAAAAAAAATGCGCTTTATGCTAGAATTAAATGGCAAGAAAAATCAATTAAGGAACAATTATGACAATATCTAACGAGGTTATTGAAGAAGTAAAAAAAAGGCTTATCAACGTATATAACCCTCTTAAAATTTACCTCTTTGGTTCGTATGCATGGGGATGTCCAACAGAAGACAGTGACTTAGATTTTTTGATTATAATCGATAACTCAGACGAAAAAAGACATAAGCGTAGCAAGCCCGGCTATGAAGTTTTATGGGGACTTAATATTTCCAAAGATCTTATGGTTTACACCAAAGCCGAATTGGAATCACGCTTAACCGATCAAAATTCACTGGTTTATAAAATTGTTAACCAGGGAAAGGTTTTATATGACAGGGCATGATGCATGGCTCATAAAAGCTTTAAGTGATTTGAAGTCTGCAAAAAAATTAACTCAAAATGATAATGAAACCTTAGATACCGCTTCATATCATACGCAACAATGTGCGGAAAAAGCATTGAAAGCATTTTTGGTCTTTAAAAACCAACATATTCCTTATACACATGATTTACAACGACTTTTAGAACTTTGCACAAAGCAAGACAAAACATTCGAAATTTTATTAAGCGACGCTTTAGATTTACTTCCTTATGCAACATATTCACGATATCCTGATGATCGTTTTTTTATTGACGAAGAAGAGGTTATAGAATCGATCAAAAAAGCAACAACTATTTTAAATTTTGTGAAAAAGAAAATTGAGACGCCAACTTTTGAATTTACAGGCGAACCTCAAAGTAAGTCCTGAGAGAAAAATCTCCATATGCTTGCTATTTGTAATTTTTATGACTATAATAAGTACTATGGAACCAAAAATACTGAGCCCTCACCATACATTTTCAAAAACTTTCACTCATTGCACCCCTTCTTATATTTATTCTTATTATCCTTATCTTTTCTTGGGGAAATTGTAGCTTTACCAATAAATTTTATTAGAGATATACTCTGCAAACCCCCGTTTAAAAGCTGGGGTTTTTTATTACACCCATGGCAGAAAAATTATTATCTTATCAAAGACATCAGAACATAGACTTTTTTCTATAGACATACTCGGCAAAGGGCATGTCGCGATCATTGAGAAAAAATGAGCCATTAACATTACGTTAGCGCTTCTGGATATTGCGCGTTTCAAGAGCCTCTATAAAATCACGCTGCTCGATACATGTAGCGTTTCTACGAACCGCGCTCAGCGCCGCTTGATTAACTAAGTTTTGACAATCAGCGGCAGAAAAATTCTTAGTTCGTTGAGCAAGGGCATTAAAATCAATAGTAGTAGAAAGTTTTGCCTTGGAGCCATAAAATTGAAGAAGCTCTTTTCGCTCTGCTAGTGTTGGTTGTTCAACGGCAACCGCTATATCAATACGGCCAGAACGGATAAGTGCCGAGTCAATGCGATCTTTACAGTTGGTTGCAGCAACCACAATAATTGGTTGGTCACTATCAGTATTCATACCATCAAGTTGCGTTAACAGTTCGGTTATCACCCGGTTATTTTCTGTTTGTGCGCCACCGCCAAATTCTGCTCCACGGGTGCCTAATGCATCAATCTCATCGATAAAAATAATACACGGGGCTTTTGCACGTGCCTGCTCAAAAAGCTCTTTTACTTTTTTGGGACCATCACCTAAATATTTTTCACCAAAATCTGCACCATTTATTGCGATAAAACTGACATCAGCTTCACCGGCAAGCGCTTTGGCAAGCAACGTTTTACCATTGCCAGGAGGCCCTTCAAGCAAAACGCCTTTGGGCATTTTTGCTCCAATATTTTTATATACCTCTGGATGTTTTAAAGCGTTAACAATATCAAGAAGGGCATCTTTTGCGTTCTGTGCACCGATTACCTCTGCAAAAGTAATATTTTCTTTAATAGCCCTTTGAGTAATTTCTTCATGAACATCAGTTTCTTCTTTGGGCGGGTAATCTTCGATATGAATCAAACTACTTCCGACTGCGTACAGTATAAGGGGGACAGCTCCATATGCCTGAACCTGTGCTCGCACGGCAAAACTAGCAAAAAGCGCTAATGTCAATGTTTTTTTATTCATACCTACCCTTTTAAAACGTAGTTATTATATCTGTGAATATTCTTTTTGAATGTCTATGATATCAGTTTTTCTACCCCATTTGGAGAGCAATCTATTTACAAATTTAAAGTAATATATTTCATATGTCCAAGATGATCTCCATGCTTGTGGAAAGCAGAGTAATGGCCAGAATAAGAACCAACCGCCAACTTGAAAGAGAACTTTGGTGTTATGCTTTTCTTCATCACGAATACCGAGATTGTATTCCCAGATATCAATTTCGTTACCTTTGCTATCTTCCGTAGAAGCTACAATAGCATCAGGTTCACCAAGGTGCAAGGTCACTTGACCCATAGTCATGTGCTTATGAAGAGACAACATCTTAGCAGCCGGTTTTTTGCGAGCGCCGCATGCAGGGGCAAGGGCCATAAGTGCCACTAAGACCAAAAGCATTAATTTTTTCATAGTTTATATCCAATAAGTTAATAATAACAATTATATTCCTGTAGTATCTATATTATATATTTAGGTATTTTTGTCAAAAAATCACCGGACCAGAAGACATGCTAATGACAAATAGAAACAATCAATAAGCAATGTCGATCTTAGCGCCATTTATATACAATAGTGAGATATGTTATAAACAGCCCTTATTGAAAGCCAATCGCCCCGCTAGGTGCATTGTGTAACCTATATAGGTTTTGTCCGGATTTTTTAGAGATCTAAGAAGATAAACATAATACATATCAGCTGCCCTACTACGCTAAAGCTACGAAGGGCATACTTCGCCCAATGCTACCAATGTAATTTATTTTTATTATTTATTTCCATAGGAAAAGTGGCCTGCCATACGAAGCCTTGGCGAAGTATGGCGGGAGTGATGGGACTCGAACCCACGACCTTCCGCGTGACAGGCGGACGCTCTAACCAACTGAGCTACACCCCCGTATATAAGAGAGTATTTATAGAGTAAGTATACAATAATTATACATTAATTACAGAAATTTCTTCACTTTTATATAAAAGTGGCCCTTTTTAACCACAGGAATGGCCTGTCATCCAGAGCTTTAGCGCAGGAATGGCCTGTCATCCAGAGCTTTAGCGCAGGATGGCTCCTCGGGTTGGACTCGAACCAACGACCTAACGATTAACAGTCGTTTGCTCTACCGACTGAGCTACCGAGGAATACCTATATTTCAATAATCTAATGCGCCTTTGTCTTATAAACTTCGGCGACACAGGGCCTGCATACCAATGAGGGAATTGCCCGCCATCTTCTGTTTGTCAAAAGATGGCCTGCCATCCGGAGCTACAAAGTAGCGCAGGTGGTGGGCGGTGCAGGACTCGAACCTGCGACCCCCAGTTTGTAAGACTGATGCTCTACCAGCTGAGCTAACCGCCCTCTCTTACTCTAGGGAATTTCAAAACTTATGATTTAGTGTAAATATCCTGAAAAAAATGTCAAAAAAATGTATACTCAATTTAATGAAAGTAGATACATCATGCGGCAAGCTGCAAATTACCATAAAAAGAGGAACTCTATGTCTCGCTTTACTGATTTTTTAAAAAACTGTTTTTATCTTTTAATGTTCCTCATTTTACTGCCGGAATTGATACACATTATCAGTAAGCACTATACTACACTGATGACTCCCAGCACTAAAGTAGGAATTCTTTCTTTTAATCACCCATTAACAAGTTCTGGCGAATATATAAAAAATTTAAAAAAGTTTTTCAAGGACCCAAGCATTAAAGCGATTCTTTTACGGATGGATTGTCCTGGCGGTGCCGCAGGGACCTCACAAGCTATTTATAGTGAGTTGGCTTTCTTGAAAAAAATGCATCCGGATAAACCTGTGGTGGTCTTTGTTGAAAATATGTGTGCTTCCGGAGGGTATTATATTGCAAGCACCTGCGATTGGATCGTTGCCACCGGGTCATCCTTTGTAGGAAGCATTGGTGTATATATAGCGCTTCCTCGACTTAAAGAGTTTATTAATCAATTTAAAATAGAATATACTGCCACAAAAACCGGTAAATACAAAACAGCACTGAACCCACTATTGCCGCCTGTAGAAGGTGAACAAGATCTTATGCAGGAACTGTGTGATGATACCTATCAACAATTTATTCAAGATGTTGCTCAAGCGCGCCCTGTTTTGAACTTACAAGACGCAGATACATGGGCCAATGGTAAAATATTCACGGGCAGACAGGCTCTTGATATGAAACTTGTTGATGAGCTTGGTTCACTATCGCATGCTGAACAAAAAATACGGGAAAAGGCCTTTATTCCAGCAACACAAGAAATACAGTGGATTAAAGCTGAACAGAAAAATATTATTATGAAGTTGCTTTCCCCAGATGATACGGGCGAATCGAATGATGATATATCCCTTTCTGGAATACTGGGGAATATTTTCAGCAACTGGTTACTCCAGCACGCTAGGCTATATTCCTAAAAATGTCTTCTACCTGCCGCCAATTTACCACGTGCCACCATGCCTGTATGTAATCGACGCGCTTGTTTTGATAGTTAAGGTAATACGCATGTTCCCATACATCAAGGCCCAATACAGGAGCAAAGCCGGTAGAAAGCGGGCAGTCTTGGTTAGCAGTTGAGATAACTTCTAAATCACCTTTGCCGTTGATTGCCAACCATGCCCAGCCTGATCCAAAACGACTTTTTGCAGCTTCATTAAATAGCTTTTGAAATTCTGCAAATGAGCCGAACGTCTTGGTAATTGCTTTTGCACTTTTTTCAAGAGGCATTTGGGGGCCGCCCTTGACCATTGATGGCCAGAAAAAAGTGTGGTTATAATGGCCACCGCCATTATTACGAACAGCGGTTTTAATCTTTTCAGGTAAATTGTCCAGATCGATCATCAATTCTGTTATCGATTTTTGCTGAAGCTCAGGAAATTCTTTTAATGCTGCGTTTACATTATCAATATAGGTTTGATGATGCTTAGTATAATGGATCTCCATGGTGCGTGCATCAATATAGGGTTCAAGCGCATCATATGCATAGGGTAATGGCGGTAATTTAAACATATTTCTTCCTTAAGGTAACGTGTAAATAACTTCATCAGGCTTCATCATCTGAAGCTGCTCACGAATAATTTTTTCTTTATAATAGGGATATTCTTTAAATTCTCGTAACCGTTTTTCTAGCTGCTCTATCTCTTTTTGCAGCTGCTGCACGGTAGTAGTAAGATGTTCCTGTTGCTGCTGAAGATCACGTATCTTCCTATGGCCATGCTCACCAAAAAAATAGTAATAAAAAAACAGTGCGCTTTCAAAGCCTAAAAGACCCATTAATAGTACCGCCGCTTTTTTCATAGCTCCTCGTGCTTTGCATCTGTCTGCAAAGCAGAAATTTGCATTGCGGCAATGTCTTTATGGTGAATAAAAAATTGAACATGCTCAAGATACAAACGTGAACATTTTTCAACGAATGCAACAGAACGATGCTTGCCACCCGTACATCCAAAACCTACATGCATAAAAAACCGACCTTCCTGATAAGAACGCTCCAATGAGAATATAAAAAAATCTTGCAGCTTTTTCCAATAGTCTTGTACAGAAGGTTGTGAAAATAAATAGTCCTGAATAGCCGCAGATCGGCCATCAAGATCTTTCAAGCTCGGAACAAAATAGGGGTTAGGAAGTGACCGTACATCATACAAAAAATTACAATCAGTAGGCGTTCCATATTTAAAACCAAATGAGGTAAGCGTCACTACCATTTTTTGCAGCTGTTGATTACTATTTTTTACCATTAACCGTAACTGAGCACTGGTGAGTGTATCGGTAGCTAAAATATCATCAGCTATACACTTTAATGGCTCTAATGCACTATATTCTTGCTGAATAGCTTCTGAGAGTGTCTTATTATCAGCTAATGGGTGTTTTCTTCTGGTTTCTTGAAAACGCCTTATTAAAGTATCTTGATGTGCTGTTAAAAAAATAATACGTATATGAGCGCTTTTTTGCGTGCGCCATGCTAATAATTCCTGCGCAAAAAGTTCTAATTGTAGGCCACTACGTATATCAATTCCCAGCGCAATTTTTTTATGCTTCATTCGTGAATGGGTGATTCCATAAAAGAAAGGAGCCAATAACTCATAAGGTAAATTATCAATACAAAAAAAACCATAATCTTCGTAAGCTGATAATACCGTGCTTTTCCCGGCCCCTGAATACCCGGTAATAACGACAATTTCTGGCAGTGTATATTGTTCTTGCATTACTTATTACTGTTGTGCAAATGCGGCAACGCTTTCTGCATGCATATCATACATCTGCGTGCTTTTGATTTGCGTATCAACATGAGCAACTTTAAGGTTAACCTCTTCATCAATAATCGCATGTAAATCTAAAAGATTTTTTTTAAGCTGTTCATGCGCACGCACGCCACCATATGGGCTGATACTGGTGGTCACAATAACAAACTTTTTTTCTTCAAAAGAATCTGGGTAGGACAACAGATTAATAATGCGGGTTAATGGCGCAGGAACCGTTGCATTATATTCTGGGGTTACTATTACGACAACATCTGAAGTGATAATTGCATCATTGCATTGCTGAAACAATTCAGGGCGTTGAGCATAGGCAGACGGTGCGTATAATTCAGGACCAAAATCACTTGCTTTAAAAAATTGTGTTATAATACCCGCCTTTTGGTACGCTTCATACAATTGTTCTGCTACCTGTGCAGTATTACTCTCTGGTCTATCAGTACCCAAAATAATAACTGCGGAAGCTGGCAATTCTTCTTGAGCAAAACAGGTTTCAGTGGTGCATACTTGGCTGCACAGTTCTGGTACCCGTGTTTCTGCTCCGGCTGCTGGCGCAAATAAAGAATTAATTGATGCCACAAGCATTGAGAACAATTTCATAAGTATCTTCCTTTATAGGTTTGATGTAAAACATTGCAAAAGTAATAGCATAGCCAAAAAAAAGAGTCAAAAAAAAGAGTGGCTTGAAGATATCTTCAAGCCACTCTTTTTTTGATTAAGATTGCAACCTATTGCCTTACTAACTCATTAATCGATCTTTTAAGATCATTTATTTCAGATATAAGTTTTTGCACTTGTTGTTTTAAGTCTACAATAGTTTTATGATCTTTTTGCCATTCATTTAAAAGCATAGTAGGTAAATATTGGTACTGGACAGTCTCAACGTCACCATCTTT
>JAKAUO010000039.1 GCA_021827715.1 bacterium | reverse complement strand
TCCAAACTTTGTAATGTCTTTATTATCCAAAGACCCTGACAAATAGTGTGAAGAGGACGGTTAATCTTTATCTCTTTACTATTGCTCTGTTCAGCTACAAAGGCTTGGGTAACTATCTGAGGATTTTCTTCTTGTGCGTGCTGAGAAAATAATTCCAATTGCTGTAGCCGTTGATCATGGTTCCAGTGGGTATAGCCATATGCTGCATGCAAAGAACGCACTTGTGGCAAATCGATCATTTCAATTTCTTGGGCCGCAAGTGACTTCAAGAGACATAATAGCAGGAGCATCGGTTGTTTCATATGAGTCTTTTTCCGGAATTTCTCTTAAATTATTTAATAATTTGTATTATAATTATAATAGATCATTTAAAATTGTCAAATTGTCTATAGTTGTAGGGTTGCGGGCTCAAAAAAGCTTTAGGGAGTTGACCTGCATATTCTTGTTTATAGTCATCTTTAATTTCAGTGGTTGGAATAAAATTTGCGGTTATACGTAAAAAAAGAGAGAATTTTTACTTGCATCAATAATTACCGTTTTCGCGCGAAAAAGTAAGCAAGAAATTTTTTGAATTTCATCTCATCCTGCTCTTGTTTATAGGGATGGCTGCCATTGATATATTTCTTTAGCACCAAAAACTTCATTAATTTCTTCTATTAAGCCGGCATCATCATATTTAATAATACTGATCACAGACTCAGTGGTAGATCTTTATAAGTTATTTCAAAGCGAAGAACATTCAGTTGTTCATTTTTGCCTATAATTAATTCAAGTAAATTAATGCTAGCGATCCCATAAGTATCTATAATCTCACGCATTTGTTTAACGAGTTGGTCTCGATTGTTGCATATGGTTTTTGAGTTAACAACCTTTTTAACATGAGCGGAAAAAAGAAGTTCTACATCTTTGTTAAATTGAATCTGATCAAATTGAGATAAGCGTTCTAAGAATTCTATGTAACGTTTGCCTATTGCTGTTCCGAACATATGATCTCCTAGTTCAATGTTGTAAAAACCTCATCAATTTTTTGTATACGTCCTTGTTTATCACAAACAAGAAACTTCATTACCAGTAACGTGCCCTTATTTTGGGTTGGAATTTCATAATGCGCTACCACGGTATTATAAGTTGGATCGACGATAAAAGGTTTCTTTTTGTTCACTGCCCACAACCCAATATCATTTTTAGCTCCAGAGACTTGGGTATATAATTCCTCTGGACTTCTGCTTACCACTTTATCATTCACTATTTTAATACAGTCAGCAGCAAAAAGTGTTGCCATGGAAGGACGCAAATCACCGGGCTCTTCTTGCCCAAACTGAGATAAGAAATCGGTGTAACGTTGAGCAATAAGACATAATAAATTCCTTGTTTGCTCCTGTTCGCTCATCATGGTAAAACAGGGCGTTGGAAAAAGGAGTAAGGCGAGCATACCCGAAATAGCTGTGAGTTTTTTCATATAAATATTCTCTTTAAAAAATCGAAAAATTTTAATAAGGGTTGATCAGAAAATTAAATAAATAGAGTATCTCTTTGATCTATTCGATTATAATTTAATGATTTATGATCAAAAGATCAACGGGATCCTTGTATGTTTTTTGACACCATGTATATTTTTCTATGAGAACCGCAGGTGCTATTTCAAGGCTTGTAACTTTTTTAAACCCAAATCTTTGGTAAAATGGTGAGAGTGATTCAAATGGGATACAAAAAATAGTTTCTTTTGCCCCTGCCTGATTCAATAAAAATTCTATTATCGAAGTAGCAATTTTGTGATTCCTGTGTTCACTCAGAACATAGATTCCGCCAAGTTCATATACTCCTGGAGCAATTTTAACAAGTCTTCCGAGGCCTGCTTTTATACTATTAAATTCTGCGATAGCGATAATCTCATTTTCAAAAACAGAAGGAGCGAAATTGACTTCTTGGTATTGGGTATTTATCCATGAAATTTCATCTGGGAGTGCAATTTTTATCTGTAGCATTTAAACCTCTATTTTCTCAAAATCTATAACAGTATAGTTATTTTTACAGCTACCTAAGAATATAAAAAAATCTTGGGGTGCTATAACGGTGGTAGCAGTATTTTCTAAAGGATGAAATCCAATATATTCTTGTTTAAAAAGCATTGAATCTAATAATACGGTAATACTTTGTTGTGTATCAAATATAAGCCCAAAGGGAGTAACCGAGCCCGGCTCAACACCTAAGTGATGCTTCAATAATTGTGCATCTGCAAATCTTAGTGCGGGTGCCTGAAGATATTTTGATAAAGCTTTAAGGTTTATGGCTGTTTTAGATACGGCTACCACAAGATACAAATTTTTCTTGTTATCTTTTAAAAAAAGATTTTTACACTGAGCCGCAGGAATAAGTGGTGCCATTTCCTGTGCTTGATCGCACGTAAAAAGGGCTTGATGATAATAGGTTGTGTGTTGAAGGCCCAGATCAGTAAGTTTTTGAAGTACACTATTTTGCATAATTTATTATAAAGTTAAATTTTATTTTGGAGGATCATATAACGTTAAGGTATTTTGATAGTGCTGTACCATTTCATGAATAGCATTAATAATAAGGTCTGGCCGTTCTCTTTGGGTCATGTGTCCAGAACCGTCTGCAATGATTTGTTTTCCTTGGGGTGATAATGCCACTAAATTTTTCTGAAATCCAAGCCAAGATTGATGCCATTCTTCTTCAAATGGTCTTCTTTCTTCTGACGCATTATCTACCACTTTAGTACCGCGAGTAATAACCATCAATGGTTTATTGTCTAGATTATTGGTTGAATGTTTAACTTGATTAAAACTTTCATCGAGTTCTTTGTGTTCACAACCACCGGTGGCACGGGCTTCCGGGTTTGCAAAGAGCTGTTGATAGATTATATGAAATTCTTCGGGCAACCACGCAAGAGGATTTACTGAAGTGGTTATAGTATTTGCAGGGGGACGCATAAGTTTTTCAAGACGTTCCCACTCAAGCCTTTGGTTTTCATAAGAAGAATCAACAAGAACCACGCCAAATACTTCATCCGGATAAAAATTGGCAAATAAGCGCATAGTAATTCCCCCCGAAGAATGGCCCACCAGTATATAAGGTGGTTGAACCTGTGCAGTCTGCAACAAAAACCTCAATTCTTCAACAATGTTTTTACTGGTTCGTGGCAATATACTCTTTTCACTCCAGCCTAGGCCGCTTCTGTCATAGGAAATGCTCTGTGCAAACTTTGCAACTTCAGGTTGCACCAATGTCCATTCAAGTACATTATTTCCTAAGGATGCATCAAAAATTACCGGT
This sequence comes from bacterium, assembly GCA_021827715.1. GTDB lineage: Bacteria > Babelota > Babeliae > Babelales > Babelaceae > BOG-1370. The sequence continues at coordinate 457 of JAKAUO010000039.1, read as the reverse complement.
ATTCCAGTGCCCATGGCGTACATGTGTAATCTATGATCACCGATATCAACCATGGTGCCGAGGGGTTTACCCAATTCTATATGCGCATAGGTGCTCATAATGATCATATACCCTAAGATTTTGATATTCATCATGTAATTCTCTCCATGAATTATAATTAGACGGGAAAATATTTGGAATATCATAAATTTAACTAAGTTCCTGGAACATATTAAAAATAGTGGGCTATATCAAGGAATCGTAACCTCATATGAGTCTTTCGTTAGAATTACTTATTCGTAATAAGTTAGAGAAATGTTTTGCAAGTTCATTAAATTTCTCTTGGCCAAAAGGTAATTTTCTTTTTTGATCTGCAGCCCGTTTGATATAAGCCAAGTATGGCATGACTAACGCAAGGCTTTCTTCACAAGTTAATGCAAATTTTTCCAAATCGTTCCTGCTCAATCCTGGAAAAATG
>JAKAUO010000037.1 GCA_021827715.1 bacterium | reverse complement strand
ATTTTCCTGATTATGCCCAATTTCAACAAGTAAGTAGTGAAGAATATCGCTCGGTCCTGGCGCCATGGGAACTTCTCACGTGGATATTAACCAATTTTTCGTCTACTGCTGAAGTAAAAAATGCGTTACTCGCTGTAAAAGTAGCACCAACGGTCTTTGCCCCGTGGGGTATAGTTCCGCCCATACATGTTATTATTCATGATACAGAAGGAGCTAGTTTGGTGGTAGAATACAGCAACGGTTCTCTTTTTATGCATGACAACCCTTTGGGTGTTATCACTAATGCTCCTTCGTTTGAATGGCATATAACGAACTTAAAAAATTATAGCAATCTTACGCCTTTTAACAGTCAGAACCCTTCACTCGGTCAGGGATCAGGTATGTTTGGTTTGCCGGGAGATTTTACCTCACCTTCTCGATTTGTTCGCGCGGCCATGTTTAGCCAAAATGTTCTTGAAAGCGAAACTACAGATGACGCACGTGATACGTTATTCCATCTTCTTAATCTTTTTAATATACCCAAGGGCATTATCCGTGACAAAAGCAAAAATAAAACCGTCTACGATTATACACAATGGACAACAGTAAGTGACCTACATAAAAAGCGCTATTATTGGCACACTTACCAAAACCCTCATATTCAGATGTTTGATCTTATGAATGCTGATGTGCAGAACCCAGACATTGTAACTATCGCAATGCACACTCCCTTCCCTCTTAAGTAATTATTGAATAACTGCGATACTTGATCGTATACTAAAAACTAATGATACAGGGGGTAAAGTATATGGATAAAATATATAAGAACAGTATGCTTCTTTTAAGCAGTATTTTGGTATTTTCTGGATGTGATCGCAGGCCAGAAAACCTGACGGTCGCCAAAGAACGGGTGGTTGAATACTATGAAAAAGGGAATTTTGAAAAAGATGTTAAAAAAGTCGTAGATGATGCAATACGCTATTTTAAGCCGCGCATTTGTTGTGGGCCATCATCTGCGGTCGTATTTGATATTGATGACACTCTTTTATGGTCGTATGAAGAGATGAAATCTATACAATTTGGGTATGTCTTAAAATTTTTTCATGAATGGATCCTTAAAGCTGATACACCGGTTGTCCCCCATGTAAAACGTTTGTATGATTTTTTTGTTCAGCGAGGTTGTACGATAATTTTACTCTCTGGGCGTCGGTTTGATGAACGTGAAGCAACGCTTAAAAATTTACGTAGAGAAGGTTTTCATAAGATAGATTTACTTATTACGCGTAATGAAGATGAACTTAAAATGTCGGCACTGGAATATAAAAGTAAACATCGGCAAATTCTGGAGCGGCAAGGATATCGCATTATAGCCACTATTGGTGATCAATACAGTGACCTTAAAGGTGGATATGCCTATTATCAAGTAAAGATACCGAACTATACGTATATTATTAATTAAGTGATTTCATATTTAAAAAAATGGGGGACGGTTTTTGTCCCCCATTTTTTTTATCATTAAACTATTATGTGTTCACACTATCAAGATAATCAACAAACTCCTGATGATCTTTATCATTAAGGTCAGCAGACCATCTTTGTATAACCGTCTGTGTGTGGGGGTTAATTAAAAGAATGGTAGGAAACCCGATAATAGTAAACTTTTTACGTAAGCTCACGCTGTCTGCATTTTCGTCAGTAGTACAATCTATTTTTACGGGTATAACACGTTTTGGTAACTCTTGAACAATAATCGGTTCGCTAAAAAATTGTTTTTCTAATTTTTTGCATAATGAGCACCAATCCGCTGTAAAATCAAGCAATAGGAGTTTATTCTGTTCTTGCGCCTCTTTACGCAGCATTTCATAGTCGCCATTGCGCCATGCCAATTTTTCCTGCGATTGGTGATGCATAGTTGCTCTGAAAATTACCCGATAGCTTTCAGTCAATGAATAGGCAGCAACTAAGCAGAGAAATACCCCCATCAATTTTGCCAACCAAGCTTTTTGGGTAATACCATAATAAAGATAGTAAATAGCAACAATCATGATATACGTACCAAGGAGGATATAAAATATCCATTCCGGCATAAAGGTTTTTACATAGTAAAGACACATCCCGAGTAATAGAAACCCGAACACTTTTTTAAATTCAATCATCCACATGCCAGCACGAGGAAGTATATGCAGTGATGTTGAAAATGTTCCAATGATCAACAGCGGAAAGCTTGAACCAACACCAAATACAAAAAGAAGTAAAAATCCTAAAACAGGGTTTGCTAATCCACTGACTATCCCTAAAATTAATGCCAAGCCTGGCGAAAGACACGGAGATGCCACTGTGCCGTTAATCATGCCAAAGGTAAACGCTGAAACGAAAGAGCCATTATTATTGTGTCCTTGGCGCGGCTGCATAAAGCGCGGGATATACATATCATAAAAGCCGAGCATCGAAAATCCAAGGTAGGCAAATATAAAGATAATCGGAACGATAAACAAGGGATTATTCATAATCGAACCAAAATGAGCGCCACCAAACGCGGCGATCATGCCTAATATGGCAAAGGTCATAGAAAGGCCTGCGGTGTAAGCAGAAGCTAATAAAAAGCCACGTAACAATGAAGGGGCTTTATTGGCATGCAGGATACCCATAGTAATCGGAATCATCGGGTATATGCAGGGGGTTAAAGACATCATAAGACCGATAATGAAGGCTAAAAGAAATTTAAGAATAAGCGGTAATTCTTTATCCTGTATCCATGAAGTAACAGTGTTGGTTATACGAGTAAATGTTTGGGTGAAGGTTGTTTTTTGAGGGGTCTTTGTTGGGGGCTGGGGTAAAGTAGGGGCCGTTGCTGCCTGCTCTTCTATAGACGCTTCATGCACGGAATTCAGAGAAAAATATTTTTCTTGGGGCTGCTTAACTAAGTTTGTGGAATAATGCATATGAATAATAGTATGTGCTGGAATTTCTTGTGGTGACTCGATCATGAGAACGAAGGCCACAGACTCGCTATATACCGGTTCGGTCTTTTTTGATCGTGGGTCAAAAAAGGTATGTGGGTCCTTAAGCGCGAACCATTTGGTTATACGGACAGAAGGTATATTGGTGGAAAACTGTAACGAATTGCTGAAAAGAACTTCATCAGGCGCTAACTGGCACTGTATCTCTAACCTGCTTTGCGTTGCAGATAATTGTTCCATCTTAAATTTTGATTGCACTGCATGGGTAGTAGCAGTTGCAGCTAAAAGCAGTATGCTCAATAATATTTTATAATTCATAGGTATCTACTTTCGTTGTGTTTAACGTCTCGTTTATTAAGAATGCTAGATTGATAGCTTAGATTGAAATTAAAAAAATTAAAAGCGTAGAAATATTTTTGTCTGATTGACAACCTCAATCATTCAATACACTTATTTGCTTCTGGAAATGTTGATAATCAACACGAGTTGTCCAATCGCCACCCCATTCATACCCTCGATCAATAAATGCACGGTAACATGCATTATCGGGGGAGTTAGTAATTATTCCTTGATGTTTTTGGGTTCGATCAAGATAAGCTTTACCTCCTTCTGGTAATACCTGTTCACCTTTTACATAAGAGCTTATCCGAAAATTAAATAAATAGAGCGTCTTCTAGATTTACCCGCTAAAATAGCGGGTAAACAAAAAAAAGGAGACGCTCTATGCTTATGATACCAGAAATAATCTGGAACGAAACAAGTTATTTATTTGAAAAAAGATCAAAAGTAGGAAGACCACCACACGATGCGCGGCTCG
>JAKAUO010000013.1 GCA_021827715.1 bacterium | reverse complement strand
ATTTTTAATGGTGTATACTCTTTTAAGTATATTCATTTTTTTAAAAAAATCTCACTTTACTCTTTATTCATGAAGATACCCCTTGTTATACAACGCCTTAGTTTCGTAATTGTCTTTTGTTGCATGGCTGGCGCAACAATAGCTCTTCTTGAAGGCCTTGAAGAATTAACGGCACCTCGAGCATTTTTAAAGACCCTACCCTTTTTTTCAAAAACGTCTGAACCGGAAAGTCATGCGCCTGAAGCACTCTTTGATGGACAAACCATACAAAGAACCATTCTTGGGCTTATTGATGCGTTAACCCCCGGTGACGGTGTATATATCACCACCTTTATATTGACTGACGAAACCATATATCATGCCCTTCTTACCGCGCACAGAAAAGGTGTATCGATAATGCTTATTGCCGATGGTGAATATGCATTTAAGGGCAAAAGTAAAATTCCTTTGCTGATTAAAGCCGGTATACCCGTATATATCTATGCGCAACCTCAGGTAAACCCAAATGACCGCCCGGGGATTATGCACAATAAATTTATTATTTTTGAATCACAGGAGCGGCCGATAGTGGTTACCGGATCGTATAACCTTACGCAAAGCGCTGCCAATAAGAACCAAGAAAACTTGGTTCTTATTGACCATCCGCATACTATCAAAGATTTTAAAGAGCACTTTTTAAAGCTTCAGCATGCGTCAAAGCGCGCTATAAAAACTTCAGGGCAAAGAGGCTAACCTATTTTTTAAATCAGCAATTTCTTGTCGCAACTGTGCTACTTCCTGAGTATACAATTGATACATGCCCTGAATTGCGGCCAACGAAACACCATCTATATCAGAGCTATTGATATAACGCTCATTATCACCCAAACCAAAGGCTGCATAAAAATCTTGTGCATAAGGCCCCATATGCTTAATGTGCGACGATTCAGATTTTAAGTTCCATGCTTCAACTGGTAAATTAATAACTTTTTCTAAAATGGCAACCTTATCAAGTGCTTGGTAGTTTTCTTTAACATGTTTATCTGAAATACTGTTCCATGAACCGCCACCCGCATTTAAAATAACACCGGTTGAAAGTGTGCTGTTCGTAATAAAACGTGCACCGTTTGTTGCAAGAACACTAAAAGTGTTTGCTGCCGTTGAGGTAAAGAGTGTAGTATTATCTCCCCAAATAAAAGTATTGCTAAATGTGGTTGTACACAATGCTCCAAGTGCAGTTGAATAGTTGCCTGTTGCCGTACAGAGATATCCAGCTGCAAGTGAATAATAACCGCCTACAACATTGCCATAACCGCCAGCAATTGAATAAGAACCTGAAACTTTATTATCTTGACCTCCCATTATGGTTGAATTTTGACCTGTTACCGTATTAGTTGTGCCGCCCAAAACAGCTGCACCATCAGCAAGTGCCATATTACTGGCACCACCGCTTACACAGCTTGATCCTCCGGAAGCCATATTGTTAAATCCACCCGCAATAACTGAATTGATTCCTGAAGCCGTATTACTAAAACCGCCACCCATAAAACTATCAGCCCCCGAAGCTACGTTAAGCTTACCTCCAACAACCGCTGCCCAATTATAAGAAGCACTATTTTCTTGACCACCACCGACAAAACTATAAATTTCTGACGCAGCGTTATAATAGCCGCCACCGACAAAGCTAAATTCACCAGATGCAGTATTATAAAGGCCCCCACTAATAACAGCAGTATCACCAGAAGCAACAAAGGTAGAATCTGTAGCGATTTGCAAATCAACAGCATTTATTCCACGCGTGTCACCATCAGATGACGCCTGTAATGCGCGATTGCCCTGTGGTGCCAAAATAACTGCGTTGATGTTTGCACACAATGTTCCTGCAGTAGCAAGATTAGCATCGTCAAGCACTAAGCAACTCGTTAACGTAATAGTTGTTGCAGCAAAGCTTCCGGTACTGTCACGCAAAACCAAGGTTAATGGTATGTCTGCAGATGTCGCCGTATACAAAAGTTGCAATTGTTCAGAATTAGTAACCGTGGTTATCCAAGCAAGATCGCCATTATCGCTCAGTAAGCCAAGCACCTGACCTTCACCACCCTGCATAGCAGGTAATAGTAAGCGATAATTGTTTTCTGCAGAAAAAAGAGTTTGACATAGCGTAAAAATCAATAGAGTAAACAGGTGCTTCATGACGATTCTCCAAATGGTTATAGATAAATTCTATATAACCACTAACATAGGAGAAAAATATACGTCAATACATTTATTTATTAAGCACTACAAGCGCATGCTTCATATCATCAGGCACTGGCGCAGCAAAATGGTACTGTTTTCCCTGGTACTCAAATTCAAGCTCAGCAGCATGTAATGCATGCCGTGCAATAAGTTTTGATTTAGAACCATAGACAGCATCTCCTATAATAGGGAATCCCCACGCTGCACAATGTACCCGTATCTGATGCGTACGACCAGTTTTCGGCAACGCCTTAATTAACGTGACATCTTTAAGATATTCTATGGCATAAAATTCAGTAGTAGCCAGGCGGCCTTGCGAACGGCTATGGGCCATTTTGGTACGTTCTGTCGGATGGCGCATAATACGATAATCGATAAGAGCAGTTAGGGGGGTATGGCCCTCTACAAGGGCAAGATAGGTCTTTTTAATAAGACGGTCTTTGAACATCTGAGTAAAAATCGCATGGGCTGTTGGTGTACGCGGAATAATCATAAGGCCAGATGTCTGCATATCAAGCCGGTGAACAATGCCTGGACGTTCGGTATCGCCAATAGTTTCAAGGGTTGGATACATAGCCAAGAGCCAATCAACTAAGGTCACCTGGCGGCTTGCATGGGAAGGTTTATGAACCACCAACCCTGCGGGTTTATTAATAATAAGAAAATCTTGTTCTTGCGCGATAAGCTGAACATCGACACCCTCCAATAATGACCTATCCACGGCTGCGGCTGAACGAGTAAAGTCAACACGCTCAATGGTGCAGATAATGGTATCACCCGCTTTGACCTTGTAGCTGGGCTTGGTAACCGTCAGGTTATTACAAGTAACAGAGCCTGCAGCGACAAGCTTCTGAAAATACGAACGGGAATAAGCAGGCAGCGCCTCATAGAGAAACTGGTCAATACGCTGCTGATGATAATTTTCACCAACTATCACCTTGTAGGCATCACGCTGGTAACCGGGAACTAAATTTTTCATACGTTTATATGCTCAAAAGCTTTGCAAGTTCAACAAAATTCCTTTAAAATCAAGATATATATACAGTTTATTCCTAGAACATAGTATCATCAAGTACCTTTAAGATTAATATCGTGTCAATAAAACGAAGGAAGTGCCATGGACCCAAAAAAAACGTTTGACACTATCAAGGAACATCTTGATAAGCTTGATCAGATAGATTACCCAGAAGTCCTTAAAGCCTGGCAGGATTTTCTTGAATACCATCCTGCTGATATAGCACATTTCTTGGGTCATTGTGATCATGATACCATACGAAAAATTTTCCTTCGGCTTCCGGAAGCGCTTGAAATAAAAGTTTTTCATGAGCTTTCTACTAAGTTAAAAATTTATTGTCTTTCGCTTTTAGATGACACACAACGTAGTATTTTACTGCGTAATCTTTCTATTGATGAACTTACCGATTTTTTTGATGAACTTTCTGAAGATGAACTTAAAAAATACCTTAACTTGCTCCATAAAAAGGATCGCGAAAAAGTTATATCACTGTTAAAGTTTGCTCCCGAATCTGCCGGAAGCATTATGCATACCAATGTTATTACGTTGATGGAAGATTTCACGGTAGAAAAAAGTATTTATATTTTGCAGAAAATACAGCCGAGCAGAGACTTGCATGAGCGAATATTTGTCACCAATCAAAATGGTGAACTGGTAGGCTATATTCTTTTGGCTGATCTTGTATTAAAAACACCCAAGGCACGTATCAGTTCATTTATGCGCGAATCTGAAATAGCAATACCCGTTGATGAAAACCAACGCGATATTGCCCAAGTAATGAAACACTATAGCCTCATGATCGCACCGGTCATTGATAGAGAGGAGAGCTTTCTGGGGATTATCTCCAGCGATACGTTGGTAGAAATTATTGAACAAGAAGCGAGTGAAGATATCTACCGCATCTCTGCAGTTACTCCTATTAAGCGCAATTATTTTGAAACGTCGTTTATTAAATTATTTACACAACGCAGCACCATATTAATTGTCCTGTTTCTTTTACAATCGATATCAAGTATTATTCTGCAAGCATACGAAACTACACTTGTCGGCTTTCTCGGTTTTTTCATTACCATGCTGATAAGCACAGGAGGCAATGCCAGCTCACAAACATCTGCTTTAGCAATACAAGGCCTTGCCACTGGTGAAATAGATGCGCAAAACAAATCATTATTTGTTAAACGTGAACTTTTAATGGCCGCCGCACTCGGGTTGGTACTCTCAACGCTTTCATTTGCTCGTACCTATATAAGTAATGCTAATTTAGTCGGCTCAATGACGGTAAGTTTTTCGCTTTTGATTATTATTTTCTTTTCGGTACTATTGGGATCGACCATGCCTATCATTTTGAAAAAATTAGGGATTGACCCAGCACACGCCGCCGGCCCTATACTAGCAACCCTTATCGATGTGGTAGGTCTTTTTATCTACTGTTTTATTAGCAAAGTTGTCTTTGGTTACTAAGAGACTTTTTTCAGCATTTTATTCAAAATTTGTTTCAATTTTTTTATAATTAATAGTATCAATTATATGAATACCTTGCTCTCTCATCTCTTTAAATGCCCGAGAAACGGTTGCGGGGCTGACTCCACGAGATAATGAGGCTACAACAGTGACATCAAAACCAGCCTTTTTTGCATCCAAAGCGGTAGCTTTTACACAATAATCAGTTGCGATACCAAAAATGAGTACTTTTTTAATACCAGCTTTTTTTAAAATCAATTCTAATCCTGTTTTCTTACCATTGTCATCCTCAAACGCGGAATAACTATCAAAATTTTTATCAGTTCCTTTTTTAATAACCGAAGTAAATAATTTTTCATCGAGTAATAATTTCGCTGAAGAGGTATTTTGCTCACAGTGATCTGGCCAGAGCATTTGATCAATATCTTTACCATTAATAGTAAGCTTGATCAGAGTAAATGGTTCTTTCCCATGACTTGAGGAAAATGAAATATGTCCTTGAGGATGCCAATCTTGAGTAGCATATAAGGGAACGCCTTCATATTTTAATTTTTTAAGTGCAAAAGATACTTTACTGATATAAGCATCATCGGTTCCCGCAACAGGTAATGACCCATTTCCAACGAGGGTAAAACAATTTTGTACATCAATAACAAGAGCTGCTATATCCTGATTCTTTATAGGAGTTTTTTTGATTGCAAAAATTATACCAGGTAAAAAAATTAAAAAACAGATAGGAAGTTTCATCCTCGTTATACTATTCATAATAAGCTACCCCTTTTAAAATAGTTTAACTGCTTATTTTAATATTTCAGAAAATAGCATAAAAAACAATAGTTTCTTTATGACAGAACGAAATTATCACTATGATCAAATTATTAAAAGTGATAAGCTTGCACTTGTTCAAGCACGTCTTGCAGATTTGCTCACCCATTCAAATTTTTTGCAATATGATTCAGTTTCATTAATTATGCGTGATGCTCTGATAGAAAGAATCTTATCATTTCTTTAAGATAGCGTCTTTTTGTAATAATTCGACAATTGGTAGATCTGGTTTTGGGTAGGCATACTGTAAAAGCTCCGAAGGTGTAACCCATGCAATTGCTTGGTGCTCATTGAGTTTAATTTCGCCTTGAAATGTGGGTACCTTAAAGACACACATTTCGTAGTTGTCAAAACTGCTTGTGCAAAAATATTCACCAATCTCAGCATAAATGCCAAGCTCTTCATATAATTCGCGCTTAAGGCATTCTTGTAACGTCTCGCCATCTTCCACTTTACCCCCAGGGAATTCCCAGAGGCCAGGATGACATTTTGCTTGTAGCGGTCGCTGTGCGATTAAGATTTTGTCATTTCGTTCAATAACAGCGGCAGCAATATATTTTTTATTCATGCTATTTTTCTTGTTTCTTGCTTTGATAGATTTTTGTAGAATTTCAAACTCTGGTCTTAATAGCTCATACTCAGCTCTAAATTTTTTATCTTGCATTGCTCGTTTTTTAAATTCTTCAAAACTTGGTCTTTTACTCATAGTTGCCTCTTGCGCAATGGTAGGCGAAACATTAGCAGCTTTGCTAATTTATTTACAGAGATGTCATCATTTTCCATAGCGGCATGATTAAATTAGGGATTTCGTTTATAGACTTCAGGATGATATATCCCTTTATCTATAATTTCTAGTAAACGCAATGCAGCATGACTAGGTGCTCTAACGCCAGATTCCCATGATTGCACTGTTTTTATACTTACATTTAAAACTTTAGCAAAAACACCTTGAGAGTATTGATTGCGCTCTCTTATTTTTTTTATTTCTTTTGCTTTATAGCTAACAGGTGGCTCTGGTAGTACTATAGTCTCTGAACGAAGATTTAGTTTACCTTGCTTGTGTGCAATGGCATCTTCAAGTCCAGCTTTTAATTTATTAAATAGTTTACTCATGATTATTTCTTCCCCTTTAATACGGTAACGATCGATTTAAGAGTACTCTTTTCTTCTGCTGTTAGATTTTCTTGTTCATTTTTGGGATATATCCATAACAGATAGATATAATCTATATGCACTACAAAGTAATAACAAATTCTAAATCCACCACTTTTACCCCCTGAAGCAGATTTAAGACGCACTTTGCGTACGCCGCCAGTTCCCATGATAAGATCACCAATTTTAGGGTTCTCGGCTAGTTGTTTTTCAAAATCCTTAAAATCTTCAATAAGAAGACTTCTCTTCTTTATAAAAGTATCTATCTCTTTAGAAAACTCTCTGGTCTGTATAATTTTTCTATCCATATTACAAGTGTACTACAGGGTAGTATGTTATATCAAGAAAAAATTTAATATGATTTTGACGGTAAAATTGATAAAATTGCGTGATGAGAATTTTACATCCTCGACCAAGAGCACACACCATAAAAGCAATTATCATCGCACGTGTAAGCACCGAAGAGCAAAAAGAAGCTGGGTTTTCTTTGCCCGCTCAAGTAAGTCGGCTGAAGTGTTACAGGCTTGCAGCTTTGATGAAAGTGCCTATAAAGCCCAAAGAAGCAAATTTGATCGCATTATCGATTTTGTTCTGGAGCAAAAAGATAAGGTGGCAGTTTGCTGTGATAAGGTCGATAGGCTTTCGCGAAATGTCTTTGACAAACGGATCTCTACTCTTTATGAGAAGCTCACATCGAGTATATAGCACAAACGCCGTTTGATCTCATCCTAAAATGTTCGGATGATCAAGTATGGCGTCCCTAAGGGGAGTCGAACCCCTGTTTCTGCCGTGAAAGGGCAATGTCCTAGGCCACTAGACGATAGGGACAGTAGTTATTTCAGATTGATATGCCTGATATGAAACGCATAATGCGTGGCGCAGCCATCCGAAGTTTGCCGAGCGGGTACGCCCGGATAAACGTAGGATGGTGAGCCGCGATGGATTCGAACCATCGACCCACAGATTAAAAGTCTGTTGCTCTACCAACTGAGCTAGCGGCTCGTATCAAGATATGGTATAAATTATATGTTGGAGACGATTTTGTCAAGAAAAAAGCTCCAATAATATCTATTTTCACTCTATTTTATCTTTTTTTCTGAAATCAAGCTTAATTTTTAAAATGCGATTTTTAGGCTGTGGAGCAAGTTTATGGAAAAAAATAAGCTCGAGTTTAATAGCTAAGAATAAGCCCTGGCAATACACCTAAAAAGCCCATATTTAAGGGAAGAATGACAATAGCCTCAGAGTATGACTATTTCACTGATGTTTTGCGCGTTGATGACAAAACTGTTGGATTTGTTTGTCTGGCGCCAGCTAGTGAAGATCTCATTTTCCACCTCAAAGTAGATGTTCCAGCAGATAGACTACCAAAAGGGAATCTTATTCAACAATACCCAAAAAGTTTTCTTGCATTCTCTGCTGCAACACTGAGCAGCTTACTGTATTTAAAGTTCAAACAATAAGAAAGAAATCATTCATGCCTATGATCCTGAACTTGCATTTGAAAAATATATTAAATTCTAATTTTTGAATGGGGATGTAAAAAGCGATGATAGATGACATTACCTTTTTTCTTATCTTTATAATAAGCGTACTCAAAAGTTCCCTTAAGGATGCGATTATCATGAGTTTTAATGTCACCGATTAAAATTCGGTTTTTCTCAAGAGTTCCATCTTGCTTTATAAAGACCGCCTTTGCCCCATACAACTGTACCAGCTCATCAACACGTTCAGCAAAACGATGGCGTTCAATTTGTTCTTGGGTATAGGTTTTAAGTAACTGATCCTGTGGGTCGAACCACGCTTTAACACGATCGTCATAGATAAACTTTTTAAGGGATTTAAGCTCTTTTTGAGTGATGGGACCTTTATGATACGCGTCTATTGTGACAAGTGAATGGTCATACGGATTTTGGATAACTATTTTATTATTTTGTGTATCAATATCTTGGATAAAACTTTTGTCATTGTACGTTAATGCAGCATTAAGATTATTTTTTAATGCATGTCCTGCTATATCAATATCTTTGATAGGCTCAAGCTCTTCTTCGCTTTCAGATTCAGGTGCAGCTTTAGATGTTGAGGCATTTGCTTTTGCTTTTCTTTTTTCACGAGCTTTTTTTGATTTTGAAGAAGGTGTTTTTTTCACCTGCGCTTCTAGTGCTTTTTCTGCCTGCTTTTGTAGCTTTTCATTCACCCGCTCAAGACCTGCATGAGCAAATAAATTTGCCTCATCATCCGCTTCTTTTGTATAAAGTTCTTTTGCTTGAACAAGGTCCTTAGTTACCCCGATGCCCGTTTCATACATTAAAGCTTTTACTGATCGCGAATAGTGAGACGGGTCCCTTAAAATTTTATCAAACAGCACTATTGCCTGATCTGTATCTTTATTACCACCTAAGCCCGATTGATAGAATTGCGCAAGATTATACATACCATTAAAGCTTTTTTGCGCAGCAGAACGTTTAAATAGCTCAAAGGCTGCTTGGTAATCAGGTTCAATGCTATTTCCAACACGATCAAACCCTTCGCGTGCCAATTCTCCTAAAAAAGCCAAGGCTCCACCAAGATCTTGAGTCGCCGCTTTTTCTATCCATTCCACGCCTTGAGAAAAATTTTTTTCATGAACAAAACCATTGATAAGCATAATCCCAAAGGTAAACTGAGCCGGGGCATATCCCTTTTGCGCAGCATCATGCATCGCCTGAAATGCTTTTAGAGGATTTCTGGCAACACCTTCACCATTTCTGTACATTTCACTGAGAATATTCAATGCAGGAGCATACTCTTTTTGCGCAGCCATCTCTATGTAATGAAATGCTTGCGCAAGATCTTGATGTGCTGAATTTCTGCGATATTCCTTGCCAAGAAAATAAGCAACTTTTATATTGCCGTTATCAGCAGCATTTTTGAGCAATTCTCTGTGTTGTTTTGCTGCCTGCACAATATTCTTCGCAAGAGGATCAGTAGGATTCCCTTTAAGGGCTAAATCTTCAAGCGGTTCTTTGTCAGCTAAAAAATTTTTTATATCTTTTTTTAAGACGTCAGGCATACCTTTGCAAGCCACTACACTATCTAATAAATATCTTGCTGCTAAATCATTTTTATCGGCAAAGTCTTTAAGCCAGGAGATATCTTGAAAGAATTCTTGAGTGTCTATCTCAGAATCAAAAAGAAGCTTTCCTAACGCAACCATTGCAGCTTTGTTGCCTTTTTTTGATGCCTTAAGAAATTGTTTAAATGCTGTATCGATATTTTTTTCAAGACCCAAGCCTTTTAAAAATTTAAGACCAATTGCATAATCAGCAGAACCGTTTTGTAAAGGAAACCTCCGCATAATATCAGGAATAGTCATAGCAGATATCTCTTTTTCAAAAGATGCTTCTTGTATGCTATAGGCAGTAGAATAAAAAGAAAGAATAAGAATAACGAGGATAAGAATATTATTCATTTATTTACTCCAGATAAAAGAACTTTTTTTTATAAACTCTAGCTCTCTATTTTTTTAATAACTAATATAACTTTATAGCAAGCATCGCATTAAAATCAAATAACTAGGAGATATGATATGAAAGCAGTTGTTTTTAAAGGGATTGGTAATATCGCATTAGAACAGGTGCAGGACCCGACTATTCAAGACGCGCAAGATGCCATTGTACGCATAACCATGAGCACCATTTGCGGCACCGATTTACATATGATTCGCGGCAGCATGACCGGCATGGAATCGGGGACAATACTCGGCCATGAAGGAGTAGGAATTGTTGAAGCCGTAGGTCAACAGGTCAAAACTATTAAAGTGGGTGACCGAGTAATTGTACCTTCTACTATCGCATGCGGAACCTGTGATTATTGTAAAAGAAAACTCTATTCGCAATGTGATTACTATACACATAATGATTCAGATACTAATACTGCATTTTATGGCGGGCCAAAAAAATCGGGTCCTTTTAACGGCATGCAGGCCGAAAAGGTCCGAGTTCCGTTTGCGGATGTGGGGTTGGTTGTTATACCACCTGATGTGAACGATAATCAAGTTATCTTACTTTCAGATATCTTACCCACGGCCTATATGGGCGTGGAAATGGCAGACCCTCAACCTGCTGATACCGTAGCCGTTTTTGGTTGTGGCCCAGTAGGGCAATTGGTTATTCTTGTTTTAAAAAAATGGGGCATTAAAACTATTTTTGCAGTAGACAATATACCTTCTCGTTTGGACATGGCACACAAGCAGGGCGCTCACATTGTAAACTTTGATGAGCATGACCCCGTTTCACTTTTAAAAAAATTAACCCACGGTAAAGGCCCCGATAAAATTATTGATGCAGTGGGCGTTGACGCAGAGCATCCGCATTATCCATGGGCCGCATCAGGCAATCAACAAGAACAATGGTTAGTAGGCAATGCACCATGGCAAGCTCTTGAATGGGAAGTTGAGGCTGTCTGCAAAGCAGGCACCATATCAATTATAGGCGTTTACCCCGGTCAATCACATATTTTTCCTATAGGAACTGCCATGGGGAAAAATCTTATTATCAGAATGGGAAATTGTAATCATCGGGCCTATATCCCACAATTACTTGAATGGGTGCACAATAAGGAGATCGATCTTACTTCTTTTATCACTCAAACGGTTGCATTTGATAAGGTGATCGATGCGTATAAGCATTTTGATAAGCGTGAAGACAATTGGCTCAAGGTCGCCTTACTTGTGCAATCTTAAAATATTTTTTTTAAGGACTTAGATCCCGGATCAAGTCCGGGATGACACTATTAGATTTAATGTTTTGCTAAAATATGAAATAATGGCCCCTTTATTGAGATTATCGATATACGAAACAGTGCAGTTGCTCAAGCAAGGCTGCCCCTGTGTTTGCCCCCCATTCTTTGATTCATGCGAAATAGTAATAGAAACTGGTATAGAGGCAGTATCATAAGAAGCGGCATACACCACAAGAGGATCATAAACATATTCAGTCAACCTTTTTTGTTTATGTGCACCAAACATCTGAAGTATAAAATCCTGTACAGATAACGGCGAACTATTAAGCAATTCTCCCCAGGTAATCGCTAATCGAGTGGCAGTATCAAAGGTAATAATTTTAATAGGTATGCCCGATTTAAAGACAAAATCTGCAGCTTCCGGATCAGATTCGATATTAAATTCTGGCCCTTGCAACTCATGCATAGTTCCTAGATTCCCTCCAAGCGCTATAATCTCGCGCACCTTGGACATAGTATGAGGATCTTTTTTTATTGCTTGTGCAATATTTGTCAGAGGTCCCAGCGCTAAAATGGTGATCTTGTTTGGATGCTTTTTAATTAACCGTATCATACGTTGAACAGCCGTATATGATAAAGAATGTTTTTTAAGATCCCTAATAGCATCAAGACCTGTTGGGCCCCAAAAATAATCTTTATAATGCTTTCGCACCAAAGGCTTTGAAGATCCTGAATAAAGGGGGATATGGCGAATACCAAAACGATGCATTATATAGGCAGCATTATCAGTAGTTTCCTGAAGACTTGCATTTCCATAGGTAGTAGTAATAGCACACACTTTCAAACGTTCATCATAGGCTGCAAGTAAGATCGCAAGGGCATCATCACCCCCTGGATCAGTATCTATAATGACCATTTTTTTATCAGATAGCGTGGTTCTTTGTCCAAAAAGAGCACTCATACACAGTGCTCCATATATAATTTTTTTGTAGGCAAAAAATTTCATATAGATACTACTCCAAATCATTTGCTATAGTCAACAGTATAAGCTCACCGGGTAAAGGAGAGTCAATAATTTTAATAAAAATGGAGAATATTAATGTTCAGCAAAAGTGCATATATCATCATATCGTCCATACTCTACATATCAATAATAGTAATAGAAGCGGCGCCTCAAGATCTTTTAATACTTATTGATACCACTGAGTATGAAAAAAATCGATTAGGACCTGCAACAACTAATTTCTTATGCGCCCTTGCAGATAGTGCTTACCCAATTATAGCCAGTAAGGAAATTGTAGAAAATAGTTTTAAAAAAATTGAAAGGTATCAAAAAGATGTATCCTTTAAAGGAAATTACACGGCTGAGAATCTACTGAACTTTATTGCAAACAATTTTATAGTAAAAGATGCTGACCATTTTTATCTTTTTATTCCAAGAACCCAGAAAAAAAATTCAGGTCTGCAGATTGAATCGCTGCACACTATTTCTTTAAATAATCGAATGGCACCCACCCTTGAGTCTTCTTCTATAGTACAATCTTTAAAAAATATTTTTACCCACAACCATGAAATTTTGTGGAACATTATAATTGAAGGGCATGGCCTTCCTGATCGATCTATCGCAGGATTATCCATCGATTCCTTTTCATACCTTTTGAAATTTTTTAAAGATAATCTTTCAATAAATCTCCTTATGATTGAAAGCTGTTATGCACTAGGCCATACCCAAGAAGTTTTTAGGTATGCAACGTATGAGCACGATACAACAAATCAAGAATTGCGTATTGAAAATTACCCCTTTGATATTATTGTAGCTTCAGTAGGAGAATCACCTACGTTAAATCACACTGTTGCGGTAAAACCATTTCCCGCGCCATGTGAATCTCATATTAAAAATATTTTTGATGCCTTACAAAGTCACCCCGGCCCTGACTGGTATGGGCTTTTTAAAAATGCAGGGTTTTTCGAAAAGCTTGAAATAGCAAACCTCTTGCAAATCAGATACAAAAATAGCGAGCACTTTGTCCCGCTTGTCTCTCGCTCAGACAAAACATTTATCACCCTTTCTCGCGTAATGGCTAAAACAAGAAAAAATCCTCTAGAAATTTCTGATGCAACAAAGTTAATTATGCTTTATCCAGAAGAGATATCATTTCCTATTATTGTTACGGGAAGTGCAAATAATGCTCATCAGCCCCATATCATATCCATGATACATGGCTCGAGTAAACAGAGATTTGAAAAAATAGAAATAAAAAACAAACCCGCACATCAGAGTAATCAGCTTGATTTTTTATGCACCCTCTTTATGCCACCCTTTGTTTCTCTGAACACACGAATTTTTTTTATCAAAGAAATAACATTCAGCAAACCCTTTCATTTTTTAGACTATAAAAGCATTATAAAATGTACCAATGTCATGATAGAAATACGATGCACCGATCAAGAACAGCTGATTAACCATTCTAAAAAAGCTTCTAATATCGTTACCATAAAGCTCACCTTTGAAAATCGTAGCGGTAAAAAACATTATGCAGAAACTACCTACACTTATAACCCCTTTATAGAAAAAGATAGCGCTTCAAGTTCTGAATTTCAGCCACTACTATCTCTTAAAGAGTGGAATCTTCTTGCTGAGCCCTATAAAATATCTTGACAATAAAAAAATCTTCAACTAAGGTTATATATGTAGAATTATTTTTATCCTAAACTAGAGGGACTCGTATGAATAAATTTATTCATTCAGCACTTATTTTTCCCGCCCTTGTTATAATTCCTACAAGCCAATCTTGTTGGCATCTCTGTTGGCGATAAGCCGTTATACTCTTTTTCCATTTTTTTTATTTCATTAATTTTTTACAGCGTGCATCCCCTAGTGCCACTGCGGTATAGGCATGCACATAAACAAAAGAAGATCACTATGAACTGTATATATTTTTTATTATCACTTGCAGGATTATCACTTGAAGGTACTTACCGAAGAGCTGAAGAGCACGATATCCCCGCACTACTTGCTCTCATTAAAGAACAAGCGATACATGATAGCGACAAAATTGTCATACTGCCAGAACCCTTTAGAGAAAAAAGCCTACGCGACGCTATCAAAAAAAGAAGGCTTTTTGTTGCAGAATTTAATAATACTCTTGTCGGATACAAAAAATTGTTTCTGATCGAAGATGAGCAAGAAAAAGATGATATCTTGCGTAACGAATTACGTTGCCTTGATGCACAACCAGACCTCGCTGGGCATCTTTCAGGGAAACAGTTCACGCCTCAAGCTATCACGCATATCAAAGATTTGTATGATGTTTGTATCTATAATGGTGCCGATTTTACTGCACCCAGCCATCGCAAGCAAAAGATCAATACACGGTTAACTACCGTGGCTTTGGCGCTTATTAAAAATGATATCAAACGTTCCATGCAAGAAAAAAAAGCGCATCGAATAACTATGGTGTATGGCCTCACGCATCAAAACGCAGGAAACGAACCATGCCAATACCCAGACAGAACCATAGGCATCAGCAGACGATTCAGAAAGTTTATTGATTCATTAGGTGTAGTCGCCAATAAACCTTTTTTACATATGCGTTACCCTGCATTCATGCCCACCTTTGACCCTACTGCCACCGAGCTTAAACCCAGACCGGATAGTGAGTCTGTGGCTGGATTTGGTTGCGTACTTTCTTATAACCTGAGCACGCAAGCATGAAAAAATATATCGCATTATTCTTAATAGTCGTATCCCTGTCTCGTGCATATTATATCTATAATCGTCACGGCGCCCAATGCCGTGACGATTCATCCTCTATAGACCAACAGATGGTGCATTTTCTACAAGAATATATTCGTATTAATACTACACATCCTACACCAGACTATGAAAGCGCGCTTACTTTTTTAAAAAAGCATGCACATCAAGATGGGTTTGCCTACCAAGAAGTAGCATTACCTTCAGGGAAAAAAGTACTTATTATCACCCTGCAAGGAAGTGATCCGAGCCTGCAGCCATTGGCGCTTAATCATCATATGGACGTAGTTCCTGCGCTTGATGCAGAACAATGGATAACGCCACCCTTTGCCGGTCAGCTCTATCAAAACCATATTGTGGGCAGAGGTGCGCAGGACATGAAAGGAATCGCTGCGTTGCATTATTATGCACTTAAAGAATTTAAGCAGACGTATGGTCAACCACGAAGAACAGTGCATCTTTTTGCGGTTCCTGATGAAGAGATTGGCGGGTTTACCGGGACTCAGGAATTTGTTAAAACTGACACCTTTAAGAAACTAAATATTGGCTATGTTATTGACGAAGGCCATGCTTCAGGCAACAGGCATATTCTTGATATTAAAGTTGCAGAACGCAAGCCAATTCAAATAGAAGTAACCAGTTATGGCGCTCTTGCGCATGGTTCGCATCTGCAAGCAGATAACGCCATCCATACGCTTATTACTTTTTTGCAAGAACTTATCACTATACACAGGGCACAACAACAATTAATCGGCACAAAACAACCGGGGGAACTTCTTTCCTGTAATATTACCTCATTAACAGCAGGGATTAAAAAAGAAAATGGCCATATTGCCTTAAATATGGTGCCTGATTGTGCTCGTGCAACGGTTGATATACGGGTGCCGCCAGGATGTGCATGCTCTGAAATAATTACTATTCTTGAAAATTTAATTAAGGGATACCCAACTCTGGAATACACCATTCTTGCCCGCGCACATGAAGAACCGAAGATAGACAATTATGAAACGCGTTTATATAAAAAACTTGCCCAGAGCATCAAAGAATATGGCCTTGATACGCGGCCCCATTTTTTTGAAGCATCAAGCGATTTACGCTTTTACCAGGCACTGGGCATCGAAGGCGTGGGGTTGACGCCCTTTACCATAGAAGACAATATACACGGCACGAATGAATCTGTTCCGGTTCCGCAATTGATACGGGGAAAAGAGATATTTGTTCAGTTTCTTAAAGATTTTTGCAGCCCATGAAAGTTTTTTCATATGTATGGTTATCCCAATCTATAATTGTACTTTCTTCACGTGTCATCCCAGACTTGATCTGGGATCCATACTATTTTGTAGAAAATGTTATAATTGGAGCAATTGTATTTATATTCGTAGGAGCTTATTTTAATTATTTAAAGGATAAAAAGATATTATTATGATGTATAAAAATATAGCATTCATGGCACTTTTAATGTCATTACCACTCACCAAATGTGAAGATAGCAATGAACTCCGTATTAAAGAACTTGAAGAAATTCAATTTCAAAAAATGTTAGAGCTCTCCAACCTTGGAAAAATGATCGCAGAAAGGGACGAATTTCTTCGTCATGCACTTGAAAATCGGCAGCATATTTTTGATTTAGTCAAACAAGACAAAATCACACAACTGAAAAAATCCAAAGGGATAGAATTATCATCGGAAGAGATGGATAAAATTAATCAGGAAATCAAAGATTCTATGAAACTGTTCTTAGAAAAATTTTATGAATCAAATATAAATGAGACTAAAGAACTAATTATTGAAGAACTGTATGATCAAAATAATCTTGATTCTATAACTTCTTTTGAGTCCCTGAGATTTATGTTATTAAGATTCATGTTTGAATGTGATTTTTTATTGGTCCTTGTTGCCAAATATGCAAGCTGTTCACAAGAATTACTCAAAATCAATATAGAATTTAATTCATTAAAAAATGCGAATATTGTATGAAATATCTTAAAATAATCACTATAGGTTCTTTTTTTATTTCCCCGACTATTTTATTAACAACCAGCGCTAGTAAAATGGACCAGGATGGCTTTCTGTCACCTGCAGCTCGTACAGGAGCTACTATTTTAGTAGAGGGCGCTAGCGATGCTCTGGGAAAACATTTGCCCGCTGCCCATGCCGCATTAGCAGATGTTGGGAAAAATGCTGGAGTTGGGGCTATAACACTTGCTGCAGGATACGCTGCCCAAACCGGAGCATCAATAAAAGCGGGTGCCGTTGCCACAGGCGCAGCAATAAAATCTGGTGCGGTAGCAGCGGCACCTTATGTAGTGCCCTATATACCGCATGTCGCAGCTGGCGTAGCAGTTGCAGGAGTCGGCTATGGAGCATATCAAGCTTATCGCCATTATAACCCTACTACGGAACAAAAAGTCTGGATAATTAATACAGAAACAGGAGAAGCCGAAGCATATATAAAACTTAAAGAAAAACAAAACGAACAACAAACCCTTGAAGAGCAAATGCGTACTCAAGGTGAATTAAATAGTTGCTTTTTGGAACATCTAACGGCTGAAAGAAATTCAGGGGGTGTCCCAAAACCATGCGAATCTGAAGCTTGCGCATGCGCACTTGCTGGTGGTAAAAGCAAAGTAGATGATGCAATTAACATTCTTAATCAGTTTGCTCCGCAGGAAACAAAAACAAGTGATATAGTCCCAGCACAAACCGCTTATTCTTGGAAAAAACCTCTCGCAGCCGGCGTGGCAGCTGCAGGACTGGGTTATGTAGCATATAGAGCTTATAGCTACAAGCGGTCCAGTGGTACATAATAAACCGCTACAAAACCATTCTTCTCTTGCAGTTCAAGATTAAAAATTTCTACACTGCAATAGAAATAAAAGTTCAGATTTACCCCTGAATGGTATTTATATGAAACATTACCAAGAACGCCTCTTTTTAGAGCAGTATCCTTTAAGCTCTAAAAAGCCTTTGAAAAAAACCATAGCTTCTTTTTTCCCATTCCTGCTTATCGCATTCTTTTTTTCATCGTCATTTTTTATGACAATAATAAGAAAAATATCAAACTTTCAACAATTAATTTCAGATATATCCCATGGTTACGGTCTGGTAGTATTGCTGGTGGGTATTCTTGCGTTAGCAGGTCTTATATATATGTATCAACTCTGGTATTCCAGAACCTATTTTTACAACGCAACCGATAAGCTGCTTATCATCCGTAAGGGTCCTCTTGCACCGCAAGAAATCACCATCCCTTTTAATCGCATTCAAGATATCTATCTTGATCAAGACGTCCTTGACCGATTGTTTGGCATTTATGATGTACATATTTCAACGGCAACGGCAACTTCTGGCGTTCGAGCTCATATCGATGGAGTTGAAAAAGATGTCGCTGAAAAACTGCGCGAATTTCTGATACAAAAAATTCACGAATCTCATATAAAATAACTGCGCTTATCGTATCTCTTTAAAAGCAAAAGACTTCGACACAGCTTTAGCCAAGGCTTCAGCGGGCATGCTTGGATGACATTTTCTTAGATTAATTGTTATACTAGAGTGAGTAACTTTTAAAGAAAAGGCTTTTGGATGGATACTTTTTTATTTTTATTACTTTTCACTTTTTTTGCTGCACTCTATTTTATACTCGGTTGGCGCGCATCCAGAAATGTTACTACGGCACATGATTATTTTGTTGCCGATCGTCAATTAGGTGTGTGGCAAATTACCTGTAACCTTATTGCAACGCAGTTAGGGGGCGGCATGTTGCTTGGGACAGCAGCCTCTGCTTATACCACGGGCCTCTATGGAATATTATATACTCTAGGCATGGCGCTTGGGTTTATTATGTTAGGCTCTGGTATTGCCGCTCGTTTACAACAATTTAAGATCACTACCACCGCAGAACTTTTTGAATTAAAATACCATTCTCCACTACTAAAAAAAATTGCATCACTTCTTTCGATTGCAACACTCTTTGGCATTCTTATTGCGCAAGTAGTGGGTATTAAAAGTTTGCTGGCATCCATAGGGTTGGGTGCATGGTTTATCATTATCCCTTTTTGGATCTCGGTGGTTCTTTACACAATGATCGGCGGGTTACGTTCTATTACTATTAATGATATGGTGCAGCTGTGTATTATTACGGTCACCTTTGTAGGGATATTTTTTTATATTCTGATGCAGCCCGGAGCACTTTCTCTGGTATCTATTTTTAGTTTTCAAAATCAATTTACGCCAGAACCACTTTCATTTGTCTCAATTTTTGGCATTATTTGCATGCCGGCGCTTTTTTCGTTGATTGAACAAGATCTTGCTCAACGTTTTTTTGCCAGCAAATCGCCGCGGGTTGCCACACTTTCTGCAGCCAACGCAGCCTTTTTTATTCTGCTTTTTTCTATTATTCCCGTTTATCTGGGCATGCAAGCAAAATTGAGTAACCTCACTATTCCCGATCAAGCAAACCCGCTTTTAATACTTCTTGAAAGCATGGTACCACCATTCTTTTTTGTCTTAGCATTATGCGCTATTATTGCTGCCATTGTTTCAACAGCAGATGCGTTAATGAACGGTATCAGCGCAAATATAACCTTAGACTTTAATCTTTCACGCTATTTGCAGGTAGATACGTTAAAAATTTCTAAAACGATTACGCTTTTAGTAGGGATCGGCGCACTAACCGCATCTTATTATGTGCCACAAAATGTTATCTCTATTTTGATCAACAGTTATGAATTATCAGTAAGTTGTCTTCTAGTGCCTTTACTTGTGTGTTATTTTAAAACCAGCGTATCTCGTCCTGCTGCATTTGTTGCAGTAATTGTCGGTTTTATAGGCTTTATAAGTGGACGCATGTTTAGTATGCCACTGCCAAAAGAGCTTGTTGCGCTGATTCTTTCTACAATAGGCTATTTTGTAACTGAACAATTAACTGATATTAAACGACACACGGCCTAAAGGCCGTGGATTTTGAAGCGCGAGCTGAAAGTTTTTTATTGATTTTTAACATAATTGAGAATCGTTTCCTCAGAACAATGTCCATAGGTTTCAGAAA
>JAKAUO010000017.1 GCA_021827715.1 bacterium | reverse complement strand
ACGTTGGAATCGTCCCATTTATAACTGGAAAGACGCTCTCAATCAATTTGCCATTGTTTTTGGCGAACGTGTTACAGAATTGTATTAATCATGATTTGCTGTTTACACAAAATTGCTGACACGCTCCAAACCAAATATCTTTGGTATAGTTTCGCACTCTTATGCCGCGATCTCTATTTAAAGCTAACCAATGCAGCACAGATTCGCCTTGTGCCCCGAAATAATCTGGGCGTGTACCTTTTTTAGTAAGTGTGAGGAGTTTATCCTGCCGCTACCCAAGCTTCATCTGTTGGGGCTTGAGCAAACTCACGTTTCAGATGCCAGCTTTTCAATAAGATGGCCCAAGCGATGCGTAGCGTAATCATCTGTTGGTTCTGCGCGTAATTGAGAATCAAGAAGTTCTGAATTATTTTTTAAGATAAAAGTATAGTTGGCCATCTGTGTATAAAGATCTACCAGCGCAAGATCAATCAAAATTGCTCCCTCTGAAATATTTTGAGTAAGTTGGGGGTCATCAAGCCATAGGGTATATTGTCTCTTTTTATTTTTTTTGAGTTGAGCATCAAGAAGAATAGTAAAAAAATGTGCAGGATTTTTTAACGCAGGAACGCAATTGCTCCCGTTTTCAGAAAGCAGCGTTTCAGCATAACCTATTGCTTCATTAAAATTACCAGCAAGTGTCATTGCCAACGAATGTGCCACGCCCTTCAGGTGGTAGATAGATTCCCTAGGGGATAATGCCTTATAATCACTTAAGCTGATATGATCTTCAAGTGCAAAAAAAGAAAAGGGCATTAGGAGAATGATGATAGGAATGGTCTTCATACGAATAACTATAGCGTAGGTGCTCGTATATGTATACTATTTAGGCTATTATTTTATAAATAGCATGCTTTCCTACTTTAATAATCATGCCGGCTTTAGGCTGTATTTGCTGGGTATGGTTACTTATTTTTTCACCATCTATGCTAATAGCACCCGCATCAATGCGTCTGCGTATTTCTGAAGATGATAAATTTTCAGGCAAAAGTTTAATAAGTTCTATAATGGAAATCTCCTGTTGCGCGAGCGCTATCTCTTTTGCATGAGAATAGTCACGTTTTTGGAACAAGTGCTGAAATTGTTCAAGCGCTTGCTCTGCTTCAGATTTTGACCAGAAACGTTCAATAATTTTAAACGCCATCTGCTTTTTAAGCTCCATAGGATGCAGCTTTCCGTTAATGACTTTATTTTGCATGCTTTCTATCTCTGTTGCCGGCGTCAGTAAAAGCACATGGTAATAGCGCCACATAAGCTTGTCTGAAATAGACATGAGTTTTCCAAATGCCTGATCGGCAGGCTCTGCAAGGCCGATAGCATTCCCATATGATTTAGACATTTTCAAAGTACCATCAAGCCCTTCAAGCAACGGCATGGTGATACACACTTGTCCTTCAAGTCCCCGTGCTTCTTGTAAGTGGCGTCCCATTAAAAGATTAAATGTCTGATCCGTGCCACCAAATTCCACATCAGCATTGAGTGCAATGGAATCATACCCCTGAACAAGTGGATACATCAGCTCATGAAGACCTATAGGAATTTTTTCTGCCAAGCGCTTAGAAAAATCTTCTCGTTCTATAATTTGTGCCACAGTGACTTGACCCGAAATTTTTATCCAGTCTTTTAAGCTCAGTTTGCCTAACCACTCTGAGTTATAGCGAATCTGGCATTTGGACAAATCTAATACTTTGCCCACCTGTGCTAAATAGGTTTTACTGTTTTGCTCAATTTGTTCTTCTGTAAGTGCAGGGCGTGTTTTTGAACGACCGGTAGGATCACCTATCAACGAAGTAAAATCTCCGATTAAAAAAATAATCGTGTGTCCTAGCTCTTGAAACTGACGTAATTTAGAAAGCACCGTAGCATGGCCCAAATGAAGGTCAGGCGCTGTCGGGTCTGCACCAAATTTTATGATAAGTGGTCTGTTTTGTGCAAGTTTCTTTTCAAGCGCAGCTAAAGAAAATATTTCATGAGTGCCAATCGTCAACGTTGAAAGCTGTCTATTAAATTCCATATTACTGCGCTCCGGTTAAAACTGAACTTATGCCATGTATAAAAAAGATGATAAAGGTAAATGCCAGCTTATAAAAAAATTGCCAGAAGAATATACAAAACAAAAGAGGAACGATAATCATAATTATCCATGAATATGAACTGGCCATAATGTTAAACCGAAAGGGATAAAGAAGCGCTTGAAAGGAATTGCGTACCATGGCAACACATAATATACCCGTTTGGATATAGACAATACTGATAAAAAAAAGGGTTGCGGTAATGGCATAGGGTGAGCAGAGCGCAAAATCGGAGGAACGTTGCTGAAATATGTGCCAAGCACCTTCTGATGGCGCGTTATAAAGTGAGTTTGCAAAAAACATAGATAACGATGTATAAATACATTGTTCGCCGGTGAGTAATACACTCGGGACAATAGCGCATAGTGATATAAAAATACTCACAAGCCCTTGTGCGCAATAAGCAAGAATTGTACGGGCTCTTTTGTATGATCCTGAAATGTATTCTTGCTCAATAGGAAGGATAGTGCCCCAACCAAATCCTAAAAAGAAAAAGCAGAATGAACCAACCAGATCAAAATAATCGAAAGGTGAGTTAATGTATTCTTCGTCAGCATATATTTTGTCATACGCGCCACGGTTTATTAACAGCGATGTTAAAAATCCATTTAATGGCACTGAAAGGGCAAAGCCAAGAAGGGTGATAATAAAGATAATAATAAAAAGTGTTGAAATCATAAATATCGTTGTTGATTTAGTTTTTTTATTTAGTATACCAAGAGTGCTGAAGCTTGTCTTGCCAAAAAAAAAGTTGCATATAAACTCCACAGTAGATTGAGAGTTTTTAAGAGCCTGCCCTCGTAAGGATGTATGTAATGAACAAAAATACAAATCTTTTTTATTATAGTGTGCCTCCCTTTATTCTTATTATTATGGCCATAATCTCTTATGCCGCCTCGGTAACCTATGAGTTTCAGTTTGATGATCTTGCCAATATCGTGAATAACTTCCAAGTGCGTACCGGTGGTTTTTGGGATATTTTTTTAGCTAATACGCGATGGATATCACAGGCATTGAATACTTTCTATTATCAATTAGGGAAATTCGATCCTTTTGTATATCGTTTTGCGAGTATAACGTCGCATATTTTAACCGGAACCATTGTTTATTTTGTAATCTGCTTACTCTTGCGGCGCCTTAAGCATGATACTTTTTTATACCAGCAAAGATTTACCATTTCTTTTTTAGTTGCAGGGTTTTTCCTCCTGCATCCTGTGCAGAGTCAAACGGTTTCTTATATCATTCAAGGGCAGCTTGAAGGCCTTGCTGCATTGGTTACCCTTTCAATGATACTTTTTTTTTTATTATATATGACCTTCACTTCAACAGCTGCTCGTGTGGGAGCTTTAATAGGTATGTACACGTGTATGCTTCTTGCGCCAGGCACCAAAGAGATTGCTATTATAAGTCCACTACTGATTTTATTGGTTGATTGGTTTTTTGTGGCCCAGGGAAACCTGCATTCATTAAAAAAACGTTGGTGGCTGCACTTGAGCCTTTTTGTGGGTATTTTTGGTATGTATATCTATTTTTTAAAACCTGAATATTTTACAACTATTTTGGGTCTTAAAATGGAACTTCATAATAATATGGGTAATATGCTCACTGAAACAAGAGATGAAAGAATTACTCCTTTATGGTATTGTATTTCCCAATTTAAAGTTATTTTACATTATATTGGCATATTCTTTTGGCCCTTTACCATAAGTGTGGATTATGATTGGGTCTTGGTTGACCATTTCTTTTCACTTGATTGTATTATTCCCTTTTTACTGTTGCTTGCACTGGGTTGCTACGTTTTGTATAGGTTGTATAAAAATAAAGTTGATATAGTAAGTTTTGCGATAGTATGGTTTTTTATAGCAGTATTACCAAGGTCAAGCATTATCCCATCCACGGAATTAGTAGCTGATTATAAAACATACCTGGCCTCAGTGGGGTTATTTTTTTTGGCAGCATATGCTGCTGCTTTAGCACTTGCATGGATTGAAAAGCGCTTTGGTATCCACAAATATTTTATACATCTTTTGTTGATGTCTTGTTTATTAGTGCCTCTAGGTTATGCCTTATATGAACGAAATAAAGTATGGCGCACTGGTGAAGAGTTTTGGTTGAATATTTTGCAAAATGCACCGCGTAAAGCGCGCGCATATAATAATTATGGCGTTTCATTGTGTGCCAAACATAAAAATGAAGAAGCTATTCCTTATTTTAAAAAGGCTATGGAGCTTGATAAAATCTATTCAGATCCACACAATAATATTGCTGTTGCCTATGGTGCAACGGGTAAGCTCGATGAAGCTATTAAAGCTTTAGAAAATAGTATAAAAATTTGTCCCGTGCAGCCTGAAGCCTATAACAATATGGCAAGTTTTTATTTGGAAAAAAATGAATTTGCGCGTGCTGAAGAGCTTTTAAATAGAGCGCTTAATTTGCGTAAACATTATGGAAAAGCACATTTTAATTTAGGACGCACCTACTATGCCATGGGCCAAAAGGAAAAAGCGTGGGGCTGTTTTAAAAATGCCTGTTTAAAAGCAGATTTCGATACGGCTGATGCTTTTAATTTTTATGCTGGAGTGAGCTTGGAACTGAAAAAATATGAAGATGCTCTTTTTGGTTACAAAAAAATGCTTGAACTGCCGGGCGGTCGCCGAGATGCATTAAGCGGCATTATTAATACCTATCTTTTAAAGGGTGAGCCTGAAAAATCGTTGCCATATTTTCAGCAGTTAATACAGATGTTCCCTAAAGAACAAGATTTACAATTGAAATATGCAGAAGCGCTTTTTGCAGCAAAAGAGTATCAAGCTGCCTTAGATATTTTTAATTCGATACTTAAAGCTAACCCAGGATTTGTTCCCGCGTATGTAAAAGTCGCTCTCTGTTTAGAGAGACTCGGTAAAAAGCAAGACGCTTATGCGGTCATTGAAAATTTCCTTGCCCAAAACCCGCCAGAAGAATTTGCTACACCCGTAAAAAACTTTTTGAAAGATTTAAAAGCGGGAAAAGTTTAAAGGAACGGTATGGTAAGTACATTGCGAGAATATAAGAGAAAAAGAGATTTCAACAAAACGCCTGAGCCATTACCCAAGATACGACGAGATACTAAGAAACATATTTTTGTTATTCAGGAACATCACGCAAGCCATTTGCATTATGATTTCCGTCTTGAAATGGGTGGTGTCCTTAAATCGTGGGCCGTGCCCAAAGGACCGTCCTTGGACCCTGCAATCAAACGCCTAGCCGCACTTACGGAGGACCACCCTTTGGACTATGCGACCTTTGAAGGAATTATCCCAGAAGGTTATGGCGCTGGTACGGTGATTGTATGGGACACGGGTACTTATGAAAATAGTTCAGAGAAAAATGGCAAACCCCTTTCCATGGCAGAGGCGTTTAAAAAGGGTCATATTAAATTTGTTCTTCACGGTAAAAAATTAAAGGGCGGATTTGCGCTTATTCGGTTTTATAACAATAATAAAAATTGGTTATTGATAAAATTAGATGATGAATATGCAGATGCGCATAAAGATCTGGTTACGACTCAGACACGTTCTGTGCTGAGTCGCAAAACTATTAATGGCTTGGATAGGAAATTCAAACGCTAGCACAGCTCTTCAGACATATCTTAATATTAAATCAAGAAAAGTAATGATTAAAAGATGATGCCGCCCGTGAGCCATATTGTCCACACATTCAATGCATTCTGAGTTGCAAATTCGTATGAACCTCCAAGCCCCACAATAGGTGAATAACGTACGTTTTTAGGTGTATAGCCCAAATCAAGATAAAGCTTTTGACTTGATGCGTTAATATTGTAGCGATGGCTTGTGTGGCGCCACCAAAATTCATAACCTACTTCAATAATGTTGTTATGTATAGGCAAACAGAGCCCAGCCCATAGGTTTATTGTGTTTCCGTATGCAACAGGTTTTTGAAGGCAATTGATAACTGATCCAAAAAAATAGAGGTATTTTAAATCGCCCACCAGAGAAAGTTCATAATTCATGATTTCAGCAGCAACCATATCAACATTAAGGCCCAATCCAAAGCTTCCATTTTTTGAGCCCACATGCGGTTCGTAACTTCTTTGTGGGCGATTTCCTGTAGGCGCAGTTCCCACAAGATATGCCGTTGCATGGCTATCTTCTAACATCAGGATATCATAAGCAAGCTTGAATTGTATATCATCAAGACCGCCAGCTGTAAGGTGGCCGGCTTGAGCTTGCATCGCTGCACTATTAATGCCTACCCAGATCGATTTGGTAAGATTGATATAACCGGTAAAAAGTATTCCGCCGCGCGTATAGTGCGGAGCATGATTGGTTGATTGCATGAAAAATGGTTTTGCATAGAGGCTCAACCAATTTTTTTCTGGGCTGTGGTAACGGTGATAGTTTGTTAATGCTAATTCAAGCAACGAATCAGTAGAGACATCACGTGCATAAAAATATGATGCCTCAACCTTGTTTAAGGCAAAAAGAGCAACAAATAACAATAAAATGCCCATATTTTTCTATAGTGTCACTTTACCAGATAATCTACAATAATCTGTGTCCATGTCTCCATAGAGTCATAGAATTTTTTGCATTCTTCAAGCGTTAAAAGAGTGCCACTTTTAAGTTCTGATTGTACTTGTATGTCAGCAGTGTCACCATGCAAAAGAAAGACAAAGCCGATATGTACTTTACCTACTTCATTTGAGTCATCATTGAGAATCCCCAATGGTTCAATGGTATAATTCCCCTTAAAAATAACTTCTTCATCAAATTCTCTGCGTGCCCACACGGTAAGGTCAGAACCTTCCATATCTTCCTGGCGAATATGGCCACCAATCCCTAAGCTATATTTACTTTGCAAACGAGTTTCAGTTGCTTTTGCTTGGCGTTGCATAAGAAAATAGGTGTCTTGATGTTTAAAGACTAAATAGGGAATAATTTGTTTATAAGTAGGGTCCATCTCCATCTGGCTACGGGGTAAAAATTCTTTATGCGTATGAATAAGTTCTGCATAGGGTGCGTATTCAACTGCCTGCAAACCGTGCCAGGTATCAATATCTTTAAAGAGTGAGCGTTTGATTACTAAAATAAGTTCATCGTGATGCGCAGGAACAACTGATTGTGCTTGTGTTGATTGTATAGTCATATGGGTATTCCTTCTTTTTCTATAAAACTTTTGTATGAGTGTACCATTTTGGACTAAAAGCAAAAGACTTAATAATTCCGCCTGTTATACTATACTATATAGAAAAATATTTTATTTATAACTATATAGTACCCTTATGAATTACAATGTCCAAGAAGTTGAAAGAAAATGGCAAAAACGGTGGCAAGAATCACCGGTAGGTATGTCAAAACCAACCGGGTCGGGCACTACTTCGTCAATGCTTCGAAGTGCAAGTAAAAAATATTATTGTCTTGATATGTTTCCCTATCCTTCAGGCTCTGGCCTGCATGTCGGCCACTGGCGGGGGTATGTGCTTTCAGATGTGTATACTCGTATTAAATGGTTGCAGGGCTATAATATTTTACATCCTATGGGGTGGGACGCCTTTGGTCTTCCTGCTGAAAATGATGCCATTAAAAAGGGTATTCACCCAGAAACCAGCACCGCGGCAAATATTGCTGTCTTTAAGCGGCAGTTACAAGAAGTTGCTGCGTTATATGATTGGTCAAAAGAACTTAATACTACTGATCCTGAGTTTTATAAATGGACCCAATGGATTTTCCTTAAAATGTATGAAGCAGGGCTTGCCTACCAGGCAGAAAAACCTATTAATTGGTGTCCATCGTGCCTTACAGGGCTTGCAAATGAAGAAGTTATTGATGGCCGCTGTGAGCGTTGTGGTACCAAGGTTGAGCTTAAAAATATTAGACAATGGGTGCTCCGTATTACTGCTTATGCAGAAAAATTACTTGATGGTCTTGATAAACTTGAATGGCCAGAAAAAGTAAAAATGATGCAACGTAATTGGATAGGAAAATCGCAAGGGCTTTTATTTACCGCACCGGTAAGAGACTCGCGTATTACGTTACAGACCTATTCTACCCATTTTGAAGCCTTTGCAGCCGATACCTTTGTGGTAATCGCGCCAGATCATCCATTATTGCCTGAATTACTTGTCGGGGTTACAAACAAGCAAGACATTTTAGATTTTTGTGCACGCATGGTTGAAATGCGCATTCACGATCCAGAAGCATCAACCAAAGAACCAATGGGTATTTTTACTGGAAGATATATTGTGGATCCGGTCAGCCATAATGATTTACCGATATGGGTTGCAAGCTTTGCTTTAGCAGATTATGGAACGGGGATAGTAAAATGTTCAGCGCATGATGAGCGTGATTTTGCTTTCGCAAAAAAATATTCTATACCCTTAAAGGTAGTACTCTTACCGCCTGATAAAGCTCTTGCAGAACGCGTTAAAGCACTTGAAGTGTGTTATGCCGATATGCAGCAGGGTATTTTACAAGCGCCAGCTGAATTTACAGGTAAAGTAGCAGGCACGGTGCGTAATGAGATTATTGATTATTGCACTAGTAAAGGATACGCGGTTGCTCAAACACAGTATAAATTACGTGATTGGCTCTTTTCGCGCCAACGTTATTGGGGTGAACCGATTCCTATTATCCATTGTGCGCACTGTGGTGTAGTGCCAGTTCCAGAAGATCAATTGCCGGTGAAGCTCCCGGATGTTGATAATTACCAGCCGACTGGTACGGGTGAATCACCGCTTGCCGGAATTTCTGAATGGGTAAATGTCTCGTGTCCCACATGCGGTGGTCCAGCGCGCCGTGAAACGAATACCATGCCGCAATGGGCAGGTTCTTCCTGGTATTTCTTACGGTACCCCAATCCCCATTATGCCCAAGGCCCATTTAGTAAAGAAGATATGCAGTATTGGTTGCCGGTAGATTTATATGTCGGCGGTATTGAACATGCCATCTTGCACTTGCTGTATGCGCGTTTTTATGTAAAAGTGCTTCATGATCTTGGCTATTTGCCGTTTGATGAACCTTTTACGCATCTTTTTAATCAAGGAATGGTAAATAAATATTCGGAAAAATCTGGTGCTGTTGAAAAGATGTCTAAATCGAAGGGGAATGTGGTTAACCCAGATGATATTGTGCAGGAATATGGCTCTGATGTATTGCGTATGTATATTCTTTTTATGGGGCCGCCGGAACTTGATTGTGAGTGGCAAGATAATGGTCTTTTGGGCATTAAGCGCTTTGCTCATAGGTTGTGGAGTTATATGACCATGCCGGGCGTTGTATCGACAGAAAATAATGATACTATTGCGGTGCTTGAGCGTGTTAATAAATTCTTAAAAGATTTTCAGGAACGTATTGATATTTATAAACCAAATACTGCTCTTGCGGCATTTATGGAGTTATTAAATGATATGACCGAGCAAAAAATGCTTTTAAATAGAGCCACAGCAGAGAAACTTTTGGTTGTCTATTCTTGCATGGCGCCCCATATGGCAAGTGAATTGTTAGAGGTATTAGTTGGCAGGCGCTTACAAGATTGTTCATGGCCAAGCTATGACCCTGCCTATATTGTTGCTTCAACTATCACCATTGCAGTGCAGGTAAATGGTAAATTGCGGGGAACATTTATAGCAAAACCTTCTGATACGCAGGAAGCTCTTGTTGCACAAGCACACACGGTTGTAGCAAAATGGCTCGTTGATAAAAAAATAGTAAAAACCATTTATGTGCCGGGTAAAACAGTAAGCTTTGTCGTGCACTAATAAAATTATGAAAGGAAAACGATGAAACCCTTAATTTTTTTAATAACTATCTGTTTGATAAGTTCACTGGCAGCTAGTCAACCGGCCTTGTTTCCGGGTTTGGTTATTCCGTATGAGAACTATCAAACCCTTGGTAGGGAAATAGGGGTAATTCTTAAACCTTTGGTGGACAGCGCTTTAAGAAAAAATAATAACCCTGAAGCGTATATTAAAAGGCAAGAAGAATTAAAAAAATTATTTTATTTTTTAGGAAGACCCACCAAACCCAATATTCCTTTGATGTCTCAGTATAATGTGCAAGACAATAAATGGGAGCCTCGTTGTTCGATAAGCCAGCATCAGCATTATGCGGCGGGAGAAAAAGTCTTTTCTCTTTTTAAAGAGACTTACGTAACCCCGCAAGCCCGTCAAGAAATTTTGGCTCTTTTTAAAAAGGATGGTCTTGCTACAACCTATGAAGAAAAAATAAAAAAATTTTTTAAGGATCAGTCAACGCTCAGTCCTTTATCATTTAATGATAAAGATTTACTTACCTATTGTACTAATACGTTATTCTGCTTGCGCGCTATTGACCAGTTGGAAAATAATTGTCCAGAAAGATTACATGCATTATTTATATTACTTGCGACGGTATTGGCAGCGGAGCATATGGTTACTCTTTTGACAGAAATTGAACCAACGGTTACCGCAGAAATGCTCAGGGAAAAATGGGAGATGGAGGCTCCGAAAAAACAAGTTTCATTACAGACTCAGCGCACGAGGGATATCCGTATGAGTATTGGGTATTTAATCAACCCTTCAAATAGTTAATAAGTATTTCTAGATTTTTTAAATATTTTTTTATTAATGTTATTTTATACATTAAAACCGGAGTTATTATTTATGGCATTTAGCGTTAAGTCTAAAAAAAGTGGAAAAACATATTTCCTTCATTCAAAAGAGGTAAAACTTGCAGGCGGACGCAAGCAGAACATCTTTTATTTTGCAGGGGAAGAAGCAAAAAATGCTTTGGATGCATTGCCTCTAGGATATGAAGTGATGGAAAACGAACGTACCGGGTTGCCGATGTTGCGTAAGAAAAAATGACACTTCTGAGTGTCATCTCGGACGCGCGTGCCTTGGCGAAGAGGGGACCCGGGATCTAAATTTAAATACTATCAATAAAAAGGCCAGGGAAAAACCTGGCTTTTTGTTGACAATGGCTAAGTCCTCCATGTAATATCGGAATATGAATCCGAATTTGCATGGAAGAAAATGAAAAGAACCCTCTATTTAGAAAAAATTCACCATTATTTAAAAGTTCATCCTATTTGTGCCATACTTGGGGCTCGCCAGGTGGGAAAGACCACCTTAGCGCGTCAATTTGCTGCGGAATATTCAAAACCTGCGGAATTTTTTGATTTAGAGAACCCGATTCATTTGGCAAGTTTAGAAACTCCTTTATTGACCTTGAGCAATTATAATGATCGCCTGGTTGTCATTGATGAAATTCAACGTAAGCCTGAACTTTTCCCTATTTTACGGGTATTGGTTGATGATCCAGTAAAAAAATATACTTTTTTGATTTTAGGGAGCGCATCGCGTGAATTAATTCAACAATCATCAGAAACTTTAGCAGGAAGAATTGGTTATATAGAATTGCCACCATTTACTTTGATTGATGTGAATGACTCATCAAAGTTGCTTATCCGGGGAGGGTTTCCCCGATCATATTTGGCTGAATCAGAAGATGATAGTTTTTTATGGCGTGAAAATTATATTACTACTTTTTTAGAGAGAGATTTGCCCAGTTTTGGGTTTGATGTGCCAACTGCAAGAATGCATAGGTTTTGGATGATGCTCTGTTTTTATCATGGCCAAAACTTTAATGCTCAGGAAATAGCACAATCGCTTATGACATCAGACAAAACAGTCACTAAATATTTGGAGATACTTGCAGGCACTTTTATGATTCGTATTTTGCAGCCTTGGTTTGAAAATATAAAAAAGCGGCAAGTCAAAACTCCCAAGATTTATTTCAGAGACAGTGGTATTTTTAATACCCTCTCTTCTATCCGCTCCATTACGCACTTGGCAAAAACACCCAAAATAGGGCCACTTTGGGAAGGCTTTGCCTTAGAGCAAATCATTAATATGCTCCAGATACGCTCAGGCGATTGTTATTTTTGGTCGACGTCTAACGAAGCAGAGCTCGATCTATTGATTTTTAAAGAGGGCAAGCGATTGGGCTTTGAATTTAAATATAGTGATAGCCCTAAAATAACAAAATCTATGTTGATAGCTTGGGAAGATCTAAAGCTTGATCATCTTTACATTATTTTCCCCGGCGCATTTCGCTTTCCTTTAAGTGAACATATTACCGCATGTGGTCTTGATGTTTTTGCAGGCACGCTTTAAGCAATGATACAAACAATGGGTGGGGCGCAAAGGGTTTACTTTGTAATTCAGGATGAAACTGGCAAGCAATAAAATGTTTATGCCCTGGTATTTCTATTATTTCCGTTAGATTACCAGAGGCATGTTTGCCGGAAATAATAAGCCCAGCTTTCTGAAAACGTTCTGCATAAGTGCTATTAAATTCATAGCGGTGGCGATGCCGCTCAGAAATATGTTCCTGTTGATAAATAGCATGAGCTAAGGTAGCGGGCTTTATGACGCATTCTTGGGACCCTAAGCGCATGGTGGCACCCTTATGGGTAACCTCTTTTTGTTCTGCCATAACATCAACCACTGGGTGGTTTGTTTGACTGAATTCAGTTGAATCTGCGTCAGCCAATTGTAAGACAGTGCGTGCAAATTCAATAATGGCAACTTGCATCCCTAAGCATATCCCCAAGAAGGGGATATTCTGTTCACGGGCATACCGTACAGCGATAATTTTACCCTCAATACCTCTGTTGCCAAAACCACCTGGAATAATAAGAGCATCGATTCCCTGCAGGTGTTCTGCAATATTTTCTTGCGTGAGCTGCTGTGAATCTATAGAGCGTATTATCGCTTTAGTATTTGTTGCACTTTGTGCATGAATAAGTGCTTCATGTAAACTTTTATAGGTATCAGTTGAGCTGGTGTATTTACCTACAATGGCAATGTTTATTTTTCTCTGTGCTGTTTTTATACTGTTAACGAGTATGGACCATTTTTGTAGATCAGGCGTGCGATATTCTAAGGTTCCGATCTGGGCAATGGTTTCAGCCACCTGTTGTTCTGCTAAATGTAAGGGAAGTTCATAAATGGTTGCAAGATCGCAAGCTGAGATAATAGCGTGTTCCTGTACTTGGGTAAAAAGCGCTATTTTCTTTTTAATCTCATCGCTTAATGGTTTTTCAGAACGACCTATAAGAATATCTGGTTGAATACCAAGCGACCTGAGTTCTTTAATGGCATGTTGTGTTGGTTTTGTTTTAAGTTCCTGAGCCATTGCCAAATAGGGTATATAGGTTAAATGAATATAAAGACAATCTTTGCGCCCTTCATATAAGCCCATTTGTCTAATAGCTTCTATAAAAGGTAATCCTTCGATGTCACCTACAGTTCCACCAAATTTCTACAAGGGTGATATCACTTCATAGTGGCCAAGATCAAGATCTGTCTCTGCGCCATCATAGGTTACAAAAACTTCTCCATGTTGAAAGGGACTCATGGTTCCTGGGTCAACATTTAAATAGGGGTCCAATTTCAAAAATGAAACAGTATAGCCCATGGCTTCTAATAGTGCACCGATAGATGCCGCAGTAAGGCCTTTACCTAATGATGAAAGAACGCCACCGGTAATAAAGATAAATTTTTTCATAGATACACTGTTTTCGACTAGCAAAGTAGTTAATGGTTGATTAAACAATGTACTTTATTATACCATACTCATGAGTTTAATCTTTATTGTATAAGGGGATACTACTTATGAATAATAAAATTTATTTACGAGCGAAGGCTCTTTTATTTCTTAGTTTACTGTGCATGGCACCTTTGCAAGCAGGGTATAAAAAACGTCATAAGCATGTTGAAGTTTGCGGAAATAATGAAGCGCGGTGTAAAGATTTGAATGATTCTTGCCAATGTTATTGCGCGTATAAACCGGGACCACGTGATAAGGCACCTGACGATAACCCTATCTTTATAGAAAATGATCCTGACGAAATTTACTGTTATTGTAAGCAACGTGATATAGATAAGCATCGTGCAAATCAAGCTGGAGAGATTGAATGAAACGTATCATAACTTTAGTATTGATAGTTTTTAATGTCTATGCGGTACAGAATGAAGAATATACATACTTAGATTGTGAAATTAAATTACGGGTTATCCCCTTAAAACAAGAGGAAGAGCCTACAAAATTTGACCACTTAGTAGAGTATAGTCATCCTTATATTCCTCTTAAAAAGGGAGTGAGTACTAACTGGTGCGGCTATGTCGCGTTAAGCAGTATGGTTAGACCGTTACGTAATGTTGTTACAGGAGTATATGGTTCGTGGATAGCGCCATCGCTTTCGCCATCTGCATCAGCAAAAACTTATTGTTCGATATGGGTAGGTATTGATGGTTACGGAAGTCCGTCGGTAGAACAAATTGGAACGGCCCATGAATGGCGCAATGGCAAGCCGTACCATTATGCGTGGTTTGAAATGTATCCGCTTGCATCGTGTGAAATTGTAGGTTTCCCGGTTGCGCCAGGTGATACTATTTTAACGTCTGTAGTGTATCAGGGTAACGGCATATTTAGCATGACCATTACGAATGAGACTAAAAAAGTTACTACCACCGTTCCCACCTTGTATACAACTAGTAACACTGCAGAACGGTTATGTGCAGAATGGATAGTGGAAGCGCCCTATTTAAATGGTACATTGCCTCTTGCCAATTTTAACAAAGTTATATTTTCTCAATGCAAGGCAACTATTAATGGTATTCATGGGCCCATTAACCAGAGCTCATGGGCGCATGATATCCTGACCATGCAAAATTCAGCAATGGCTCCTAAAGCAACGGCAACACCGCTGGGTAATCGTGGTGAAGCTTTTAGTGTGCAGTGGCACCATGAATAATGATGTAATTATTAATGACACGTTAGTAATTCCCACCAGTGAGCTTGAAATTACTTCAAGTAGATCAGGCGGTGCTGGTGGGCAGCATGTCAATAAAACCGATACACGAATTACCGTGCGCTGGAATGTAAAAAATAGCACCGTTTTGAACGAACAGGAAAAGGTGCGTGTCGTAGAAAAATTGCATAATCAGATCACGCAGGACGGTGATTTAATTATTCATAACAGTGTATCTCGTAGCCAGGAGCATAACAGGAAAATGGCATTAAAGACCTTGGCAGAAAAAGTACGCAAAGCGCTTATTATCCCCAAAAGGCGGATGGTAACGCGTGTTCCGGCTGCAGTAAAGGCTGCGCGAGTGCAGAGTAAAAAGATCAGGGGGCAGATAAAAAAATTACGTAGTGAAAAAATCAACGAAGAGTAAAGGGTAAATCATGAAAAATATTCATATAACATTTCGCAATATGGAAAGAACACCGCAACGTGAAGAACAGGTGCTTCGAGAATTAAAAAAATTAAACAAATTTCTTAATCTTGATGATCCGCTTCTCTCGCTTGATTTTGTCATAACCACAGAAGGTGTTGATCATACTATTTATAATGTCGAATTACTGGTCAAAGAGCCTGAAGGCAAAGCAGTTGTGCATGTTGAAAATTATGATATTGATCTGGTGATTGCGCATGCGGTTGATAAAATGCTCCATGAGCTTTCTACACTTAAGGGCCGCAGTATCAGTAAGCGTGATCGCCCTGATGAAAATAAAAATCCAGTGCGTAAAGACAAAGAGGATTTTGAAAAATAAAATCAGTCATGTTTTACCATAATAAGTCCCGGATCGTTCTCATGTAACAGAAAACGGCTGGTCGCAACTGATTCCTGATCAGCTCTAATTTTCTGTATAATAGTTGCAACATTAGTCAGAAAAGGCTGCCGCCAAGGTCTGAATCCTGCTCGGATATAGGGTGCTATACGGCTTGCAAGGACAGCATCTTGCGCCTGAACAGAAACATTTTGAGGAGCATCAAGAGAGCTATAAAGAAAAATAAATTTTGTATCTGGTTTTAGCTGTTTTATTTTATAACATGCCCAGTTTACTAGTGCTGTGCCATAGCCGCTTCCACGCATTTCCTGAGGAACAAAAACCCCCTCTATAAATGCCCACGGCTCTTTGCTTTTATGATTACTTATCAAAATATCTATAAGCATGGGTGAGTATATTTCAAGATGTTCAGGAGTATACAAATGTACGCTAAAGTTTAATTTTTCACCGAGCCATTTTTTTTCCGGAAGATTTGCAGCAGGACCCCAGGCTATTTTAATACGTTCTGCCGCTACATCATCACGGTAAGGTTCAATGCTATAGAGTACATTAAGAGGATGCGCTGGTAGATAGCTCATAAAGGCAGCAATATCGGCTTGACATTCTTCTGGACTACGCGTTTCAAAATGCCCATCGCGTTGAGCTTTAGGATTATTGCGCGCTTGCTCACAGGTTTGATGAGCATAGCGTAAGCTGTCTTTGAGCCAATATGGTTCTGCTAAAGAATGTTGAAGACCTACTAAGGGAAGAATGAAAAAAATGAGCAGCAAAAGATTAAAATAATTCATAGAGGATAACCTTTTAATGTTTATTATTACTTTTAGTTTATCTTAAAATATATTAAAAAAGCAACAATTTTATTATTCTAGTATGCCATGCTTTGGGGTCCACTCGGGATGAGCACTATATCCTGGGTGAGGCTATCTCTTTTACCACATCTTTTGCATTTTTATCTTCTCGCAATCCTTGATATCTGCCCACGCGGAGTTTATCGGCCTTTGTCCATTGCGCGAATTTAAATTCACCGACAAGTTTTGGTTTTACCCAATTCATGCCCTTTGCCGTTTCAGTATAATTATTAAAAGGACATTTTTTTATTGCAAGTGAACGTAACTTTTTACCCAGCAGCGTAAGAGTATCTTGGCTAAATCCTGTACCGACTTTACCAGCATACATAAGTTTATCCTTTTGGTAATAGCCTACTAATAATGCGCCGAAATCGGTACGTGACCCTTTTGGATCGGTGTATCCGGCTATTACTAATTCTTGACCGACCGTGCATTTAAATTTTAACCATGTCGGTGACCGTGTTCCTGTGTAGATACTGTTAATTCGTTTTGCGATTAAGCCTTCCCAATGCTTTTTGCATGCTTGCTTGAAATAGGTTACCCCATCGGGTGAACGGTGCTCTGAATAAGTAAGCATTTTTGTGTAGTTGAGCAACTTTTTAAGAATAGATTTTCTTGCAAGCAGGGGAAGTTCGCGCACGTCATAACCGCTTGCATAGATGATATCAAAAATTCGATAATAAATAGGTGTTTCTTTTTCGTGCAGTTTAATGCCTTCTTGATTTTTAAGGTTCATGCGTGATTGTAGCATTTGAAAATCTGAAACCCCTTGCTTATCAAGTGCTACAATTTCACCATCTATAATAAAAT
The DNA here is from genome assembly GCA_021827715.1 of bacterium. Classification (GTDB taxonomy): domain Bacteria; phylum Babelota; class Babeliae; order Babelales; family Babelaceae; genus BOG-1370. The sequence goes on along the minus strand of JAKAUO010000017.1, from coordinate 3,429 downwards.
CGTCTGCCTTTTGAGCTTCAAGTGCTTTAACTAATTCTGGATACTCTTGATTCATTGTATGGGCATTGCGGGACATAAGTCTTACTTTACCATTTTTTTTAAAGGCAAGGCAGCGTACCCCATCAAATTTATGTTCGTATATCCAATCACTGCTTGAAAAATAATCTTTAGTCAGGGTTGCAAGCATGGGTGGTACAAATGGTGGCTGCGGAATTTTTTTACGTTTTTTTAAATTTTCAGCATTCAGATCGGAAAAGATATTTTTAACCATTCATATGCTCCATAATGGGTTAATGAGCCCTAATAGTTTGATATTAAGCGTTTCCCAAGTGATTATAAGTAAGAAGTAGGGGTCTGGATGTAAGCCGCGATTGTTCATATCTGATCCTCCGGGCAATAATAAGAGGTTCTTCCTGCAATGGTACTTTTTTTAAGTTTATGGTTTTTATTTTTTGGACATACCATGTCTACATGGCGATGTGCCTGCAAATACGATGCTTTAAAGGCGTCCCGATCTTTTTCCATAGAAAAATTCTCTTTATTTTTTTTAATACTTTTTATTCTTACCGTGCAGGCGTAGGTTAGAACAGTATGCATTTCTTTGTATAGTATGGTGAGTGTGTTTTTTGAAAGATCTTTCATTGCATGGTGTGGATCTATGCCCGCTTGAAAAAGAATTTCATCTGAATATTCATTGCCGATGCCGGCAATAATTGCTTGATCCATCAGAAAAGCTTTGCAATTTTTTGATTTATTTTTTTCTGCAGCTGAAAGAAATTCAGCTAATGAAATTTTTAAAGCATCCGGACCGAGCTTTTTAAGAAATTTATCTTCTTGTAAGCTACCGAGCAACCACAATTTCCCAAACTTCCTGATACTCGTCCAATGGAGTACCGACCCGTCCTTAAAGATAAATTGCACCACGGAAAAACGCACGGATTCAGCATCATTTTTTGTATAAACCAGCGACCCGGTCAATCCAAAATGCATGGCCAATTTTTTATCATCAGGCAGATCAATAACGAGATATTTTCCCATGCGCTCGGTATGGCTAAATTGTTTACCAATTAACCCTTTTTTAAATGCAGAAAGGGCCCCATGAATAACCTTACTATCTGACGTTGTTACATCAGTGATAGTTTTATGTAAGCAGTGTGTTTTTACGTAGGCACTAAATGCCGCAAGTTCTGGTAATTCAGGCATAAGAAATCTCCTTCTTATAAGTAGTTTAATGCCCCTGACTGAAAAAAATAAAGAAAAATATTAATCTGATTTTTCTGCAAGAGATTAGATTTTAACCCTTGAATTATATGCATGAGTTGATTATTCTATGTATGATTTATATGCAACGCAGTGAAAGAGGTCTATGAAAAGAACGATTGATTATTTCTTGCAGCAGTGGAAAAATGGCAGAAATAGGAAACCTTTATTGGTGCGTGGGGCTCGTCAAGTGGGTAAAACGCATGCGGTTAGGCAATTGAGCAAGTCCTTTGAACATTTTGTCGAAATAAATGTAGAGTCCAATCAGGCGGCGCGCACTATTTTAGAAAAAGATTTGAACGTTGACCGTATTCTTTTGCAACTTTCTGAACTTTTACAAGAGAAAATATATCCCGGCTCGACACTCCTTTTTTTTGACGAGGTTCAAAGCGTTCCTCAGGTGATCACATTATTACGATATCTCTATGAAAAATTTCCTCTGTTGCATGTGATTGCAGCAGGGTCATTATTAGATTTCGCTATTGAGTCTGTAGGTGTGCCCGTGGGCCGAGTTACCACTCTTTATATGTACCCACTTTCATTTATGGAATTTTTAGTTGCATTGGGACACAGGCAGTGGGCGAATGCCATTCTACACTATGACCTTACTGCGCCATTTAGTGATGCGCTTCATGAAAAACTTATGCATTGTTTAGGCATGTATCTTGCTATTGGCGGCATGCCAGAGGCTGTCAATCAATGGGTAATTACGCAAAGCTCGCGTGATGCCAAGCGTGTACATGCAGACTTGGTGTATGCGTATGAACAGGATTTTGGTAAGTATTCAAAAAAACACCAAATAAAATATTTACATCTTCTTTTTTCTAAAGCAATTGATCAGCTTGCACGTAAATTTATGTTCTCTCGTGTCGGAGGATATCAAAAACGTGAATTAGCGCCTGCATTAGAATTACTTGAAATGGCGGGCCTTATATATAAGGTAACACGCAGTGCAGGGCAAGGGATTCCGATGGGTGCTCAAGCAGATATTGATGATTTTAAGATTATTTTTCTTGATGTAGGCTTAAGCCAAGCTTTGTTAAAATTTGATATTGCGCCCTGGCTTATCGATCCATTGGCAACATTCATTAATAAGGGTGAATTGGTTGAGGCATTTATAGGTCAAGAATTATTGGCTTATTCAGACCCTATTATGAAAGAATCGCTTTTTTATTGGCACAAAGAGTCAAGAGGCAGTAGTGCGGAAGTTGATTATCTTATTCAGCAACATGCGCAGGTTGTGCCCATAGAAGTTAAGGCTGGTGTTAATAAGCGCATTTTAAGTATGCATATATTTTTAGATTCTCACCCAAACTCAAAATATGGCATACGCTTATGGGCTGGCCAAGGTGTGCGTGAAGAAAGCATCTATACCTATCCACTGTATGCGGCCGTGCGGCCACTTCTAGATACGCATGATGAATTAAAAAATGCTTTATTAAGTTTATTGGATAAGTAAGGTTTCTATTTTGTTTTTTTTTCAGAGCGGCGTTTAATTTTAAGGACTTCCTGTTCAATGGTAATGCTACGAAATAATCTTTTTATACAATTTTTAAAAAAATCTTCTAAGGCAAATTTGATATAGATATTATTATTAAGCGGGACACCTTTAAGAGGTGATATGGGCGTATTGAGGATTTCTACGTCACCCTTTATTTGCATATAAGGTGATATATGTATTTTTCCTGTAGTAGCATCTAAAAAGGAAGATTTCGGTCCATAGGGCAACACTGCAATGGTTTTACCGTCTTTAAAGTGATCATTTTTAATTCTTATAGATAAAAATATAGTTGATGCATCATTCAGCTGGCCGCGTTGTTTTATAAGATCGGTAAGTTTTGTTGATTCATGCACAGAAATTTCTTTTTCTCCTGGAATTATATCATTGATTGTCGTAACCAGTTGGCTAATATTTTGATTAATCGATTTTACAAGAGTATGTTCGATTCTACGCATTACGCTTGAAAGTTCAGCCGCTTTCAGGCAAGTATTTATACCGATACCAATAAGTATTAACAGAATGTGTTTTAAGCATTTCATTTTTTATTCAAAACGCCCCAGAAAACCGCGCGCCTTTTAAGGCCGGGGATGAATGGGCGACCGATTGGCCGAGCAAGCGAAAAAATGTATCGTTTTTGAGACGCGAGGCCTAAAAAAGTTGTGATATAA
>JAKAUO010000042.1 GCA_021827715.1 bacterium | reverse complement strand
ATCCTTCAAACATAAACGGTGCGATTAACTTTCCTTGAGATAATGCGCTAGCAATACTCACGCGTTGTTTTTTTGCACCTTTTTTCATACCATAAATTCGCTGGCCCTTAAGTCCCCAGGCGTCAATTTCTGTATCCGTATCATCGATACCCGCTTCATCCATATAAATTAAATCTTTAGGATCTATTTTTGCTATTATTTCTTGAAATTCTTGGCGAGCTTTTTCATCGCGTTCTATATAACCATAGGTCTTTTTTTTTAACGTAACCTATTTTTTCCATTGCCCTCGAGACTGTCATTTTATCAACGCCTAGTATTTTACCCATTTGTTTTAGGGTTAAAACATTATTTTCATCAACAAATTTTTTAAATTCAAATAAATTTGTGATTTTATGATCATATCCTTTTTGATAATTTTCTTGTGGGTGGATATCGTTTTTTGTTTTTTTAAGATTGATCCAGGCATGTAAAGTTGATCTTGCTATTTTGAAAAGATTAGAAACAAAAGTGACTGTCTTTCCAGAATTAATTAGATCCAATGCTTTTATTCGCAAATCGTAACTGTATGGTTTTGCCATTGCTTTTTCCCTTTTTAGATTTTGCAATAGCATAGATTATTTTTTTGTTTTGATCTATTCGAGATTAGCTATAATTTTTCGGATAAGCTCATTGTTTAGCATATCAATTATTGATTATTTGTCAATTTTGGAAAAATATAGAGGGGGGAAAGTAACTTATTTACCTACGCAGAATTCTTTAAATACGCGATCCAAGGCGTTTTCGCTGACAGATTTGCCGGTGACTTGGCTGACCGTTTCAAGCGCCTGCTTCAAGTGATAGGAGATAAGTTCGTAATGTGGTGCCCCTGATGCCGCTTCCAGCATATTCTTAATGTTATTAATATCATGTAATAATGTTTGTAACAGTTCATAATGGCGCTTATTAACCAGAAAGGGTAATTCTTGGCTCTGTGATAATTGTGCTATTTTTTCAAGAATTTTTGTCTCTAAAAGAAGCTTATGAGCAAGATTCTGACTAGAAACAATCAAAGCTGAGCTCGGCACAATTAAATGAGTTACGGCTGGCAAATCTGATTTATTCTGAATATATATGATTTTTTGGGGATATTTGGCTATAAGATCGTTATATATCATTTCTTCTTGAGTGCTTAAGGGTTGACTACCGTCAATAACCAGTAAGATAATATCACTGGCATGAGCTTCGCCATAAGAGCGTTCAATACCTTCTTGCTCAATAACATCCGAAATTATCCGTAAACCCGCCGTATCGATGAACGTCGTCGTTATTCCGCCCATAATAAGCGTGCTTTCTATACTGTCTCTAGTTGTGCCAGCTAAAGGGGAAATAATAGCTCTTTTCTGGCCCACCATAAGGTTAAATAGGGAAGATTTACCTGCGTTAACGCCACCAATAAGGGCAACTCTATACCCTTGCCTGATATGGCGCTGTGCAGCATAACCGTGTAAAAGAGGCTCTATTTTTTGGGTTATTTCAAGAAGAAAATGGTATATTTCCTGGTGGAAATCACCTTCGTCATCCAGGAACTCAAAGCTGCTTTCGCACCAAGCGACACTTTTGCATAAAATGTCTTCAATTTCTTGAATAAAGATACTTAAGCTACCTTGTAGCTGAGAAAGTGATTTTTTTAAAGCCTGCTGTGTTTGTGCACTAATAAGTTCGTTAATGGCTTCTGCTTGTACTAAATCTATTTTCTTATTTTCATACGCCTGTCGTGTAAATTCCCCCTGTTGCGCGGGGCGTCCACCCGCCTGAATAATAAGTTCGATAATGGTTTGAATAATTATGGGGTTATTATGGCAGGTGATTTCAATGGTATCATAGCCGGTAAATGTTTTAGGGCCACGCAATGCTATAATCATGACCGAATCGATTATCTGTGAATGAGCATAAATATCTGCTGCATGCACCGAATGGGAAGATATCTCTGCAAGATTCTTGCCTGATTTAAGTCGCAGCAAAGAGCTACAGATATCCCACGCTTGAGGTCCACTTACTCGAATAAGCGCTAATGCACCATTACCTTGTGCGGTGCACAGGGCAACAATAGTATCAGAGAATCCAAGTCGTGTAATGGGCATCTATTTAGGTTGATGGGTAAGTACAATTTTATGTCCTCTGAGTGACATTTTAAAAGTACGTTTAAGGGTCTCTAAAATAAGTGCTGAAAAGCTTGCAAGAAGTTGTTTTTCCTTATCTGGATCATTCAAAATTGCTTGGGAAAGGGTGATTCTCAGATGGAACTTTTGGGGTTCAATAGTAAAAGTCACTTGGTTATTATTGGAATTTTTAAGCGCTTCATCCATCCATTCACGGCTGCAGTCAACCATAGCCTGGTTCCATAATGGCTCAAATTGTTTTTTTACTGAGCCTGTCTCGCTACCAGGCAATTTGCTTGTGCGTTGCGCTGGTTGAGGAGCCTGCTGACGAGATTGTTGTTGCTGTTGTCCTGAAGGTCTTTCAGATTGGGAAACCTGAACTGGTTTTCCATAGTTAGATTGGCGTACAGAAGCTTGGTTGTGCCCAGCATTTCGATCTGTTACGTGTCTGCGATTTTGTTCATAAGCCCCACTTGTTTGCGTGGAGGGCTTGTTAAGCTGTGGCTCATCAAAAAATAGTGCTACTTTAGCAGATTTCTTTGTCATGCCAAGAAAATTTTTTTCAGCCTCTTCTAATATCTTAACAGAAAATTGTTGAGGTTTTTGTGCTTTGATCCAGCCTTCTTCAATCGCTTTTGCAATAGAAGATGCTTCTTGAATAATGGATTTCATGTATATGCCTTTTTAAAAAATCTACTTATTAAATAATAAAGATAGGTAGAATAATAACACGAGTGTATACAAAACTAAAAGATATGGCGAATATTTGCGCCTCTTTCTTAATGCTTGCGCCTTCGTTAATACTGCGCATTGAGTGCCAAACTTCGGCGACACAAGGGCCTGCCATCCCGAAGCTACAAAGTAGCGTAGGATGGAGCGGGAAACGGGATTCGAACCCGCGACCTTTGCCTTGGCAAGGCAACGCTCTACCAACTGAGCTATTCCCGCATCTTAATGCTTTTTGCAGTTACTTGCATAGATAAGAAAGTATCATATGTTCTGTTTTTGTCAATAAACAGCTTATAATAATATGTTATATGGTTTTTAAGGTGAGATGCTGAAACGAGTTCAGCATGACACTTGTAGGTAGGATTTTTAATATGATAAGTTTTCTTAAGGGTGTTGCACTCAGTCAACAGAAAGATACCTTAGTTTTACAGATGGGCGGATTTGGCCTGCAAGTATACGTTCCAGAAAATGTTATAGCTCCCCTGGGCTCAGAATTTCAATTATATACGTATATGAACTGGAGCCAGGAAAATGGTCCTACGCTCTATGGTTTTATTGAAAGTGCTCAGCGTGAGCTTTTCTGCCTGTTAATCAGCGTTTCGGGAATTGGGCCCCGTATGGCACTTGCATTGATTTCAGCATTCTCTGTTTCTCAGCTTATTGATGCTTTAATTTCTGGCAATATCGCAATGCTCAGTTCGGTAAGCGGTATCGGGCGCAAAAAAGCAGAGACGTTGGTCCTGCATTTAAAAGAAAAAGCTGAAAAATTCACTATTCCCGTCAGCCAGGGTACTACCGGATTTGCCGTGCATATAAAAGACCTTTCTGATGCACTTACGGCATTAGGGTATTCGCGCCAGGAAATTATTCAAGCAGTTGATCAATTAAGAAATGTTGAAGGAGCATCAGCTTATGCATTTGACCAGCTTTTACGTAAATCACTTCAATTCCTTTCTAAAAGTCGATTGTAGGGGGCTATCAGAAAGGTAATTGCTAAAATAAGCAGAATTGTTATACTAAATAGTAATTTAAATAGCTATTTGGAGGAAATATGAATTTCAAAAAAATATTTTTACTCGTTTTTTTGATAATTTTTCTAGGGACGCAGGCAGTTAAAGCGCAAACCGTTAAAATTGTTAACATTATCAACAATTCGCCTGCTAAAGCACTTTTTACGGTAAATACTCAAGAAATGGCAATTAAGCCGCACAGTAGCAAAAAGATGCTGAGTAATATTCCTTATAACGAACTTAAAAAGAACCTTCTTAATTTTATTCAAGACGAACCCTATATACCAGAAAATGCGATTAAATTAGAAACTTGCGAAGGCACGTTTTATATATGGTGCGATCATCGTGGTGTTATTATGGCTAAGGCTTTTGAAGCGGGCATGAGCAGATTAGAGGCATTTCCAAAGCCTGTGCTTGCTCTTTCTCAATCTGACTTTGTTCTGATTGGCTGCTTAGTTACTATAAATCCTTCAGGTGCATTGAATATCCAAAAAGCTTAATTGATTATTACGCAAGAGCGATTTCTTTTTCAGGAGCCTTATCTGTAGGTTCAGGAAATTTCTGTTTACCATGCTTTTCAAAGCCTAATTCAATAATTTTATGTAAAAAATCACTCGGCGTCATACCAACTTCAGCAGCTTGATGAAAGATAACTGTTGCAGGGGTCAATCCAGGTAATGAATTAATTTCTAAAATTACGAGCCGCTCTTTTTCTGTTGGGCTCATATCTGCTGACTGATAAAAGCAATCTATGCGGGCATAACCAGAACATTCAATTGCTTTATATACACTCTCTATTTCCCGCTGTATGAATTCTAAACAGCTTGGCTGTAATGGCGCAGGCGTTTGATTTTCACCGGCCCCTGGTAAGAATTTTTCTTCAATTGATAAAATACCATGACAGGCGATGGTTGCACTTGGTGGCAATGCAGTAACCTGAGTATTACCCATGACGCCAACGGTTAATTCCATGCCTTGAATGTATTCTTCAACAAGCGCATATTCATAACCGTTACTGTGCAACATTTTGAGCTTTTCTTGCAATTGTTGGCTATTTTCAACCTTATGCACCCCAGTACTGCAACCATCATTATGGGGCTTAATAATAAGCGGATAATGTAATGCTGAAAAATCTTGTTGTTCAAGAGATTCATGCAACTGGACCAAACTGTTTTTTGGTGTGGCAAATCCACAGGCTTTTAAAAATTGCGTTGTTTTATATTTATCCATACATAATGCGCTGGCAAGAACGCCTGATCCATTATAGGGTATCTGAAGCATTTCCAGAGCACCTTGTAGTGATCCATTTTCTCCGTGGCCGCCATGTAACGCAATAAAGACAAAGTCGACATTGCGTTGCAGATCCTCCAATGTCCAAAGTTGGTTCTTTTCAAGACACGCTTGAATTTCATGCGTTGAATTGAGCACTAATTGCTCGTGAGTAATTGCATGAAAGGTAAGGTCCTCAGAAAGAAAAATAGGAATCGCTTGATATTTATCAGAAGGCAACTTATAAATAACGTTTCTTCCTGATTCTAACGATATTTCGCGCTCGTGCGAAGCCCCTCCAAGAATAACTGCGATAACGGTTTTATCAGGCTCACGCACTAACTTTTGATGAGTATGCTCAAATAATTTTTGAGTATGCGTAGTGGATTTAGTTTTTTTCATTTCAGTTTCAAGTAATTGATGAATAAATTCAGTATGATTCAACTTCTTTTGCGCGGCCTGTACAAATACAAAGCTGGAAGGAGCAAGGCCAGAAAGTGAGTTTGGGTCAATAATAATAACTTCATTGTCTTTGGTCAAAAAGCCATCTATTCTTCCAAGCGTACAAAAATCAAGCGCGCGCATTGTTTGGCACGCAACGTGTTCAATAGTTGCCAATTGTTCTGTAGAGCAACGCGCAGGTGTCCATTTAATGGCCCGTCCAGGCATATATTTTTGTTCGTAATCAAATATGATATCAGGATGTTGAGACACTATTTCTGTAATTGAAAGGGCTTTGAATTCTCCAGTTGTTGCATTGTGCATAATAATGGTTGAAAATTCCATGCCCTCAATTTTTTCTTCGATTATAATCGATTGTGGCTTGTTCTTAAAGATATGCGCTGCATGTAAGGCCGCTTGCTTAAGTTCAACGATATCATGTACAATTTTTACTCCAAAGCTAGAACCTTCATGTACCGGCTTTATTACTAATGGGTAGTGAAGTGCATGTTGTACAAGATATGCATCTGAAAGGCTAGAAATATGCTCGGGATGAACCAAGATGCCATGTGGTGTTTTTATGCCATGCAGCTTTAAGAAATATTTTTGTAAAAATTTATCCATTCCTAACGCGCTGCCAAAAACTTTTGACCCGACATACGGTACTTTAAGGAGTTCTAACGTGCCTTGAAGGCAGCCATCTTCCCCAAAGCGGCCATGTTGCGCGATAAAAATGATATCAACGTTATTTTTTAAATCATGCCAATAAATGCGTTGAGCTTCTGTTTCTAAGCGATGTTCAAAATCACTTATTTTTCCGCGATAAAGAAATTTTTGAGGAATAATATACAGATGCCCGAGGCTGTTCTGAAAAAGAGGAATAACGGTGTATTTGGTGGTATCAAGGTGGTCGCAAACCGTTCTTCCCGAATTGAATGAGACTTCTTTTTCAAGCGACATGCCGCCCATTAAGACACCAACTGAAATTTTTGCCATAGTTATAAGTATGTTACTATTTTTATAAAATATGCATCCCGTTCATCCTGAGTATTTTGCGTAGCAAAATGTAGCGAAGGATTAGTAAAAGTGTACTATAATTATTCTTTTAAAAAAAGCGAAAAAAAGGTTTTTTTATGATAACAAAAGGATCCCGTCTGTGCTGGCTCGATTTAGAAATGACGGGTTTAAATGCAGATGTTGATAAAATATTAGAGATAGCGGTTCTTGTTTCTGATTTTGATAATAATATACTCTTTTCGGGGATAACGGCAACGATACATTATGCAGAGCACGAGTTGCCCTCTATGGGGCAATGGGTGTTTGACCACCATACTAAATCTGGTTTGTTGCGCGCAGTTGCAGAATCAACTACCCATTTAGCGTTGGTTGAAGAAACTATTTATAGCGCTATCAAGCCCTTTTGTGTACCAGAAAAAACTTATTTAGCAGGTAATAGCGTGTATCAAGACAAAATGTTTTTAAAAAAACATATGCCAAAAATTGATGCGTTACTTAATTATCGGCTCATAGATGTATCAACTATAAAAGTGTTGGTTCAAAATTGGTACCCAGATTCCCTTGAAAAGAATTTTACCAAAAGTAAGGAACACCGCGCATTTAAAGACATTCAAGAATCAATGGCGGAACTGGCTCACTATAGAAAATATTTTTTTAAATCCGAATAAGAGTTTTATCGAATAATCTTAAAAAATCTGGAAAATTGCAGGCCATGAATTTTTCCCATCTCATTTTCGGGTGTATATTCCAAGTTTCCATGCAAGAAGTAAGGTTCGTTTCCCTCCTGAATAGTAAGATAGATATCAATATGGTTTTTTAATCTATCTGCAGCTGGGCCTATTCTTATAACTACATTTTTAAAAACTTTTGTGCGTGGTGCAGATTGAATGCTTCCATCAGGCGCGGTAAATTTAAGAATATAAGGATAAGAAAGGGTAACACGGGGAATGAAAAATTCTTTAGTGGAATAAAGCGGATACGTTGGTGCAAACAATGAACATATAAAATCAAATTGATCCTGCGGAAAGTCAGTACTTTTAAATACTATTTCTTTAAGTTGATGGCGAGCATTACCAATGGCCATGGAAGCTATTTTTGGGGGATATTTTTGTGCAATAGATGCATTGAATATAAGCGAAAAATCTATTTTTTCCGGATACAAAAGAATCATTTTTGTTTCACTGGGTATAGTGAAAAGACCTGTTTTACTTTTACTGCAAACATGAGTGAATGATATTATTGATTTATCCCTGGATGATGTTATAGGAAGCAGGAGTTCGCTGTTTTTTGGCAGCAAGTGGTAAATAGTATCTGCTATTGAATATGATTGAATAAACTTTGATACACGTAAAATTTCAAAATAATCTTTAGAGTGTCTCTTTTCTAAATTATTGAAAAATTTGCCCATATTTACAAAGCATGATTTTGTAAGGGAATGTCTTGATATAAGGTTAGAAAAGGTAATAGTATCACCCAATGATTGTATAATTATGTCAAAAGGATACGTTTCTGGAATTTTTTTATCTTCTAAAAAAATCGCTTGTATGTTTTCTGTCAGTGGGGCATAAGAAAATAAGTCTTGCGTAAATGCTTTAAGAAAACAGCTACTTAAAAAAAGAACCTCAACGTTAATCTTTTTTTTAAAAAAAGTAAGTACTGATGCCGCTCTAGGTAACGGCAATCCAAAAGCCTCAGGCTCTTTCTCTGCTGATTTGAGCTGCCCGTGGCCCGATATAATAATATTCCATGAAATAGGAGTTTTGTCTTTCGACACAAAAAGAGCAGGTAGTATTTCTTTGGTAAAGTTATCCGAATCTTCTTTTGTTGTTTTATTCTCAATAGGTATATTTATTTCCTGAAATAGATTAATGGTCTTGAGATGTTGAATCTTAAGACCATATTTTTGCTCTAAGGGAGTTATTTCTTCATTCTGAGCATTAATAATTATGGCGCTATCATTAAATACTTTTTTGGGAAGTATAAGATAAAAATCAAAAAGTTCTTTGATGATGAAATCATATGCAAGTGCGCTTATTGCAGTTAAAAATAATTGGTGCGACTCTTCAGGTGTTTTAAGAAGGCGAAGATCGTGTGGTATTTCATGGTTGCTTAAAAATAGGGCAGGGTCATTTCTGATCACATTAAGTACATTATGGAATAATTTTTTTGATGCAAGAATTGGGTATGTTTTGTCTACCAAAGAACATTCCAATTCATCAGTAACTGCGCCTTCATAGCCATTTTCAAATTCATCATGATCTATTAAAATAATCAGGTTTGATGGCTTGTTTGCAATTTCAACTGCTCTTAACAAGTAGGGTACAATACATGCTAAAAAAAATATTTTTTTCATTATGTTTTTTCCTTTACTGAAGACGAACATTAATAGATTGTCGAATATTCGGGCGATGGTTAACGCCACTTTGCTGTATGTACAGATCTTGAAATTGAGGTAAATTATTTAAAATAGCCCAATTATGAACTTGTTCGAGATTATTTAGAAAAAGGCTTAATGTTTTCAATTGAGTTAGTTGAGAAATTCTTGGAGGTAATTCATTCAGGATAAGCTGACATTGCTGTAAATAAAGTTCTTCTAAAGAAAGAGGCAAAATATTCCAATTTTGTACGTTACTGAGATTGTTCTGTGCAAAGGTTAATATTTTCAGTTGCGTCAATTGGGCAATTTTTTCGGGTAATTCATTAAGAGTAAGCTGACCATTATCTAAAGAAAGTACTTGTAAAAATGCAGGCAAGACATTCCAATTTTGTACCTGACTGAGATTATTCATTGAAAGATCTAATTGTTGAAGTTGAGTTAATTCGATAATTTTTTCGGGTAATTGGTTTAGGGTAAGGCCACAGTCACTTAAATTAATATTTTTTAACGATATGGGTAAAATATCCCAATTTAAAACATGGCTGAGATCATCGTTTGAGAAATCTAATTCTTGCAGTTGGCTCAATTGTGAAATTCTTAGGGGTAATTCATTAAGAGTAAGTTGACATCGCCATACATAAAGACCTTTTAATGATTTAGGTAAAATATCCCAATTGTCTACTGCGCTTAAATTGTTTTGTGCAAAGCTTAAATAATGCAGTTTTGTCAAAGCAGTAAGTTCTTGAGGTAAGGCAGACCAAATAAGCTTACAATTTACTAAAAAAAGTGTCTGAAGGTTGATACACTGTGCTATTTTATCCCAGTGTAATTTTTGGGCATCACTATTTTCAATAATTAAGGTCTTTAATTGTGGCCCGGCATAACGGTCCAATGCAGCATTGATTTGGTCTATAGGTTTATTGTTAAATTCAAGCTTGGTCATGGCAAGCTTTGCAACATCCCGCATTGGGATGCTTGTTTTTGCCAAATGAGCTAGATCCTTTGGTGGGAGAAATTGTGCCATTCTGACGGCAACTTCAGGCGGCATTGTTTTTATAGGACTGTAACCTTTATTCATTGAAAATCTATAGATATCTATTGGATAAGAAAAACGCATCTCTTCAAGCTTGAGACCCTTTAATTGTTCTTCTATTGATGGTGTTTGCGCCTCTGTTTTTAATCGATTTGATGAAGATTCTCCCGGCGAAGACTTTTCTGAGCCATGCAAGAAAAATATTGTTAGCACTGTAACGAGTGTCTTGATTTTCATACTATCCCCCATTAATTTTTTACCCCTTTGATTCTAGTATCTCATGTATAAATACAATTAGTAAATATAATTATTATGAAAGTGGGCTGGGGGTAAAATAGTGCTTACTTTTAAGTGATAGTCGGCTCATTTGTTGGTAAGCATGAATAATATCTTTTATCGATTCACTTTTTAAGTATATTTTTTGGATAAAGATATTTTGAACCTTATGGACCATCGGTTGAGCAGGGCCCAAGATGGTAAGCGTGTGGTTTCCAGAATGAATTTTTTCAAGAAATTCAGCACACGCAAGCGCTTCGCGCGCAAGGAGTTCTTCATTTTCGTGCCGCAGTTCGATTTCTGCAAACCTGACATACGGTGGATAACCTAGATCCTGACGGTAGGCCCGCTCATACTCATAAAACGCGCGATAATTTTTTTCATCAATAAAGGAAAAAATAGGATGTGGAGCCATAGTTTGCACAATAACCAAACCAGTATTTGTCTCTCTGCCTGCACGCCCTGCTACCTGAATTAATTGAGAAAGTGTTGTTTCTGCTGCTGCATAAAAAGGAAAGTGGATATTGCTATCTGCCCATATAATACCCACCAAGGTAACTTTTGGAAAATGGTAGCCCTTAGTAATAGTTTGAGTGCCTACTAAAATGTCTATCTTTTCACCATACATATCATCGACTATTTTCTGCCATTTTTTTTTATTAACGGTGCTGTCAAGATCTGCTCGTTCAATGCGCGCTTGGGGATACAGTTTTTTTAGAAGTGACACAATCTGCTGGGTGCCGATCCCTTTTTTAAGAAACTGCTTTTCTGGCTGCTTGCAACTGGGGCAGCAGGGCGATAAATTTTTTTTGACCCCACAATAATGGCATTGAAGAGTGTTTGATTCATGATAGGTAAGGCTCACTGAGCAGCTTGTGCAGGTAAAAATATAATCACAGTTCAAGCATTGCACAAAAAAACTGTGTCCCCTCCTATTTAAAAAGATAATGGCCTGTTCTTTTTGAGCAAGTTTTTTTTCTAAAGCCGCTTGTAGTTCCTTGGTTATCCAAAAAGCATGCTTATTTTTTTTATCAAGTTGAACCACGCGTACTTCAGGGAATGTACCCTTAAATCGCTCAGTAAGCTGCAGCAACTTCCAGCCTTTGTGCTCAACGCTATACAAAGAATGTATAGAGGGCGTGGCTGACCCTAAAATGATGGGTATATTCAATAGCCGGGCACGCATAAGGGCCGCTTCTTTAGTATGTATTCGAGGTATCTTTTTCTCTTGATATCCTGCATCATGTTCTTCATCTATAATAATGCAGCCAAGTCGCGGTATAGGCAACAATAAAGGTAGGTGGACCCCAATGACAAGCGCAGCTTTTTCTGTGTACATATGCTGCCATAATGCGCGTTTTTCGGACTTACTTGTTGCCGAATGGAACCCAAAGACCGAGGTAGTAGAGAAATAATGCTTAAAAATATGGGTAAATCGCACCGCCAGGGAGACTTCTGGGAGTAATAAAAGGACATTTTCCCCCTGTTTAATATATTGTTGGGCGATCTGTTTATAAATTTCAGTTTTGCCTGAACCGGTCACTCCATGAAGCACTATTGGCTGAAGCTGTTTTTCCTCTTTTTTGGCGCATAAGGTAGCTATTTCATCAACAACTGCCTGTTGAGCAGTTGTTAGCGTAACGTTCTCTTCAGGGGATACCGTTTCTGGGGCAATAGCCTGAAGTGTTTCATGTGGCGCATCCAGGTATTGCGCAAAGCGTTTATAAAAGGTCAGCTCGCTGACGCAATAGTAGCGGGCAAGCTGTTTGATAAACTGAGGGTACATTGGGTCATCAGGAAGGGGCTGAGCCGCCAGAGCCTCTTTGATGGTGAAGG
This sequence comes from bacterium, assembly GCA_021827715.1. GTDB lineage: Bacteria > Babelota > Babeliae > Babelales > Babelaceae > BOG-1370. The sequence goes on along the minus strand of JAKAUO010000042.1, from coordinate 9,192 downwards.
TTTGCTGGGAAGGGTCAAACTGTTCCAGAATGGCCGTTATATAGGCAAGCTCGGTTCGTTTTTGTAACGGTACACTTATAATGTCTTGCAATTGCGGCTTATGTACCCAAGATGTGGGTATTTTGTAAGTTAAAGACTGGGTAAAACCATTAAGTAGGCGCACCGTTACATACATGTAGGAACTTTATTCGCCTTTAAACCGCATCCCTGCAGCTCTAAAAAGTCTTTCGGCAGGTTTGTAGTATTCCTCATTGAGCCGTTTTAACCACTCGTGTTTGATAACTTTGGAAGAGCTCATCTCATCGCAAAATGTTAAGAGATCAGACAAAGTATCTTTAGGCCTAATTTTATCGTCAACCATGATATTAAGTTCACATACTTCCAGGTCAGTTTTAAGAGCTTTTATCTTTTGTTTATCAATGGGTCTTTTATTTTTTTCTTCATTGAGCTGCTTAAACATTGCAGCAGCGAAAATAATCATGCGATTATTAGGGTCTTGCAGAAATTCTTTTGACGCCTCTTTTTTAAAGGTATCATATTGCTTATTGCATGTTGAATTGCTTCCTTGATCATGAATATAAACCTCATTTAGGGCATATGAAAAGGTACCTGGGTTAAATATAATTTTTGGAGCACCTGTTCTTTGCAGTCTATATTGTAACTCTATGCCAAATAACGTTATCGTCGGGGAAGTGCCAGGAGTCTCTGGTTCTCTCATAGAAACAAATTTTACTGGTGAATATTGTGGTGATTTTTTATTTTCAACCGGTGAACTATCGACCGATGAAAAGGATTCAGGGGTTTCTGGCTCGTTAAGTTGTATAATTGATGAATTTCTTGGTGATGTCTCTTTCTTTTGACCCTGAGAGAAAAGAGTTTCGGGATTGCGCGTTGCTTCTGCCCGAATCTGTTCCAAGCGGGGTATTTTTATTTTTAAAGTAGGATGCGCCGATTCAGCGCAATAAAGCATTGAGGATGATATAATAAAAAGAGATAATAGAGTTTTTTTCATAGTATTGCCTTTAAGGTAAGTCTATTTTTAACTATTTTTATTAATTATAACACATTTTAGCTAAAAATGGTACTTGGTAGGCCCAATTACTTTTGAGACTCAAAGGCGCTCAAAGATATCACAGAAGGGTTTCTTGAGTGTCTTCTTGTTTTCTTTAAAAAAAGTTCTCTTTCTGAATCTTCTTCTATTTCATTAAGGCTTAAATTAGAAAAGCTTCCTGATTTATTTTCTCTTGCGTCCTTAATTATTCTTAAAAATGCAAGAGTATGCACCACACGGATATATTTTTCTATTTCTTCCAGCATATCAGCATTTGTGTAGTTAAAGGGTAAAGTATCACATAGCTTTGCTAAAATATTTTTACCATGCTTTCGCGCATGGTATGCAATTTCAGATAAAGCATCTGTGCTCTCAGGCAGTTCTCGAATACTATTCTGTATTAATTCTGCTAGTAAATGTTCATAAAGTTCTTGGCTTAAATCATCTGCTCCTATAGCACCCTTATCGAGTTGAAGGAATAATTTATTGTGCTTACTTTTTCGGAAGGACTTTCTGCGTTCGGCATCTTCACTTAAAGCTTCTTGCAGGTTTTTAATAATCGCTATATCGGTAGTATCATGAGTGAGAAAATCATCTATGGTAAGTTCTTTCAATAATTTTTCATGAGATGTTTTGATTTCCTTGGTATCCCTTATAATAGTTACTGGATGTTGTAAATTATTATGATCGACTCCCCAGGCGATATCGTGAACAATTATTTCTTGTTTTTTTTCTTGCTGTGATAATAGTGGCGGCGTGGATCTTACTGGACTAGATTTAGGCGTAGGTGCTTCTCTAAATAAACTGAAAACATGGGGTCTTATTCCTACCGAAGAGGGGCGGCGTTGACGGGGGTTTTTTATCGGCTTTTCTGTGTCCATACCAAACGATGTGGCTGGAAACAATACGACTGTACATAGTAAATAAACTATTTTTTTCATGACATTCCCCTTTAAGAAAGTTTTCTTTTAAAACAATATCATTGTAATATAATCACAAAATGATTTAATTTTTCAAGGGATTATAGTAAAATTGATTGTTTTTGAATATTTGAATATGGTAAATAGCAGAATTATAATTGTAAAGAGGAATATTTTGAAAAAAACAGTCTATTTACTCGATGGCTCTTCTTTTTTATATAGAGCATTTTATGCATTAAAACCCATGACCAGCCCTTCCGGTGTTCAGGTAGGCGCTGTCTATGGTTTTTGCAGAATGATGAAAAAAATTATTGATTCGTTCACGCCTGAATATGTAGCTCTTGTCTGGGACAGCAAAGGAAAAACGCCACGACATATTCTTTACCCTCAATACAAGGCAACGCGCGAAGCTGCCCCTATGCATCTATTTGATCAAAAGTATATTATTCAGGATTTCGCTACACAAATACAGTTACCCCAAGTAGAAAAGGTTGGTTTCGAGGCTGATGATCTTCTGTATAGTTTAGCGCGTGATTTTTCTAACCAAGGTTGCCGCGTTGTTATTATTACTACTGATAAAGATCTTGGTCAAGTGGTAAATGATGATATTGTCTTATACGATGCGTTTAAATTAGAGTTTGCTGATAAGCGCGCGGTTGAGTTACGGTACGGATTTCCCGTAGAAAAATTGCCCTTTTATTTTGCACTGTGTGGTGACAGCTCAGATAATATTCCTGGTGTGCGTGGTATTGGACCAAAAGGTGCAACTGAACTGGTACAACAATTTAATTCTTTGACTGATTTATATGAGCATCTTGATAAAGTGCCTAAAGAAAGAACGCGTGAATTGCTTAAAGCATCTTACGATAATGCATTTTTAAGTGAAAAACTTTTTTTACTTGCATATATTGATCTTAAGCTTACTATTGATAATGTAAAATTTTCTCCTGAAAATTGGCAATTAGCACGCAGTTTTTTTGATACGTATGATTTTAAATCACTTCTTAAAGATTTGCCCGGTGAATCTCAAAAGGAATCTTTGCCCTACAAACCTGCAGGCGACTATGTAACAGTCATTGATCTTGCATTACTTGCACAACTAATTTCTGAAATCAAAGAGCATGGTGCGGTAGCAGTGGACACAGAAACAAATGGAGCCACCGTTACTCAATGTAAACTGGTTGGTATTTCTGTATGCGTTAAGCCCGGGGTTGCTTACTATATACCGTTTGATCATGTGCATAACGGTGAATTAACAAGCGATACTGTTTTGGCATATTTCAAGCCGGTGCTTGAGGACCCACATATAAAAAAATATTTTCATCATGCAAAGTTTGATATGCATGCTCTTGCAACCCAAGGCATTAATCTTCAGGGTCTTGAGTTTGATACGCTGGTTGCTGCCAGTTTATTGCGGCAAGACAATGAACGAATAGGCCTGAAGACATTATCTGAAGCCTATTTTAATGAACCCATGCTTTCATTTTCTGATGTAGTGACTAAAAATAATTATAAAAATTTCGCTCAAGTGCCATTACCGCTGGCTACCGAATACGCAGCGGCTGATGCGCATCAAACATATAAATTAATGCATGTATTAAAAAAAGAATTGGATGCGCAAGATTTAACATCGCTTTTTTATGATATAGAAATGCCTATTGTTTCAATATTGTATGAAATGGAAAAGCGCGGAATCATTTGTGATGTTGCCGTACTTGATGCATTAAATACGCGTGTTACCAAAGAGCTTGAAGATATAACCGGGCACATTGTGGCATTGGTGGGTCCACAATACTTTGCGATAAATCTCAACTCACCTGCACAGCTTAAAGAACTGTTATTTGAACATTTAAAATTACCTACTTTGAAAAAAACAACCTCAAAAGCAACGTATTCAACTGACCAAGAAGTGCTTGAAGAGCTTGCGCGTATTCATCCCGTGCCGGCACTTATAATCAAATATAGAGAGCTTGCTAAACTTAAAAGTACCTATATTGAAGGGTTGCGTCAGTGGATCAACCCGAAAACAGGCAAGATTCACACCACCTTTAATCAAACACAGGTAGCAACAGGAAGGCTTTCAAGCACAGAACCCAATATGCAAAATATTCCGGTTATTGCTGATGATGAAAAAAATCTTCATATACGTTCTACTTTTAAACCCGAGCCGGGTAATATCTTTGTATCTGCAGATTACTCACAAATAGAATTGCGCGTTGTAGCCTATCTTTCACAGGACCCGGTGCTTATGCAGGCATTTAAAGAGAATGCAGATATTCATACGTTTACCGCAGCTCGCATTTTTGGCGTATCTTTACAAGAGGTTACTAAATCACAAAGACAATTAGGTAAACGGATTAATTTTAGTATTTTGTATGGCTTAACCCCGTTTGGTCTTTCAAAAGATTTGGATATTCCCTACGCTGATGCGAAATTGTATATCGATACATATTTTGAGCAATATGCCGGCGTTGCTCGCTGGATGGACAGTGTTGTTGAAAAGACACAGCAACAGGGGTATGTTCAAACCTTATGGGGGCGCAGACGGTATATTCCTGGCATTTATGAACGCAATAAGACATTGTTCGAAGCAGCTCGACGTGTAGCAATTAACACTCAAGCACAGGGCACCACAGCAGAACTTATGAAATTGGCCATGATTAAACTTACGCAGCGTTTTAAACAAGAAAATCTTAATGCGCAAATACTTTTGCAAATTCATGACGAACTTTTGGTTACTGCGCTTGAGACAGAAAAATCACGGGTCAAAAAAATAATGGTTGATGTTATGCAGCATATTGTTGACTGGAATGTGCCTCTTGTAGTTACACTATCTGAAGGAAGCACCTGGGCGGAGGCAAGTAAATAGTTCAAAAATAAGGGGGCCTGCATGAAGCGTTTTTATACTATACTAGTGTTATCGAGTGCCGCTGTGCGGGCCGATTCGTCTGTTCTTAATATCCAGATTTTATTTGCAGAGCTTACCCATTTTGTTAAACAATTAAGTCAAAAGCTTCCCGAGCCTGCTCATACTGCACCTTCAAAAGGCGACCTATTGGGCCAAATTCAACAGGGTACCCAATTGAGGCCTACGGGCAAAGATGTTACACAGAACATTGGACCAGCCGCCCCCAAGGCCCCCGATTTATTACAGCAAATTCAAAAAGGTAAGCAATTAAAAAAAACCAGAAAAGATGTTACGGAAGTTATTGAGACAAAAGCGACTCCAGAAACATCATCGCTAGAGGCTGCATTGCAGAAACAAATTAAGCAAGCACATATATCACACACAGAAGAAAAGAAGGCTCCTGAAGAAGAAAGTAATTTTGAAGATCCTGAACTGGAAATTGGTAGCGATATAGATACTATATATCGGTCTCTTAAAAAACGTGATTTTTTAACTTCTAAGGATATTAAAAGTGGTAGTGACGATCTTAATAAGCTGACTCAACGTGTTGAAAAAGAAATACATGAGACTTCTATACAAAATAAACTTAAAAATAGAATTAATGCATTAAATAAAATATTCAATTTTTTGCAAAAAGGTATTCAGGAATTTAGCTTAACACCTGTCACGCAACAATCTGTTGAAAATTATATAAGTTATTTGGAAAATTACACTAAAGATTTTGATGCTTTAAAAATATTAGGACTTGAAACTCTCCCTCGATTTATTAAAGAATTATTACAAAAACAAGTTGATCTTGTTCAAGAAAATCTTGGAGATGAAAAATCTTCTTTAAGAAACACAGTTGTACTACTTAATAAATTAATTGAGTTAAGAAAAAAACTCGAATTGCAACCATTCAGGTTGAAACCAGGGATTAGGGTGCCTGTGGCGCCTATTACGACAGTGGGAATGCGGCAGGCATCGCCAGAAGATACGGCGGCGCTTCTTCAAAAAGCGCTTAAGCAGCGAAGACGAGCGATGGAAGATTAAAAAATTATTTTGCTGATTGTTTACAGCATAAAGATTTGCAATATTCCGTCATAACGCATGGACAGCATACTATCCCAAAAAAGCACAACGTGGCACGTTTGGTTGATTTAATGGGTACATTTTTCTTGGGATCCAATGTTAGTGGTTCAGACTTCTGATCATTATCATCACGTTCCATGGAAAACTGCTTGATGTCATGATTGTTACTTGATATAGACGCTGCTAAAAAAAGTAAGATTGCAGGCACTCTTGTTTTCATACAACACCTAAGTTATTGAAATAATTAAGAATCGTACCATTATTTATTAAAAAAGGGAGCAATTTTGCTCCCTTAATTTTTCTATCTGCGTCCGCGATAGCCGCCTCTGTCTCTATCACCGCCGCGTGAGCCACCAAAGCCTCCACGGTTTCCACCACGGTATCCGCCTCTGTCACCACCACGGTGTCTGCCGCCAAAATCACCACGACCACCTTCTTGAGGTTCAACAATAGTGATACGGGTTTTTCTACCTGCAAGTGAGGTATTTGCTAATGCATTAACCAATGGTTGCGCTGTTGCAGCAGGGACCTCAACAAATGTTTTGCGTTTAATGACACGAATTTTTGCAATTTGGTCAGCGGTAATAAGGTTTGTTGCGGTTAAGTATTCAACCACATCTTCTTGGGTCACGCCGTCATCAACACCAACACCTAAGCAGAATTCCTGTAGGCCGTTGTTGCTCCGTGCGCTTCCTTCAAAGCTGCCTTCCTTAGGCGTAGAAGTAAACGAAATATTTTCTTCTTGATCGATAGATTTAATAAATTTATCATAGACCATTTTTTCGATAATATCGCGTAGTTCTTCAGCAGAAAGTTGGGTAACCAGCGATTTGAGTTCATCATGATGCTGGATATGTGATTCAGAAACTTGTGCTAAGTATTCTTGAGCAATCTTTAACCGTGAGTTAACGATTTGCTCTTTTGAAGGGACATCAATTGGATTGATAGTAAAATTAAATTTCTTTTGAATAATGCCTATTGCACGCATTTCTGAGCGATTAATAAAGGTGATTGCTGTACCTGTTTTACCAGCGCGGCCCGTTCTACCAATGCGGTGTACATAGCTTTCTAAATCTTCAGGCAATGAGTAATTGATGACATAGGTAAGGTTTGCAATATCGATACCACGTGCTGCAACGTCTGTAGCAATAACAATGGATATCTCTTTTGATTTAAAACGCTTAATAACAAGATTTCGTTGCGCTTGGCTCAAATCACCATGAAGTGCGCCCACATTGTATCCTGCGCGGATCAGCTGTTCGGCAATTTCACTGGTTAAAATTTTAGTTTGGCAAAAGACAAAACCATAAAAATCGGTCGCGCTTTCAATAAAGCGTTGTAACGCTGCAAGACGTTGACGCATAGGAACAACGCAATAAAATTGTTGGGTGGTTACTATGTCGGTAGTCTTTTTGGCAACTTTAACACTTTGCGTGTCATGCATATATTCTGCCATAAGGTCACTGATACCTGATTTTACTGTTGCAGAAAAGAGCCAAATTTCACGATTTTTAGGTGCATGTTTTAAAATGTCTTCAACTTCTTCTTTAAAACCCATATCAAGCATAATATCTGCTTCATCAAGCACTAACGTTTTAATAGTGTCAATACTTAAGGTTTTTCTGCGCAGGTGATCATTTAAGCGGCCAGGCGTTCCGATAACTACTTGCACGCCACGTTTAAGTGTTCTGATTTGTTCTTCCATAGAGCTGCCACCATAAATAGTGGTGATGGAAATATGTGCCGCTTGGGCAAATGGTTTTAAGCTATCACAAATTTGTAAAGCAAGTTCACGGGTAGGTGCAACCACTAGAGCTTGCGTTCCGCGATTAGATTTGTCGATACGTTCTAATAAAGGAAGTCCGAAAGCGAGAGTTTTGCCGGTTCCTGTTTGGGCTTGGCCATGGAAATCCATTGGCTTGGAAAGTAAAAGAGGGATTGATTTAGCTTGAATATCGGTTGGTTCAGTAAAGCCAAGTTTATCAATTACTTGTTGGGTCTCTGGAGAGAGATTGAGATCTTTAAAACTTATCATGAATACAGGTTCTTTATAGTAAGATGTTTTGGATAAAAATAATGATTTTTTTCTATGTGTAATAATCTCAGTATAAATAAATATTATATTTTGTCAATTTAATCAAAAAACATCTTTAAGGGTGGGCGTTTTTGCTCTATGAAAGAGATTTAAGGGGCAATCAGTCGAGTTATTCAGTTAGGCAAGACAAACGAATTTTAAGATGATATAATCTTTTTTAGCTTTGTTTGCTGTTGAAAAGATAAGCTAGCAAGGCAGATACATAATTACAATACAATCTAAAGAGGGATCTTTATTATGAATAAGCGTATAGTGCTTTCTGTAGCTCTTTTAACAACAATTTTTCAAGCGCAAGCAAGTTTTGAAGGAAAAATTGCTGGAGGCTTGATAGGGGCGGCAGCTCTATTCTTGGTTGCAAAAGCTGCAGCGAATGCAGGAGTATTGGCTACAGCAACTGAGAAATTTGATCAATTAAAAGATACTTACTGGAACGCAAAACCAGCAATTGCTGCTGAAGTTGCCTTGGATGTAAAAGAGGTTGCACCAGAACTTATTAACGTTGTTCAGCCAACGCCGGCACCGTTTTACAGCAAAGCGATCAGTGCTATTTCTAAAGCTGCAGTCTCTTCAAAAGAAGCGGTGAAGAACTTTTCCTCTAAAACATTAGAATCAGCTGACCACAATAAACACTATATCTTAGGTGCTGTCGCAGTTGCTGCGGGTATTTATGGTGGCTATAAGCTTTACAATTACGTAAATCAGCCTTCTGAAGAAGAGCAAGTCTAAGCGCATTTTCAATTCAAAAAAGTGCCCGGGAGAGTAAAATATACTTTCTCGGGCTTTTTTATATGCATTTCCTCTGGGGATAGACAAAAATCATATACATGGTATAATTACAAATATAAATAGAAAATTATAATACAAAGAAAGAGAATGCCATGAAAAAACAATTATTATTAGCTTTATTACTTATATCTGCTACTTTTAACCTGAAAACGGTTGATATTGATCCAGATTTAACGCCACTTGACGCTCAAGGATATTGGGATCCAGCTGCTCCAGCTCCTCAACCAGGATTTTCTCCATCTAATGCTGATATAGCTATTGGTTTAGTTACACTAGCTGCCCTGGCATTTTGTTCGTATAAATACGCAACAGCAAAACCGGTTGACTATCCAAGATTAACGTGGGAAGGCTACAAGATCGG
>JAKAUO010000014.1 GCA_021827715.1 bacterium | reverse complement strand
TTTCAGCATCCATCGAATTAGTAAAAATCGATTAGATCGATAATGTGGACCCTGAAACGAGTTCAGGGTGACACGACGAGTGCCGAAAATTGCCTTAACTATACTGTTTTTCGTCGAACTCACGTTATATTAAGACCGGATGCGGTAATATCATGCAATTTGGAAGTTCATCTTCCAAATTGCATGATATTGGCGTTTTTCTTGACAGATATGGCATAGCTATGTCATATCTGTCAGGTATTACAGAGAGGAGCTTATATGTTTACGCGAAACTTAGAGCAATTTTTAATAAAACGGGCACAAAAGATGCCGGTATTGGCAATTTTGGGTCCGAGGCAATCGGGTAAGACCACCTTAGCGCGTGCTGCCTTTAGCAAGCATATTTATATTTCATTAGAAAACTTTGAAGAGCGTGAGTTTGCTTTGCGGGACCCGCAACATTTTTTAGAGGTAAACACCAATGAATATGGTATTATTCTTGATGAGATTCAACATGTTCCTCAGTTGTTATCGTATATTCAAACACGTGTGGATGAGGCGCATAAGCCCGGTTATTTTATTTTAACCGGTTCGCAAAATATATTAGTTAATCAAGCGGTTTCCCAGACCTTAGCCGGACGAGTAGCAATTTTTACTTTGCTGCCTTTATCAATAGCGGAACTGAGGGTAAATAAATTATTACCATCAACTATCGAAGCTCTTGCAGTGAAAGGGTCTTATCCGCGTATTTATGCTTATGATCTTGAACCAACCCCGTGGTACCAAGATTATATTGAAACATACGTAGAAAAAGATGTCCGCTTAATTGCAAATGTAGTGAATTTGAGCCTTTTTAGAAAATTTATTCGCTTATGTGCTGGCAGAATAGGCCAGCTTTTAAATATTGCTTCTTTGGCAACAGAATGTGGCATTGACCAAAGAACAGCCAAAGCATGGTTATCTGTTCTTGAGGCAAGCTATATTATCTTTTTACTGCAGCCGCATCACGTTAATTTTAATAAACGTTTAACCAAGAGCCCAAAGCTTTATTTTTATGATGCAGGGCTCATATGCGCATTACTTGATATTAAATCTGAAGCGCATCTTAATGACCATTATTTACGTGGAAATATTATAGAATCGCTCATGATAAGCGAAATATTTAAACATTATTATAATAATGCCGATCGACCGAATAATGTATATTTCTGGCGCAACCAGACGGGTAACGAAATCGACTGTATTATTCAAAAGGGCGTAGCGCTTATTCCTATTGAAATTAAGGCGAGCAAGACCATTGTGAGTGATTTTTTTAAGGGGCTTACCTACTGGTCGGAACTCACGGAGCTTCCACCTTCAGGATATATTATTTATGGTGGCGAAAAGAATCAATCCCGCAAGGAAGGTTCCGTTGTCAGTTGGCATAATATAGAGGATGTTTTTAAAACTGACTAATTGCTTTAATAATCGCTTGTGCATTAATATCTTCATACCCCAATAACTCTTCAGGTTTGCCTGACATAGGCAGTTTATTTACTGCAAGATGGGTGATGTTCCACGGTATATTTGGCGCATGCTGCGCAAGGGCCGCAATAACTGCTTCACCAAGGCCGCCTGCAGGGTAATGGTCCTCAACAATAACGATTCGATAGTTAGTTTTTTCAGCGGCTGCAATAATTTCTTGTGCAGGCAACGGCTTGATACTATAGCAATCAAGAACGGTTAAGGGGATGGTCTGTGCAGCTTTAAGCGCTTCAAAGACGGTTATCCCTGCAGCTACCACCGTAGCGATATCGTGAGGTGATTCTTTAAGTATGTGGCACCCACCTAGAGTAAAGGTGGTGCCGTTTTCGTAAACTACAGGCGTTTCTGCGCGTGTGGTACGTAAGTAACTGATGCTGGTATGATGGTTCGCCATAATCTCTACGCAGCGGTAGGTGCTTATGGCATCACAGGGATACAAAATAATTGAATCAGGTAATGTTCGAAAAAGGGCGATATCTTCAAGCCCCATTTGTGAAGGCCCGTCTTGCCCAATAGAAACACCGCAATGGGACCCAATTACACGCAAGGGTAATCTGCTGATAGCTGCCATACGTAATTGATCAAAGGCACGGGTGGTAAACGAGGCAAAGGTTGAAGCAAAGGGAATAAAGCCTTCGATAGCAAGTCCGCATGCCATGCCGATCATATTTTGTTCTGCTATAAAAGATTGAAAAAATCTGCTTGGAAAGCTCTTTGCAAAAAAGCAGGCAAAGGTTGAATTATTCACTTCCGCGTCAAGACCCACAACTTTGTTACTCAAAGAACCGAGGTATTCCAAAGCATCGCCATAGGCTTTTCGGGTGGCAATAGTGTCACCTGCCTGAAAATGGGGGGTTTTGAAAGTGATAAGTTCAAAGTCACTTTTTTTTGATTTTTGGCATAAGGCTGATTTTTTAATGCCTCTATAGGCGTGCGAGGATGCCCCAGGAAATGATTTCTTAAGTTCGTCAAGCACAGAGTCTAATTCGTCTGGCTTAAAAGTTTTACCGTGGAAATTTTCTTTGTTTTGAACTGAGGGTACCCCATAACCCTTAAGAGTATGGGCAATAATACAGGTAGGTGCAGAAAAAGTGAGGTTTTCTAAAGTATTTCTGATAAGTTCAAGATTATTGCCTTCGATAATAAGGGCTTGCCATCCAAAGGCTTCGAATTTTTTTTGATAGGTTTGTAGTGAATCTATAGTGCGGGTAGTTTGCCCGAGACCATTGGCATCGATAATGGCCACCAGATTATGTAATTTATAATAAGAGGCAAGTTCTGCCGCTTCCCATACAGAGCCCTCTGTGGTTTCGCTATCTCCCATCAGGACATAACATTTACTGTTTGAAAGGGTTAAGCGTGCTGCAAGTAACATACCAACAGCAACAGAAAGCCCTTGCCCAAGTGAACCGGTCGCCATAGGGGTATAGGGAAATCGTGGAGTGGGGTGACCCTCTAAATGAGAACCAAATTGGCGTAGGGTAAGTAATTCTTGCTCAGTTATGCAGCCCAGTAAGTAGTACGCCGCATATAGTGCTGGTGCCGCATGGCCCTTTGAAAGAATAAAATGGTCCTCTGGTTGAAGCATTTCAAAAAAAAGTACGCTTAAAATATCTGCAGCAGAAAGGCAAGAAGTAGGGTGCCCTGATCCTGCTTTGGTAGTGCTTATAATCGACAATCTGCGAATTTCATAAGCGATATATTCTAAATAATTAGTGCTGGGGACACAATTTTGTGTTGATTGCATGGTCTTTTTTCTGGTCGGCCGCAATGGATTCGACTACGCTCACCATGAGCGCCCGCTCGCCCTGAGCGAACAAAGTGGGTCGAATGGGTACGACGGCTAAAAACAGCTGGGCTATCCATAACATACTAAACAGGAAGAAAAAAAACCAAGAATTTAGATGTTAGATATCGGGTAAATAAATGCAGGAGCATTTTTCCCAACTATACCTAAACGATCCTGATCATAATTGAACGAGCTTTCGCCTTCTCCTGCAAGCTGATGATTGTCTACACTTGTAGATACCCCTCTGGCATCTATGCTGTTGTTATAAGTACTTGGATGTTCAAGTTGATTTTTAGTAAAATTAAGATCTTTCTGTAGTCCTGGAGGTGCGTCTCCGCCTGCGTATCCTGCTTCTAGAATATTGGCGTTGAGATTGTTTAATGCGATTATACAGAAAAGTAGATACGTTTTTTTCATAGTTAATCCTTTGAGGCTTGCGTGAGTAATTTTATATTTTCAATAAAGGCCATGCGATTATTATAATCATCGCCATGAAATCCCCTGTCGTAGCGAGGGAAATAATTAAAATTAGCGTATGGGTCAACGTTTTTTTTGTAATTATGACCCGATACAAATGTATCATCTTGTAACAGGCTCGAGGAAAAAATATCAGAATTATTGATATTGATAACTGCTACAAGCGGATTAATCATGAGTAATGTGAGTAGTTTTTTCATATTTTTAACGATCTACAACTCGGTTATAAGTACTTGGGCCTTCATTTTGAAATTGATCATTCATCAAATCCAACGAATCGAGTGTTCCGGTAAGTGCGGGTATTCGCGCATTAGTTGCTGAACCAGGATTTGCCGGCAAACCAGTCGCACTATTAATGCGGGCAGATGGGTTTAACCCCTCTAATGGGACTGCATTAACAAAACTGAAATAGCCTAAAAGTATTAAAAAGACAATGCCCTTTTTCATAATTATTACCTTTTTTTATTAAATTATATGTTTATAGTATAATAATACTAT
>JAKAUO010000009.1 GCA_021827715.1 bacterium | reverse complement strand
CTTGCATGGCTCTCTCTTCAAGGTCGCGTTGTCCAAAAAGAGGACGTCGTGCATGTCTTTGAAGGCAACCTGGCGTTACGCACTGCGCAACAGCCAGCGCCACTCTATTCGTTTGGCCATTTTTTAGTGGATAAGGGGAATGTGCAAGGCTTTTTAGTCCCCAACTGGCTTTTCAACCGACAAAGATATGTGTCCACACTCATCCCACAACTTAAATACGGCTTTAGCGATAACTTTGCGCTTTTGGCTGGCCTTCCTTCAGCAATAAAAGCAAGGGATTGTACCGCTATCACATCTGGCGTCGGCGACCTTTTTTGGCTTCTTGAAGGCGCTTTTTATACCAAAGACACTCCTACCTATATCGATGCAGCAACCTTTTTAGTCGGCTCGACATTCCCTACCGGAAAACCTAATAAAATACCCGTTATATTTCCTGCAGGCTCGCCTAACAAAAACCCCGCATTGGGCTTTGGCGCGCCAAGTTTCTTTTTCGGCCTGACGGCTCATCGCCGCTCAATTGATTGGTACTACTGGCTAAACGCAGGGGCTACCTATATAGCTCCGTATCAAGGATCGCGAACAGGAAGTAATTTTATTTATCAGGCAGGCATTGGCAGGAAAATATATGCTGTTTCTCAGAAAATGATTGTAACAGGCATGCTCGAATTTCTTGGCCTGTATACAGAAAAAGACACCAACTGCAAGATTAAAGACAATACTACCGGCAGCAATATCATCTCTATAGCACCCGTTTTTTGGTTTTCGACCATGCATTCTCTCTTTAGAGCAGGCGTTGTCATACCCGTTATTCAGCAAGTACATAACAAGGCGGATAAAAATCTTTACACCGCTACGCTTCTTTTTGGATACACCTTTAATTAGCGCCCCAGAACTAAGTATATTATTTTCTTTTTTTTGAACGCTCAAGCATTTGTTTTACGGCGACCAAACGATCATCTTGTAGATACTTAGGGACTTCAAATGTTTCTTTTTCATATGCAGACCTATCTTCAAGCAACTCTACTTTTATGGTCGTATCGTTTAATTCTGCCGACATTGTTCTTGCTGAAATTATTTGATCAGAACCTCGATGAGTGAGTTCAAAGTCGACGACGGCTTCCATATTTCTCAAAATTTTAAATACACAACCTTTAAATATCCCTCTTTTATACCGTAACGTATCGATATAGAAAGTGTAATCTCTGGTATTTGATAAAGGCGCGAATATTTTACATAAATCGATAAAATCGAGCTCTGGCGCATCAATGTCTTTGAAAAAATATTTATCAAAAGGCTCCATACAAACAAGCCGTATTTGCGCTTTTGTTTTGGGTATTATTAAAGTAAAAGGGACACTGGTTGCATACAAAAAAATCGCTTTGGCGGTATCTTTAATTTTCAGCGCTTTTTCACGGGTGAGCCCTTGGGTTTTTGATATAACATGGTAATCCTGGTTCTTATTTTCAGCTAAGCGATTGATGCCTTCAATGGAAAACCATTCGGTACGGGGCAGACGTATTTGAGGAAAGTTCGTTACAGCAATTTCCTGGTTATCAACAGTCATATCAAACGATGCAAGAAAATTATTATTGTACAACAATTTATAATAGTCTGGAAAACCTTCCGATGCGGCAAATTCGTCAAAAAAAATCATCATATTTTTCAGGATATTTATCCGAAAGTTGTGTGGGCGCATCGAAAGATGACAGTGCTATAATGGGAAAATTATACGTACGCGCAGTAGTAAAAATATCTTTTTCTCCATTTTGCTCTGCATAAGCCATATTTTTTGTAAAATCTTCAAAAGCAGTTATTTTATTTTTGCCGCCAGCAAAACATGATTCGTACATAAAAAGCTTGGTTGAAATTTTTTGATTACAAATATCTAAAGTATTTTTAAATTCAGGGATAGTTAATCCAGCAATATATTCATCAGGCGTGCCGTGACCAGAAAATATAAGCATCCATGAGTGTGAACGAGACGAATACTTCTCGAAAAATTTAGTTAAAGTTTCCTTTATAGGCTTTTTTTGATTAGTAACTACATATTTTTCTATTTCTTCGATTTCTCTTTCTCTTATACGTGTGCCCAAGTTCACGCTATAATTGGAATTGTGCACGAAAATATAGAAATCACCAAACGACTGCATACGCCAATCTTCCAAAACTTTCTTTTTGTTTTCCCATGCATGCGAGACATAATTTTTCCAATACTTTACATAGGAAACCATAATGGATTTCGATACGATTAACCATGATTTCTTGCTCTCAAGAGCCGCAGCAAGCGTCATCATATTGGTTGTTATATAATCAAAATTTTTACTTTTTGCCACCTCAAAATCATGATCAATACCATCAATAATGAAAATCGCCCGCATCAATTGCCCTGCCGGCTTAGAGGATAAAGGTATTGCAGCGCGCGGCCGTTCGGGTTCAATCGGCGCTTGCTGTTTGAGAGGTGCAGGTGGTGTTTGAGGCTTTGCCTGTTCTTGTTGCTCAACGGTGGATGGCTGTTCAGTGGATGGCTGTTCATATGTAGTTAATGGAAAATTCTCTGAGTCTAGCCGTATATACGCGTATCCGAGGATTTTAGCAACAGTTCTTGCAAAGGCTATACATGCGCTCTCCAATGCATTGAGCTTCCTAATCTCCTCTGGCTGGCCACCCAATACCTCTAAGTTAGCATTAAAACCCAATGTATCGTCTGCAACTTGAGCCCGTACGCTTTTGAGCGTGATGAAGCCGAGAGAATTTCGGCCATTTTTAATGTGCATGACAAACGGAACATCTATTTTGTTCTCAGACGTCAGCATGAGTGGCCCGTAGTCTATACTGATATCCTGTGATGACAGCAGTTTTGCTATTTTGGCTTTAAGCGCTCCCATCTCTTTATCAAATCGTTCAGCGCAAAAAAGATTTGCTACCGATAGAACGGCATATAATAAAAAGCATTTTCGTATCAATACTGTGAACAGTTTTAATGGGTGATATTTCCAAAAGACAGAAGAGCCTCATAATCAGGATGTGATTTTATTGAAGTTTGGTCAAGACCAAACATTGCAATAATTCGATTTACTACGATGGCTACGTGATATTTTCGTGCCCAATTGGTCATTGAGAAGGCGTGTTGCACGCCCAGATTTTGTTGCATTTTATCGTCTTGTAGCTTTGCAACATTGAGAGCTGTGAGACTGGCATTTATGTGAAAATTGATCCTGCATTTCTCTCTGGTTTGAAAATCATTTAAACCTGTAAAACCCTTTGCATCACGAAAAATAAACTCGATCTGAAAACGCGCAACATAAAATTGGTAAATCTTCAGAGCATCAAGCTCCAAATCTGTTGAAAATAGAAAGGCGTCACCATATATTTCTTGCGTTTCATACCTTCTGATTAAAACAACTTTTATCATGCGTTTCAACGATATACTAAATACCTTGCAGCTGCGAAGTTCAGTATTTTCTTCATCTAGCTTAATGACAATTGAGTCCTTAAAATCATCAAATCCTACTTTACCATCGTCAAATTTTTTCTTGCGGCCGCGTGCTTTTTGTTGGCCATTGTAAGGCCTGCGTAATCGCGCGTCCATGCGTAATTTGCTCACAACATGCAAGCCTAATGAAATGATCCCATCAACATATTTTATTTTTGCAAAGAAAGCATCGACTACCATAAGCTTAACCCCAATCTCGATGATCTTGGTTATTGCACATTTAACGTGGTTAAGATAAAAATCAATTCTGGTGGGATCTGTCACCTTTTTGTTTTTTTTGGATGATTTTGATGTTGCAGGCGTCTGTTTGGCTGAAAGATGATATCCCTCTTTTTTATTGGCACCGATCCTGATGATTGCTATTTCATCGATTTCAAGACCTTTTTCAGCTTTGCCCGCTGATCCATTCCAGAAGTATCCCAGACCATGCGTAGATTTACCAGACTTTTTCAAAAAGCTTGCATCTTGTGAGGCAAGAAAAATATCACCTTCTGTCAATTTGATTGCTTTAAGCATTGTGGCGTTTAGGCTTATAAAATCAAAGGCTTTTGCCATTTGCCTTGAAAATGTATGTTCGGCTAATTGCATGTAGCGAGCGAGATTCCTAAACGTTCTTTTACCTGCTATACCAATCATCCCTTGAATTAATACTGTAAAAAAATCTCGTTGTTTTTTGTTGATTGTGTTGATTTTATCCAAGGCTTGCTCTAATATTTTCATATGACCGCTCTTCTTTCTTTTTTTGTTTTGTCACAAAAAATTTAGAACGCGGTCATAAAAATATCAAATCTTTTTAAAAACTGTTCACACTATTG
>JAKAUO010000001.1 GCA_021827715.1 bacterium | reverse complement strand
TTAAATCAAATGACTGATTTATCTTGAGCCTTATTGAAGAGAATGATTGTGGCAGATTTTTTGTGAAAAAATTCTTTGACGAATTAATGCGTCTATGATTGATAGCTATAGAACTTTCCGGATTTTCTTCAATTTTTCTAATTACTTGCAGAAAATATATTTTCCATAAATCTGAATCATAAAACCAACGGTTCAAGATATCCACCACAGGCAAGAGCTTTACCCAATAATCTGGAGTTATTATTATATTTTTAAAGGGTTGGGCATTACGTTGTTCAGGGGTTAAATCCTCCCGCTTACTCGTAAGTAACGGTCTACATGTGCCATTTTGCAGCGCATTGTCGCCCTCAACCGTATCGCACTTAAAAATCTTGGCTACTCGTTGCCGTGCATTATAGGCTAGAGCATCTAAAAGCTCTTTATTTTTAGAGCCTTGTTCTTCATCTTTTTTAAGCTCCTGAACTCTTTTTTCAAACGGTTCCAGATGCTCATACAAGCTTAAAAGTTCGGTTGGACTTAGTTTACCAACAAGAACAAGTTGAGGAGTTTCAGGAATACGCGAAAATATGTTAGAAAATCTGTGAACTTTTTGAAGATTTTTAGATGATTCTGTCCCAAAAATAGGCAGAAAGGTTATTCCTACTAAAATAAAGATAGTTTTATTGGTTTTAAAATCAATTTTAAACACAAGATCCCCTTTTTGTTATAGTATCTTATTTACTTTAAGCATAGAGGATAATTTTTTTTAAATACAAGGGTTAGCTCAAAAATTTCTTAAAAAACGGTAGAGGTATTTATAAAAAAAAGCCCGTTTTTTAGGCCGAGCTTTGTATTTTTTAGAAGAAATTGATTATTTAGGTGATTTCCAGGTTGAAACACAGATTCCGTTAACTATTTCCACGGTATCGGGGTTAGTACCCTTTTCTATCACTCCGGGTTCATACACTTCAATAGAAGCATATGATGCAGGAATTGGGTTTAAAGAAGGCACTTTAAACGGCTCTGAATACCTCAAAGAGCTATATTCATAGACAGATTGATGCCCTTCGCGTTGCTTTTTATTCGTTTCTTCAAGCCAGGCAAGAAGACCAAAGTAAGAAAGCACCAGACCTACTGCAATAAGAGCATCCTGGTTTTCTGAAAGATAGTGCATACGCTCTTGCACAGCCGGCGATTTAACAAATTCAGACGCCTGATCCATTAGATGTCCGGTAGCTTTTGCTAGATAATTAAATATCGTTTCACTCTTGGCATACTCAGGATATCTTATGAATATTTCAAGCCTGGTGCAAGGAGCACTGAGGGCAATTTCTTGAGCCACAGTACCTGCAGAATGCATATATTCATGGGTAGCCTGAGCTGCAAGACCTATACCTAAGCCAGAAGCTGTTCCTAGAGCAAAGCTTATCCCCTTTTCAAGGGCTTCATTGGCTGCGATTTGAAAAATACTCCCTACAAGCAACAAAGACACTATCATACGTTTCATACGAATCACCTTAAAAAGCTATGATGTGGTTAATTTGTAGAATATTCAGGATAAGTTTCATACGCATAGGGATTATAATGTCTATAATACCATTCTTTGTAGAAATTTTTTGAACTGTTTATTTCATCAATAATGATCGCTACGATTACAGCTGCGATAGTAGCAATACAAATCGCTTCTCTATGATTCACCGCAACTGGAGCATTAAGAAATTCTAATGCAGCTTGTGAAAACGCCGCTAATTCCTTACCCGCAACATCTAGACCCGCAGCTGCCAATGTGCCAAATTCTTCAGATCTGCTTTGAGCCGCTTGAGCAAGAGAGGCATAATCAACACTTTTTAAGACATCGAAAGCCTTAGAGCCGACAGTAGAGACAAATGCTTGAGATGCGAAAGTGCTTGCCAATAATGCAAGCGCCAAGAATATACGGTTAATCATAATTAATCCTTATAATTATTATCTTTAGAGTTATTTATAGTTGTAATTCTATCAAAATATGTAAATATGTAAAGAAAAACATCATATTTAAAATAAAAAGCGGCGTATTTAAGATAATTAAATACACCGCTTAACGTTTTAAAAAAGCGCTATTATTCTACTTCGTTTTCATGGGTAGATGCGCTTGATGCGTTCTGGTAATATTTATAGCCATAATAAGCACCTAAACCGGCACATGCAAGCGCCGCGCCAGCAAGACCATACCTATGGTTATTTGCAAACAAGGTTAATCGGCTCACTATACCTGATTCAGCCTGAGCTGCTGCTACAGCCTGTATATCAGCGTTCCATTGCGCAGTCTCGTGAGCAGTAACTAAGGCGTCTGCTTCTGCAAATCGAGCCGCTTTTGCAGCTTTTTCTGCAAGAGCCGTTGCGCCTGTTACTCTATTATAACTAGCCTTGAGATAGTCATAGATTAAAGCACTTGGCCCTTTGACATCATATCCGGCATCAGAAAGGTGTTTATAGGTAAATGCTATACCCAAAACTGCGATAACACCCACTACTGTTGGGGTATCTATACCTGAAAATATCGCGCTTGACTCTGCCGCAGAGGGAACAATTGAATCAACTGGAACAGGCACAACAGAAGCAGCCGCCTCAACAACAGGAGCAACGGTTTCATGAGGAGAAACAAAAAGAGCCGGAAAATTACCTACAGCACCAGCAACAACGCTGAAACCTTTGCTCCCAGCTGATGCAAGTATTTCAGCATATGTTGCAGTGCTCATATCAGGATTTATTGCTTCAGCCTTTTCAAGCCATAGCAAAGAACTATCAAGCATCCCTGCTTTAATATTCAACAAAGACGCCACAAGCGCTATTGCCATTAATATACGTTTATTCATAAAAAATACTCCTAATTACTTGAGTTTTATTGCAATACTATTTAAAAAATTATAAAGAATTTATTTACACTCATAATCATCAATGTACAAATCAACAGTATAATATATTAAAAAAAGAGTGTCTTTTATACCTGAATAAGTCGTCAGGTACGGGATGGTGCTTAGTTAGTCAACATCAGAGGGATTAATTACAAGAGCTTTAGCGCAAGAGTGAAAATAGGTATAAGCTCCATACACAGCTATCCCTGCAGCAACCACTGCAGTGGCAGCAAAGCCATACTTATACTGAGTGATATATGCTGACATTTTACCCCAAATAGTATCTGGCCCCAAATTCTGTACGTTAACACTTTCTGGCAACGAGTGCGTAAGTTGAGCCATATATTCTTTATTTTTTTCATCTTTAATAGCTCTTTCTATAACTTTTCTGATGAAATATCCCGTCAAACTATAGTTAAGAATATTAGAATATGCAGGGTCCTCAGTAAAAACTTGCCAGTACCCAATCAGCGCACATTCGTTAAGACGGTCAATAGATTCATGAATATAAAATATCCGGGAATCGGGCGCATGAGCCATTGAAGTGCCCAAAAATGCGAGTGCTAATAAAATTTTCTTGATCATACTTCCCTCATTTCTATGGTAAAAGTTAATCCACATCTGATGGTTGTATATCTTTTATTGTAGGTTCAGTCAGGTAGCCATAGAGCTTATACCCACCATATAAAGCTCCGGCCATAAGAACAATGGCCCCAGTAAGTGAATATTTATTGTTGCCTATAAAGGCCGCTGTCTTTTGAGAGAAAGACGGCTCCAGTGTTGGCGCTGGTGCAAGTGAAGCAGCAATGTTTTCAACCTCTTGAATTATCGGGTTCTCTTGCGTCCCTTTACTTAAAAGTAATGCCTGTTTTCTTATAAAAGCTTCCTGAGAAGCAAACACATCAAATTCAGGCTCTGCCTGATCAACTTGTTTAAGGCTTTTAATAAATTTATCGCCTATAAAAAGTGCTACCGCTGTATAGGCAAGAGCTGTAAAAATTTCACCTGAAGTATATCCAGGGCCTGAATAGTCCATTGCACTGATATTGGAAGCACCTAACAGCACCACTGCTAATAAAATTTTCTTATTCATATCTATTCCTTAATCGACATCGTACACTGAAGTTGTTTTTGCTGGTTGTGTTACATACGAATAAAGCTTATAAGCCCCATAGGCACCTAGAGTAAGCGCAGTTGCCGCAGCTAATGTGTATTTATTATTACTGATAAGGGTTGTAGCTTTATCTAAAAATGAGCTTTGTGGCGCACTTTTAGGGGCTATTTCCTTTACCTGATACAATTTGCAAGCCACAGTTTCAACAGTATGCACCGTTTCATTTGACTGGGCAATTGCATGACACCCTAGAGCTTGTTTATGGTCAAAAGCAGCTTGCGCCTGAGCATTCATGGTACTGTAGCCTTCCCACGTTAATCTTGGATAGTCAACCGGTTTTGCTGTTGCGTATTTATACGAACAAAATGCCAGGGCAGCTAGTGTAACTAAACCAATAGCTATATCAGCATTAGATGGAGAAAATC
>JAKAUO010000021.1 GCA_021827715.1 bacterium | reverse complement strand
CAATAGAACATCATTGGGCTGCTATTAAAAGTGAGATTCGTAAAGTTGCCCAAACCATTCAAAACTTTTTTAAAGCGACCATACAAGTATTGGCAGAAACGTGTAAGGCTTAGTGAATCATGCTATAACATGCTTTTTTAAAGATGGTGGCACTGGGTTCTTTAAAGAATATGAAGATGATATTATTGCTAAATTACCTTATTTCTTACAAAACGCATCTCATGAATATAAAGTCTTAATTCCGATGATAACTCAGCGAGATTGTGGACGACTACAAGAACATGCCCGAAGAACTTTAATTGAGTATACTGCAAGTAGTAATGATTCATTTTGGCAAACCGATATACTCGAAGATCTATTTAAAAATTCCGATTTTGATGACATTGAAAGAGAATTTCTCTATCAAACCATGAATTCTATATATCAAGAAAAGAAATGCATAAAGGGACTGCAACTTTTATGGATGCATCTTAAAGATATCCCCGAGCATAAAGAATTTCTGCAAAGTTCTGTATTACAATATTTTGGCGTGGATGCTGATGCCCAACTTACTCCCACAGACTCATTTTCTATGTTCTTTAATGAAGTTCTTATTGATAGTTACAATAAAGCTATTTCACGTAAACAGTTTTTGGAAACATTAAAGGTTGCACACGAAACCAAGCTGGCAACACTTATCGAACCAAAATTTTTAGCCTTACAAAAAGCTTTGCTTATTTTTGATGAACAAACACCCTTTCAACAACGAGCAACGTTGTTAGATCAGCGCCTTTTGAATATGCAATCTGGATCTGAAATAACTGAATTTTATCAAACATTAGAAACAAGTATAGCGGATGAGGATCTTCGAATTTACGCACGGGATATTCTTATAAATTTGAGAAAAGATAGTACTTCTTTTGACATTTTTAGAGCAAAAAAAAGTTTACAACAGATGCACAAGAAATATAAATTAAAAGGATCAGTTCCTGAAATTGTTTGGAAAATTTCACGCGATCTTCCTAATTTCTCTTATCATCGCTATCGTAAGCCAGAAGAAACACCTACAAATCGAATCTCATTAGCGCATGAATTTGGAGGACCCCATATAAGTCATAATGGATTGATATATGGATATGACACGAGAAGTATGAATTGTTCGCTATGGGCAATTGACGAAAAAACACTCGATGCAGTCTGGCAGGTCCCAGTAAAAAACTATGAACACGTTCAAGGGAGAGAGCCTAAGTTTGTAGTTCATAATGAAGTAATTTATCTTGTTGATGGCAAAGCCATCCGCTCTTTTAATAGAAAAACTGGTATTGAATTGGATTCATATTCACTACAAAATCAACTACGCGTTTCCGCTTTAAAGGTTGATGCAGCAGGATTTTTATATGCTGTTCATAGTGATGACCCTTGCCATAAAGCTACTGTTACTATGATAGATCCTCGCACGGGAAATCATACCCTTCTTGAAGGTAGTATTGATAGGGGTGGCAAAGATTACTTTACCGCTGGAGAAACATTTGGTTTCTATTACACGCCAGATCAAACTATTACGCTATATGCAAAAGATCAATCTAAAAAAGTTATCGAAATATGTGCAAATAAAGAAGAGGGATGGTTCTTTGACCCTCACGTAGCGACTAAAGATTCTCAAATCATATTTGCAAAATGCTTAGGAAAAAATGATTATCAATTGATCTCGTATGATACAATTACTCATTCTGAAATATGGAGTTTACCCCTACCTGAAGGAATACGAACAGAACCTTGCATCTCACAAAATGGCCAAAAAATCTTTATTATTAATAAAAACAGTAATAAGATTATTGCTATCGAAAATAATAACCATAACGCTCAACAACTCTGGAGCTTTGAAGTCCCCAAAGGTGAAGGCTATTCGTTTAGTGAGGTTAATCAATTAGCTATATCTCCTGATGGTAAAAATCTTTTTGCTTTGAATGTTCATGGTGGTGATATGTATACGATAAATGCTGAAGATGGACAACTTATCTCAATAAGCAAATGCGAAGAAGGCAGATCACGCTATTTAGCTGGTGTATCACAAGATGGTCTTCCCTATATACACCCTGTGTATTATTAATAAAAACAAAAAGCCTCCGGTAGCTTCACCCTACTCTGCCAGAGGCTTTTTTATTTCTCGACCTATAAAAGCAGGTGATTAATCATCTCCAGAATGCGCTCGATACTTCTTTCTGCATCATCTTGTAAGCAGAGCTTAAATTGTTGGGGTTTTTGCGCACACAACGCTTGTGCATTATATACCTGATGATCGGTTGCTTTTGTTTTTAAAGGAATAATACAGGTAGGGACTTGCATATATTCAAGTTCCCATAACGTGCCGGCACCAGCGCGACATATAACAAAATCCGCAGCATGGTAAAAAAGTTCTATTTCCTGATAAAAATCTACCACATACGCCTTGTAGCCTTTTTCAGCATACTCTGCAGCCAGAGAGACAAAATCAATCGCGCCTGCTTGATGAAGTATCTGAAACCGTTCAGGATTCAAACCCGCAATTATTCTTAAAGCAAGCTCATTAATAAAGTGTGAACCTTGGGACCCGCCTAAAAAACAAATGGTTTTTCTATGTGGATCTAATCCTAATTGAATCCGCGCATGATAGGGAGTTACCTGCATAAAATCGCGCACAGGGTAAGGCTTATACTGTAATCTTCTGGTAGGTAAATGCTGTAATGCCGTTTTATAACAATAAAAGACCGTATCACTAAAGGGCGCTAAAAGCCTGACAGCGTCTCCCGGGAGTGCATTAAGCTCAAATAATTCACACGGCACACGCATAAGACGCGCTACCAGAAAAACAGGTACTGCCGTCAAACCGCCTGTTGATACAACTTTTTCTGGACGGGTGCGCCCATACCAATAAAATAGTCTCATGCTTGCCCAGAACCATGTGAGCATATACCAGGGATAGAGCCATATCTTTTTCCGCTGTACATCGGGAAGATAGAGCGCAAGATGATTTGGATGAGATCCTGAAACGAGTTCAGGATGACACCCTTGGGGGGAAAACTGATGCACTGCTGCTGCATCAATAAGTTTTTTATCAAGATCACGATGCGTGGTGATAAATACAGCAGGCTTGCTTTCCTTACCGGCAAGTGTTATTAACGGGATAATATGGCCGGCAGATTTACCGCCCACGTACCAGATACTACTTTTCATCTTCTTCCTGTTTACATCGTATATAATAAGCAATCAACGAATCTTGTAATTCAGTCGATGAAAGGTGTTCTATTTTTTTAAGCATCTTCAAAGAGAGCCTCCGCTGGTATGGTTGTATTTTTTTTTCAACACCATGCGTAGATGATATGATATATTTTTTTTCATATATTTTTTTATTAACCCATATGCACCGTAGGGCCTTAAGAGAAAACCCTGTAGGATACGCAGTGCTAAGTGCCGAATTTATGCGCTGCAATATCATGCGAGACAATGCATGTAATTCATGGATCCAGTGGCTATCATACACTCCCAATATCAACGTGGTATCATTGATCCGCTCAAGCCGAGCTCTGCGTGCAAGATCACCCATGATTGTTGACCATTCAGCACGCAATTTAAGTTCCCAATTGCTTTGAGCCTGTATCAATAATTGATCGATCACTTGAGAAATAAGCTTCATATAATTACCGCCCCAGCTGACTCAAGACAAAATATAGTGTTCTCCAAAAAAATTTACTACTGCCCGGCATCGGTTGATACTCTATCAGGTTATTTAAAAAACTGGACCGCTGAAAATAATTTTGTTCAGAAATATTTCGTGTTGTCCAAAACGCCAGCACCTGGTCAAAAAGCAAGCGAGAATCATAATCGGTCAGCTTAGCCCGTTCCAGCATCTGCTGAAAGCTTACCATATCACCCAGCTGCGGCGCTGTTAAAAAAGCATATAATTCACGTGAGCTCTCAGCCCCTTGAGTAGTAAACTCTTTCACCACACAGCGTGAAAGCACCGTGGCCAAAAGCTCTTGGGGGCGTTCTGTTAACAACACCCAATGCCATCCGCAAGGCGGCTCCTCTAATAACTTCAAAAGACTATTGGCGCACGCGGCAGATAATTTTTCTGCTTGGGTAATAATACAAAAAAAGGGCTCTTCTGCAGACCGGAAAAATGCGATCTTTGAAAAAAGTGTATCAAGATCTGAACGCGAATAAACTGCCTTAACCGTGCTGACCATAAGTAAGGCATGATGCTGATTTTCTTGAATGCGCTTACAGATGCCACACGCGCTACAGCCATCTGAACAATAATGGCGTTGAACGAGCCTGAATACCTCAGCTTGCAGGTACTCAGAGGAACCTATCCAAAGTTGTGTGGAAGCAGTATGGTTCATACGTTGCTTTCCCATCGATGACACAATTCAGCAATCACCTGTGCACATAGTACCTCTGCAGGTAACGTTGCATCTACTACCAGTACCTGCGATTTTCCAGAAAAAATTTTCTCAAAACCTTCAATAACTCGTTCAAAAAAAGTCGTTTTTTCTTTTTCAAAGAGCGTAAGTTCTTGTTTGCGCTGAACGATTCTTTTAAATGCCGTTTCTGCATCAATTTTACAATACACGATAAGATCCGGCTCTATACCCTGCATGACCCAATGGGTAACTTTATCAATAAGATGCAGGTCTATGCCGCGGCCGTACCCCTGATATGCACGTGAGGAATCTGCCATACGATCAGAGAGCACTATCTTACCGTCTTGTAAAGCAGGCATAATAACGTTATGTATGTGCTCAGAACGATCTGCAGCAAACAATAAAAATTCAGCCTGCGGCGTTAAAACATCTTCATGAACAATAGTTCGTATACGCTGCCCTGCAGGGGTTCCTCCCGGCTCTTTAGTAAGAATCACCGGTATCGAACGCGCTATTAACGCATTAAACACCAGACGGCTCAGAGTACTTTTACCACTACCGTCTATACCTTCAAATGCAACGAGAAATCCAGATTTTTTTTCCATAATACCAGCACAACTATGTTAAATATTTTCTTTATAGAGTATCATATTTTATAGAGTTTTACCTATGTAACCCATTACACGATCTTACATACCTATGAAAAAAGTTTGGATTAAGCCCGGTTGTATTACCTGTGGAACCTGTGAATTTATCGCCCCAGAAATTTTTGAAGTAACCGATATTTGCAACGTTAAAGCTGACGCGCCGGTGTCTGAGTCAGCAGAAAAAATTAAGCAAGCCATCAAACAATGTCCCGTGAACGTTATTGAAGCGCTCGAGTAGCATACCTAAAGGTTTTTATGATCCATTGACTACTATATTATAATATAGCACACTATAATATAGTAGTATTTGTACTGGAAAAAGCGTACCTTATGAAAAAATGGCAGATCGAATACTGGAATGGCGCGAGCGGCAAAAATCCAATTGAAAAATGGTTTGATGAACTGACTAATGAGCAACTTAAATCGGTTGCCAAAGAATTAGAGATGCTTGAAAAAGCAGGTAATCAATTAAAGCTTCCGCACAGTAGACCCTTAAGTGAGGGAATTTTTGAATTAAGGGAACGAAGATATGGTTACAGGATTTACTATTGCTTTAATGGTAGGCAATTAATAATTTTGCTTGCAGCTGGAAATAAAGCAAGCCAAGAAAGGGATATCAAGACTGCGCGTAAACGTTATTCAGAGCTATAGGGAAAAATAAAAATGAAAACAAAAAGCTTTCAAAAATATCTTGAAAAGCGTCTTGATAAAGACGCAATAGCAGAAATAAAAGAACAAGCACAACTTGAAATCAAAATTTTGATTTCAATACAGCAAATGATTTCATCTACGATGGAAGATTATATGGAGAAGAATAAAGTTGGCTTTAATGAACTTGTTAGGCGCCTTGATTCAAGTCCGGCTCATGTTGCCAAAATACGACGCGGCGAAGCAAACTTAACTTTATCTAGCTTAGCGCATCTTTTCGCAGCCCTTGGAAAAGAACCTCAAGAGGTATTTAAAAATAAAAAGTAAAATTAAACCTATCTTATGAGCATAGAGAGTTATTAATGGAAGAATTACAACGATTTAATGAATTATACAATGAGCTGCTTGCTCCTGATGCACCCCTGTATGCTGGACAGATGCTCCAGCGCGCCGCTCAAAAATGGCCGGACCGATTGGCCCTTATATTTCAGGATGAATCGCTTACGTTCAAACAACTTTATCAGCAAGCAAGCGCTATAAGTCTCTACTTAGAAAACCAGGGTCTGCGCCCGGGTGATAAAGTGATGATTTTATATGAAAACTCCCTCAACTTTTACCGTGCCTACCATGGCGCTTGGCAAACCGGTGCAGTAATCGTGCCGGTTAATACCTTCATGCATGAAAAAGAACTTGAACATGTCGTTAATGATGCCAAGCCTGATGCCTTAATTGTTTCAGATAAACTAGCAACTTCGCTTATGCTGAGTGCCACAAAACATATTATTACTCAGCAGTTGTTGACACAACTTATTGCAGAATCTGCTGACTATACGCCACGTTCGTTGGGTCAACATGATCTTTCGGTCCTTTTATACACATCTGGTACCACGGGGATGCCCAAAGGTGTCATGCTCAGCTCATATAATTGTGTCTATAACAGTATTCAAGGAATTGCACAATTTAAATCATTACCCGATGATAAAGTCTTGTGTTCATTGCCACTCTTTCATAGCTTTATGCAGAACGGTTGTGTCTGGAGCCCCTGTCTTTTAGGAGCCGCTGTTATTATAGTGCCTAAAATTGATCGTAAAGCGTTACTTGCCGGCATTGCTCATAAGCCAACGGTTGTTTTAGGTATTCCGCAGCTTTTTGCTCTTTTTTGTCTTATGAAAAAAATTGATTTCTCTCACGTACGTTTTTTTGTCTCAGGGGGAGATGCCTTACCTGATAAAATTCGTAATTATTTTGAACTTATTTATGGAAGAAAATTATGTAACGGATATGGTTTAAGTGAAGCATCACCTTTTATCAGCGTAGATATTGATGACACCCGTTGCAGCACCAATACGGTGGGTAAACCTTTTGTAGGTATCGAAATTCAATTACGTGATGAAGCAGGAAACGTTCTACCATCGGATCAAATCGGAACCTTATGGGTTAAAGGCAAAAACGTTATGCTGGGCTATTATAATGCACCGCAAGCGACACAAAAAGTTTTGCAGGACGGCTGGCTCAACACGGGTGATTTAATGCGCGTGAACAGTCACGGAAAATTAGTGATGTGTGGCCGTGAAAAAGATCTGATTGTTCATAAGGGGATTAAGATTTATCCACAAGAGGTAGAAAATTGTCTCATGCAACATGCTGGTGTGCAAGCGGTGGGAGTCATCGGTGCGCCAAGTTGTCCTGATGGCGAGATTCCCGTAGCCTATATTGCAGCGCGTGATTACACAGATAAACCTGAAATACTTTCGGCAGAATTATCAGAATTATGCAAACAGCACCTTGCTGCCTACAAAATACCTCGTGCATTTTTTATTCTTAAAGAACTGCCTGCCACCGCAACAGGAAAAATTGATAAAAAGGCGCTCAGAATAGTGCATCAAAATAACTCATGAAACATATTGTGCACCTTATCACCGGGTTACAACGCGGCGGAGCCGAAACGGTATTAGTAACGTTGTGCAAAGAACTTGCTGCCTATGGACATAGACAATCGGTAATCTTTTTCAAAGACGGCCCTCTTAAACAGGAATTACAGGCACTGGGTATTGCAACCTATCATGTTGGGTACATCACGCTATTTTCTACCATAAAAAAACTTAATCCCGATTGTATCCATAGTTTACTCTGGTCAGCAAATATACTTGCCCGTATTATGGGAAAATGGTTACAGATACCTACCTATTGCGCATTACACACCGTTTCAGAACACAGCGGAAAATTAAGAAATATACTTGATATCGTACTACCCGTGCACCCGAGAAAGTACATTGCTGTATCAGAGACAGTCGCAACATCGTACAAACATATCGTTCCTGCACAAAAAATAGTTATTATTGAAAATGGTATACCATTACGTGGTGCGCAGGTCCAAGAAAAAAATTCTGAAATTTTTACTATTGGCACAGTTGGTCGTTTTGTACCGGTAAAAAATTATGCTCTTTTATTGCAGGCATTTGCACAATTATATCAAGAATACAAAAACATTCATTTGATTCTTGTCGGTCACGGACCGCTTGAAAATGAGTTACGTGCTCTTGCGCAACAACTTGGCATCCAGGATATAGTCACTTTTGTGATCAATCAGCCAGCGCATGCATACTATGTTCTTTTTGATTGCTTTGTGCAACCTTCCGCACATGAAGGGCTTTCAATTGCGCTCCTTGAAGCGCTGCAAGCGCAGCTGCCCGTGATTGTCACTGGCCAAAATCACCAACACGCCTGTATTACGCATAAAAAACATGGTTTGGTGATACAACCAAACCATGTTGAAACATTATATAGTGCATTAAAAGAGTATTTACTTGATCGCCCTACCGCGCAGCTTTATGCACAAGCAGGATATCAGCACGTACAACAAAACTTCTCTTCGGCTGCTATGGCACAAAAATATAACAGCCTATTTTGCAATAAATAAAGACAATCTTTTTTACTAAGATTTACTCCATCCATATACTCCCAAACTCAGGGCAAGCAAGATACTGCCCCGAGTAAAGCTTTTATTTCTTGCTTTAAGAGCTCTATCGCTTCTATTATCAAGGTCATCCTGATACATGGCTAAAACTATTGGATAATTTGCAGACTTTTTATCGAGTTCAGGCAGCTCTGCCCATAACAGTTGTTCGTTAGGGGACTGATTTATCAGCATACTGTGATCCAATTCCATATCACGTAAAGATTGATTACTATTAAAAGCCTTGCCAAATTCATACGCACTCAACAAAAGAGTTCCACCACTTAAGCATAAGATGCCCGCATTTTTTAGACTATCACCGTCGACTGCATGGCTCGTTAAAGATGCAGCCGCAATCACAGTGAACAGAATATGTTTAATCTTCATAGCATTTTCCCTTTCCCTATAAGTTAATCACTTTTGATTTCAATGTAGTATAGCAAAAAAAGTAACAGGGTTATACCCATTCTGCAATGCTCTTAAAAGATCGGCAAAGGCCATACGCACCAGCAATAAAAAGAACCGAAGCTCCAGCGGCCATTTGGTTTCTCCGTTTTTTACATTCAATTACTCGTCTTAGTCTATAACCAGATACAAGCTTGCTGGGTAATTCATCTGAGGATTTTTCTTGGACTCTTTGTGATAAGAAATGGTTTTTATACGATAAATGAGACATATAACAGCTCACGGCAAGACTTGCAACGCTTAAGCCCAGTCCATGTATGTCTTGTATCATTATTGTTGCTCTGTTTTCTTTTATAAAGCCAAGAATAATAAAAAGCAAAAGCATTTTCTTACTATTTACCATAATGTCCCTCTTAATGAATGGTTAAAATATAACACTCTTATTGAGTATAGGTTCTTATAAAAAATAACTCTATGCAACCTACTTTTTTTGTAAGTATCCTAGAAAGAGAAAAACAAGAACTGGGATCCCGGATCGAGTCCGCGATGACACCATAGAAAAGTATATGAGATATATATGCGCCATAAAAATCCACCTACCTACCCAATGGACCAAGCTTATTGGTACTTATGCCCAAACTCACTGGAACGTCTTACTAAAAATATAGAAGTTGATCTGGTAATTGTTGGCGGTGGCATGACGGGCTTAAGTGCTGCACAGGCAGCCATAAAACGCGGGCTTTCTGTAGCGATTGTAGAAAAAACTTTTGTAGGTTCAGGTGCTTCGGGCAAAAGCTCTGGATTTATCACACCCGATGCAGAATTTTCTTTTAGTGACTTAGTTCGTATGCATGGCGCCCAAGATGCACAACGCATATGGCAATTTATTCAGAGTGGCGTTGATACCATCTATTCAAATATCATGCAGTATTCTTTTGAATGCGGGTATGAAAAAAAAGATACTTTAACGCTTGCAAGTACGAAACATAGTGTTAAAAAAATTATCCATGAACATGAAACGCGCTTAAAATATGACCTTGAAAGTAATTTTTATACTCAACAAACGGTTTCAACGGCTATACAAAATTCTGGGTATTACGCAGGAGTTTCCTATGGTAAAACCTTTTCTATCAAAGCATTTGATTATTGCCAAGGCATGAAAAACATATTACAACAGCAAGGGGTACACATCTTTGAAGAATCGCCGGTGATAAAAATCTTATCTGACCGTATTAAAACGCATGATGCGCAAGTTACGGCAAAACATATTCTTATAGCTAGCGATTATGCGTTATCAGAGTTAGCGCCCTTTGCCTATGATATTTACCATGCACAAACCTTTTTACTTGTAAGCGCTCCCCTTTCAGAAACTCTTGCGCGAGAACTATTTCCGGAACGCCCAATGATGGCCTGGGACACAGATTTAATTTATCATTACTTTCGATTAACCCATGATAATCGTTTATTACTGGGAGGCGCAGATATATTTTCTACCTATTCAAGCCAACCCAGTTTTCATAATCGGCGCGTATTTAAACAATTAAGCCACTATGCCCAAAAATACTTTCCCCAGTTACCTTTACAGTGGGAATATATGTGGCCCGGACTTATTGGTATCACCAAAGACCTTTTTCCTTTAGCGGGTAAAGACAAAGATAACCCAAATATTTACTATATCAGTGGTGCAGCTGGTCTGCCGTGGGCTGCTGCATTAGGGAGATATGCTATTGACGCTCTGTATGAAAAAAGAGATGATCTTGATGAGTTCTTTAACCCGTATCGCAGGTTCTGTATTCCTCACGCATTGCAGGCAATTATGGGCACCCGATTAGCATTTGCACT
The DNA here is from genome assembly GCA_021827715.1 of bacterium. Classification (GTDB taxonomy): domain Bacteria; phylum Babelota; class Babeliae; order Babelales; family Babelaceae; genus BOG-1370. The sequence continues at coordinate 12,169 of JAKAUO010000021.1, read as the reverse complement.
TTCTAACTTTAAACAAGTTGGCAGTCTATAGATGATTCTCAATAAAAAATTTATTTTTTACTGCCATTTGTGTAAAGACATTCATCGCAATGGTTTATAACCAGCTGAACGGCATGTTCAATATCATCAGTAATAAGTAAATCGGGTGTGTTTTGCAGAAGAAATTTTTCAGTTTTTGCTTGGTCAAAAAAAGTTTTATACGGTGCCCAATAATCAACACCAATCAGCACCACCGTACGTCTTTTAAGCTTGCCTGTTTGCATAAGATTCATTAAATCGGAAAGTTCATCCATGGTGCCAAGCCCTCCCGGGAAAATAATAAAGCCCACAGAATAATCTATTAAAAGCCATTTGCGTGCAATAAAATCAGTAACAAAAATCGATTCGCCCGGGCAGGTGTTTGGTTTTTCATCAAAGGGCAACCCTTCAATAACAATCTTTAAAGTTCGTTGAATAGTGTGCTGTGTTGCATGGGCACCACAGTTTGCAGCCTCCATTATGCCAGGGCCACCACCAGTTAATACTGAAATATTATGACGCACTAAAAGCTCGGCAGCGCGTGAGGCAAGTTTTTTATAATATTCGTCATTTTGAAAATTTCTACTTCCCCCAAAAATACTCACGCAGGGTCTTGGCAAAGCTCCTATTAGCCATAACCCCCTTACAATTTGAAAGTTTATCCCCAAAAGTTGCGTTGCAACCTTAATGCATATCCACATACGATTAAAAATCTTCATAATATTCTTTCTTGTACTTTATACTGGTATTATTCTATAGAACTAGGAAAAAAGTATGGTTGCCAAAAAAAAATTCTTATTGTTAGTCATACCATGGTGGTTGACTGCAAGACAACAACTGCCAGAAAAAAAACCGGCCATTCAAATGATTTCTTTTGTAAATGGAACATCGGGGGCCGTCAGCAATGCGTCTTTGGGCAATCTCTACCGTATTATGGTTGATAATGTTGAAAATAGCTATTATGAAAAAGCTGTCGATCTTATACGCTCAAATCCTTATATGTATAAAAACCAGCCAATGCAGGAATATGGTTTAAAACCGATACAGCTTCATGACAGAAAACCGGGCGACGCTGCTGCACTTTTTGCTTATACGTATGATACTGTTTTACAAGAAACATTTCCTAAACATGACAACAACCTTTATTATACCTACGGCTGGTCAGGCGTTCTAAGCGAATCAATCCGCTACAAAAATGCTGCAGATTTTTATAAAGAACTTCTTGAAGAATATACCATTCAAGTTGAAAAAAATCCTGATAAGCAGATAAAAATTTGTATTATCGGTTATAGCCATGGCGGCACCGTAGCATTACAATTAGCGCGCGCCTATGAACGCGAGCAATTTTCTGAGCCATTATCGATAGATCTTTTAATATTACTAGGAACACCTATTCAAAAAGAAACGGACCACTTGGTAACCAGCCCGATTTTTAAAAAAGTGTATCATATCTATTCACGCGGGGATAAAATACAAAAAATGGATTTTTTTTCTTTTGAGCGTTTTTTTTCTTATCGCAGATTCAATGATGACAAACGCTTTATTACACCCGAAAAAGTAGTACAAATTGAGCTCAAAATAAAACCTGCTCGTAGAAATTATCAACCCCATGAAAAAAAAACGTATGTTAATCGATCACCTGGCCACATTGAGCTTTGGTTTTTTGGATGGACCGGAGGAACCTATAGAAAAGATTTTCCCTTGTATCCATTGCCCACTGCCTGTTTAATTCCTTCTATAATAAAGGCAGCTCAAGATGGTATGCCTCATGAGACTGATTTAGTTGTAGAAGTGTATCCGTGTGCAGAAAAATGTATGGTAAAAAAAAGGCGCTATTTTAAAAAAACTGAAACGAAGGGGATTAACTATACTACTCTTAAAAAATTGCAAGATGTTGCTCAACAGGAAACTCCGTTAGATTTTAATCGCAAAGATTACTTGAGCCATATGAATACTGCGGTGAATCAGGCCTATGGCACTATTAGCTACAAACATGCAACTAAGAGTTGCAGATGTTATGACTTTTCCTGCATGGAGAAAGAAAAAAGAGCATGAAAAAATTATTATTACTTCTCATTTTTGTTAATACGATTATTGCAAGCAAAACCACGCTTCTTTTAAATGAAAAGGCAAAAAAAATTTTCCCTGACACAAAATCTATTGAACAAGCATTAAAAAAAAATTTAAATCCACTAGTAGAAGCTCTTAAAAAAACTATTGGGAATGGGGATCTTTTCTTAGAAATAAACTGTAATTCTGCATGCTCGTTTTTTTTGTTTAGCAAAAAAGATTGCTTAGCATTTCAAACCACATGGACGCCTCATTCTACACCTTTGGTTATTAAACTTCTTACTATACTTCCCCAATACCGCCTTCATGGGATAGGAAGTACCTGCATACAATGCTTCGATAACCCATTTATGGGAGAATTATTAGGTTATAAGACGATCTCTTTAGAATGCATGAAAAATGCACAGCCATTCTACGAAAGATTAGGTTTTAAGAGAAACGAAAAAAAATCTGATGCCTTATTTAGTGAATATTCAAAAAAATTATAAAAACACTATTTGCCTCTAATAATATCCCAGATCTCTAAGAAATTATGCATGCTTAATTGTTGTGAGCGCATTTCATGGTACTCAGAAGGTATTAAAGAAAGATCAAAGGCATAACCTGCTAAACTATTACGCAGGGTGCGCCGCGGCTGACTAAAGCATGCCTTTATAAATTTCCAGAAATTGATTTCATCAGGAATCTCTTTTATTTCTTTTTTAGACTTAAAATAAAGAAGTCGTGAATCAACTTTAGGTGGTGGCACAAAGGCACCGGGTTTAATTCTCTCCATTAATTCAAGATCAAAATAATATTGAAAGAAAAGAGAAACATAGCCATACCCGCGCCCGGATTTTTTAACCAATTTTTGCGCGACCTCTTCCTGGATCATAATCACCCCTTCTTGCAAAAAAAGTCTATTTTTTTGCAGCATATGAAGTATGGGAAATGTTATCGCATACGGAAGATTAGCCAATAATACCCATGGCGCATTTTCCTGAAAAAATTCCGGTTTAACATCAAGAATATTCTCTTGCAAAATGGTTAAGCGGGGATGCGGGTACTGCCCTTGCACATACTGTGCCCATTCTGGATCAATTTCAAAAACAACAAGGCGCGCGATGGGTTGTTGCACAATCGACTTGGTTAAAAAACCATCGCCACAGCCAATTTCAAAAACACTTGTTTGTTTGGTAAGAGTTACCCGCTCAATCATATGATCAACCACTTTTTGATCGCGTAAAAAATGCTGACCAAATTGTTTTTTGATCGCTATGCCATGAGCTACCGGACGCACTGGGTGTTTTTTTTGTTGTTTCATATCTTATTTCATTAACGCTTCGCTGAAGAAATCTATATTTTCAAGTACGTTTCCTGCTCCATTTACTACGCATAATAAAGGGCTTTCAGCAATACGTACAGGTAACCCTGTTTCTCGAGAAATCAATTTATCAAGGCCGCGCAATAACGAACCCCCACCGGAAAGCACAATACCATTATCAACTAAATCAGATGATAATTCTGGGGGTGTATTTTCTAATGCAACGCGTACCGTGTCAATAATCGAGGCAATAGTTTCAAGGAGTGCTTCATTTACTTCCGTGCTAGTAAACCAGATAGTTTTTGGAACGCCGGTAACAAGGTCACGCCCTTTAACTTCCATACGCTCAATTTCACCCTCTAAAAGAACTGTGCCAATCTGAATTTTAATAAGTTCCGCCGTGCGTTCACCAATTAATAGGTTATACTTGCGTTTAATATACTGCACAATAGCACGGTCCATTTCATCGCCACCCACACGAACAGACCGGCAGAATACTACGTTCTTAAGACTTATAACGGCAACTTCGGTAGTTCCGCCGCCTATATCTACAATCATGCTTCCTACCGGTTCATGAACCGGTAACCCTGCACCAATAGCTGCAGCCATGGGCTCCATAATACAATAAGCTTCGCGGGCACCTGCGTTTTTTGCGCACTCTTTAATAGCACGCTGTTCAACCTGTGTGATTCCAGAGGGAACGCCAATAACCATGCGCGGGCTTACCAAGGTGCGACGGTTATCCTGCACTTCTTTGATAAAAAAACGCATCATACTTTCTGTTAAATCAAAGTTTGCTATTACCCCATCACGCATAGGTCTACAGGCAATAATAGTTTCTGGAGTCTTGCCCAACATCTCCTTTGCTCTACGTCCAGCAGCAAGCACCTCATTAGTGTGTGACTTTACCGCAACAACCGAAGGTTCATTTAATACAATACCTTTGTCTGGTACATAGACTAAGGTATTTGCCGTTCCTAAATCAATGGCAAGATCATTTGAAAAAAATCGAAATAATCTGCGTGCGCCTAAAAATTTTACCATAATGTTGACTCTACTGTTAAAGAAATTCCGAATGTTTTAGCGACTCGTTTTGTTATTAAAAATTGCACAGGGATATCTACCGCAAAGGTGATAATTGGTTTATGGGTCCGTTCTTTACTATCTTTTGAAAAATCATATAAACCAGCCACCGTTACATATTCTGATGCCCACTCTGAACGGCGCTCCATAATTTCAACGTTGGCCGGCGGATGGCCGGGTCCGCAACGCAAATCTCTCCAATGATCAGCTTCATGATACACAAGAGTATATTGCGCCTGCAAACCAAAACCACTTCGTAAGCGGAGTAATTGTCCATAGGGAGAAAAGATAACCGTCACTCCAGGATCAACCTTTGATGCACCAAAAAGAGCGCCATAATTATTTGGTTCAGTAAATTGTACCATGCGCCGATTATCTTTGCGCGCAAATCGCTTGTTTAAACGCAATAATAAACCAACGCCTAAATTTTCCTTAAGTTCAAATTGACCATCCAATGATGCAAAAATTCCCCAATGGCCGTTACCACCAAGCGGAATAGATGCGGGATTAAAATAATTAACTTTAACGGCAGTAGGTATCAAAGCGCCAAAATTAAATCCAATATCAAAATGGCGCATTTTATACGCATAATCTTGAACAATTCCACAGCGCAGATAAAGCTCGATATCACTGATACTCACCGTAGAATATTCTCGAGAAGGTAAACACAAAAGATCTTGAAGCTGGTTATTTTCATGATACAAATCAGTAAAATCACCCGTTGAACCCCCCCCAAATGCATTTTGGTTTGGTTTAAATTGTAAAGCAGAAACAAGATGTGCAAAAAAGAAATTAAAACCCCATCCAACATGACGCGTCCATGGTTGGAAGAAGGTAAAGTCTAGACCCTGAGCACGAATAATGCCATCCATTGACCAGAGTAAGGGCGGAAGATAATCGATAAAATCTGACCGAAAAGTGCTACTATCAGTAATGCCGACAAATTTAACCGCACGGTTAAGAACATTTTGATTATATAAACCATTAAGATTAAAAAGAGGAATAGAGCCATCTGCAGAAAAGCCACCAGCTTCTTCTGCACCAAAATCCTCCCAAAATGAATCTTGCCCCACCCAAGCAAAAGGTTGAAGCATTATTTGACCATACGAGTCAGGTTTTTTTACCAATAATTTTTGCAGCTCAGGAAGCCATTTATTATCATAGACCATTGCCTCTATCGAAATATATGCAAAGCATAGAAAGACGATAATATGCTGTTTTATGTTAAAATATTTTTTTTCCATTACCTATTTCTTTTTTATATCAAACTTTCTAGCTTTTGCTTATTTCACAATTTTTATAGCGCTATATTTTCGACAGATCTATATCTCTACCTATATACACTATGATACCTGATGTATTTTTTTTTAAAAGTGACGCCTTATTTTTTTCATGGTAGTATCAATCAAACAAAGGAGAAAAGAGAGTATGAAATATTCATCTATTCATCATTATATATTTATGAGTATAGGATTTTTTTCTATGAAAGAAAATGTAGCGCAGCAACCATTTCCCGTTGAATCAGTAGTTTTAGCAGCCGGTAGATCAACCCGATTTGCAATGCCCACCTCTAAATTAGCCTTCCCTTTGTGTGGCCGCGAAATGGTTCTCTACCCCATTTCAGTTCTTGATCAACTGGGGATACCTACTATTGTGGTTACCGGATATCAAAAAGAAGATATTATCAAACTACTACAAGAAAATTCTCATCAGCCTCTTACCTTTGTTGAACAACTTGAACAACGTGGAACCGGACATGCAGTTATGTGCGCACAGCCCCATTGGAAAGCTGACCATATTCTTATTATCAATGGAGATATGCCGTTAATAACAGCTGATCTGATACAAGACCTTATTACCCAACATTGTGCACACCAGGCAGCAGTAACTTTTGTAACTGCCCAATGCACCGAATATCCTAATGGTTATGGCAAAGTAATTTCAGATAAACGGGGTATTCAGATTATAGAAGCACGTGATTTTACCGGAAGCAATGATGAAGGCCGTTTGATTAATGCAGGCATTTATATTATTGAACGAAGATTCTTAGAAGAAGCATTGGCGCATTTAGTAATTCATGAAAATTCTCAAGAATTGTATATTACTGATGTTGTAGCGTATGCGTATTTGACGGGGGAAAAAATACATACCGTTGAAACTGATTTTACTACTATCCGCGGTGTCAATACTATACAAGAACTTGCAACCACTGAAAAAATTATTCGTGAACGTATTATTCATTATTGGATGAAAAAAGGTGTCTATTTTGAACAACCAGAAACCACTGTCATTGAACAAGATGTCTCTCTTGGTGCCGGTACACGCATCGGAGCCGGCGTGCATATTACCAAAGGTTCTCGTATTGGAGTCCGTTGTGTAATCGGACATTACAGTTGTATTGCAAGAAGTGCATTGGCCGACCAAGTAACTATCTTGCCCCACTGTGTTATAAGCGATTCTGAAATAAATGATCATGCATCTATCGGGCCCTTTGCACACCTTCGCAATGTACACTCAATACATCACAAGGCAACTATCGGTAATTTTGTAGAAGTGAGCAATAGTACTATTGGCGCGTATAGCAAAGTTAAGCACCTTTCGTATATTGGCAATGCAACTATTGGAGAAAAAGTAAATATTGGAGCCGGTACCATAACCTGTAATTATGATGGTACGCGTAAACATATTACTACCATAGAAGATGGCGTAAAAGTAGGCAGCAACAACTGCCTGATAGCGCCCGTAACGTTGGGGAAAAACTCATTGACCGGTGCAGGGTCTGTAATCACCCGTGATGTTCCCGCTTTTGCATTGGGTATTGCACGCGCGCAGCAAGTAAATAAAGAAAATTACACCCAACAGCTTACTCCGGCATCTAGTTTTGTAGGAGCTCAAGTAGATCCTCAATCACCTCAAGAAAAATGATTACCTTTATACATACTGCTGATATCCATTTTGGTATGGAAAATTATGGACGAATAGATCCCAAAACAGGTATTCATTCACGCCTTATTGATTTTCAAAAAGCATTGCATGAATGCATTGATCGAGCAATAGAAGAAGATATCGATTTTTTTATGTTTTCTGGTGACGCGTATAAAACCGCACATCCAACGCCTACGCATCAACGCTTGCTCTCAGAATGTTTTTTTAGGCTCTTTAAACACAATATCCCTATCGTTATGGTTATTGGAAACCATGACCATCCTCTTACATTTGGTAAGGCTCATGCATTGGAAATTTTTGGACAATTACCCTTAGAAGGGTTTCATGTTATTTCTAAGCCTCAAAATATCGTGCTTAAAACCAAAGGCGGCCTCGTTCAAATAACCGGAATTCCGTGGCCTTCACGATCACAAGTCAATTTATCTCACGAGCACCACAGCCGTACAGTAAGTCAGTTAACAGAACTTATCAGCAATGGACTTGCCGATATTATACAACAGTGTGCCGAAGAACTTGACCCAGAACTTCCTGCCATTTTGGCCGGCCATTTAACGGTAAGTTCTGGGATTTTTTCTGGATCTGAAAAGCGTGCTGTATATGGTACTGACCCCGTTCTTTTGCCGTCGCATCTTGCACGCGAACCCTATGATTATGTAGCATTGGGCCATTTACATCGCTACCAAAATCTTAACCCCCATGGACACCCAGCCATTGTCTATTCAGGATCTATTGAACGAATAGATTTTGGAGAGCGTAAAGAAGATAAAGGGTTTTGCTTAGTAAAAATAGTTGATAAAAAAATAACCACGCATGAGTTTATTAAAGTATCCACACGACCATTCATTCAGATTGATATCGCTTTAGATGATAATTCCAGCCAGACAGAACAGATTTTAGCGCAGGCTCGAAAATATTCCCTCGCAGGCGCGATCCTGAAGATTGTCTATACCCTGCCGGCACATATTAAGGACCGAGTGGATATCAATGTTATACACAATGCCTGTGAATCTGCACATTATATAGTAGGTATATTCCCCGTTCGGCCCGTGATTATTAAAGAAGCTCGCGCGCAGGTAACCATGGGTATGAATTTACCAGAATTATTGCAAACGTACTGTGCAACTAAACCAGAATATACCGCCTTAAAAGATGATATCATTAATAAAGCGCTTGAATTGCTCCATGAAATTGAGCTTGAAGATAATCATTAAACTAGCTCAGCTGTTTCAAATGCTTTCGCATCTTCTTGATGAGTAAAACGTAAGGTCGCTTGCGATAAAAGCAATGTATAATAAGAATCAAATACCGCTTTCAAACGTTCTTTACGCATCGTAGTTATCAGTTCATTATAACAATCATCAAAGGGAACTATCCCGGCTTCCTTTTTGCTTATTAAGCGTGTTATCTCAAAACCACCCTCAACCGGCTCGGTAAAGACAATATCGCCGACTGATTTGGTAGTAATACTTATTCGGTCAGGGGCAATATCAGATTCTTTTAATTCAAAAGGTTCATCAAAGAGTATATCTTTTTCCAGATCAAGAGTTTTAACGTAGTCATCAATTCCTTTTTTACCAAGTTTTTCTTGAGGAACGAAAGAAATAGCTAAGGTATATACCGGCTCAAAACGTGGAGGATTTTCTTTATAGCGTGCTTCAACTTCTTCACGAGCTACAATCATACGTTTGTCAGATTTTACCCTAAATTCAACGACTTGCTCGATCATTTGCCGCGTACGGAGATATTCACGCGCTTCAAGGTACGTGTAACCTGCTTCTCTAAAAAGTGACTCGACGGCGGTTCTGGAAAGATGGTTCTGTTTTTGAATATTTTCAATATATTGTTCAGCTTGCTCAGGAGTTACGATAATTTTATGATACAAAGCATCAAATTCCATAAGCTTATTTAAGACAACTTCACGCAAGCTTGGCATACGGCCATCAAGGCCCGGACGTACATCCGATGCCAATATTGCAGCAGTGCCTTCAGCATGATACACAACTACCAGCACTTCATTCACTAACACTTTTTCTGCATACAGGGGTGCAATAATACACAGAACTGAGCATAACCTGAAAAATATATTCATATTAAAACCTGATGTTTGTCATGTATGTGGGAACCGCCATGAGTTCCCACATAGTATATAGTATTAAGCAGCTGTTGCGGTCTTTTGATGCTCTTCTTGCACAGTTTCTTCATGCATTTCCATTGGAGCATTTTTCACATTTTTCATGATAACATCGCGATGAATAACAGCGCCATATTTCTGCTTTAATTCTTCCATAGTTTTAGCTACTGCTTTTCCAAGCTCATTACGAATAAGGAATGATTTGACAGATTCTTTTACTTCTGGGTTGCTGTAAGACTTAAAGGTATCTTTTTTGATTTCAGTCGCTTTAACCACGGCATATTTACCATTGCTCAATTTTACTACATCAACCTGTGGGGTAGAAGAATATCCCAAAACTTTTGAACGAATATGTTCATCAACATCCATGGATCGGCCGTTTACCAAGCCTAAATCTTTTACCTTACGTTTAAGCTCTTGTGCGAGTTTAGTAAAATCTTCTTTTTGAGCACGCGCTGCAAGTGCTTCTGCGTCAACCTGTTTAAGCCCTTCGATAGCAACAGCAGAAACGCCGCCCATTGATTCGATAAATGGTGGTCGCTTAAAGACTGCTATACGGTCACGGTTTTCTTCATAATATTTCTCTGCCATTTCATCGGTAATTTCTTGTTCAATCTTTTTAAAAATATTGGCTTGGAACATACTATTCATCAGCTGTGTTTCTACCGCAGCATGGGCTTCTTGTGCAGCTTTTTTATATTCTGGTGAATTGGTAAGACCATGTTCTTTCATATAACGTTCTACCAAAAGTTCAGCAAGAATAGCTTCTGCAAATTGGTCATAAAAACCTTGTTGCTGTTCAGCTGGTATATTTTCCAGCGCCTGCTTAATTTCTGGGCGCGCCTGGCAAAGATCATTAAATTTGTTTTCAAAATCTTTTTGGGTAAAAGCTGGCTTACCGTCTAGTGAAATGCAAGCTTCACTACTGTCAGTTGCTTTATGCGCTTTTTCATGGTGATCACAACTGCTGCATGAATGAGACATCCATGACTTCCAGTCACACGCTGGCAACATCATCAAAGCACTTACAAGAAATGCGATACTAAAAAATCTTTTTTGCATAAAATCCCCTTAGGAGCACAGGCTCTTTTTCTTGGTGAATATGATTTGATTTATTACTAACGTGTAGAGTAGCATATGCAACCTAAGTTGCCAAATTATAAAAAAACTTCCTATTACTCTGCTCTATTTGATACAATTTTGATTATCTAATAATTGAAAAGGATCAATACTATGAAGAGGTATCTTTTAATAGTTACGTTACTCTCAGCTCATTTTTTTGTGCTTTATCCTCAAGAGAATGTACACCTAGCGCTGACCCGTTTAACACCGGACATTGAGCGGTGGATATTACACGCAAACAAAGAATGCAAAGATGAAATACTTAATGCAGCACGCTCGCTTCATACTATTCTTGAATTACAGCAAGAACTATATCACCTTTTAAGAGAAATTATTTCTTATCGTCGGGATACTTTCATAAGGTTGGATGAAATACATGTTGATGACATCTTTGAATTATACCACCTAGAAAATCTTTTAGCGGTGCTGGAACAGGAACTTGCAGAAGACAGGCAAGAGGTTTTTGTTAATTTTGAAGGTGTTCCTGATGCGATGGACCTGCTGGTTGATTATATTGAAAATACCACTGAAAAGGAACGGTCCATTGAGCAGATTCGTGAATGGAAAGATGATGTTACAGATTTTGATAAAGCAACGCAAGCGTTGTCCGCTTTAAATCAATTACGTAAATCGAGTAAAAACAATCCTCAAACAAATCTATTATTCAAAATAGCGCGTTTTAGAGCGCAACAAACTATTGCTTTACAAAATCCAGAAGGCCCGGCAAGAAAATTACTTGATTTCAAGCCTCAGGTAGAAAAATATGAAGAACTGTATGATGGGTTATTTGATTCATTAACGCAATGCGATCTTTTTGATCAGTTAATAAAAATCTTACCCAGCCAATATTTCATACATGCGATAGTCTCTGAGCAACTCTTTTTTGCACAAATTTCTACCCCAGAAGATATTCTTTCAAGTTCTTACCATGAAGTTTTTTCATTACTTGCTGCAAAAATAAATGGCTATCCAGAGCAATTGGTTAAAGCAACCCTGCGTGATCTTGCCCAATTGATAGAAAATCAAGAAAAAAAACAATCTTTAAGCTCAAAATCTAAACCTAAAAAAAAACAAGAGCTGAAAGAAAAACAAAAAGCAAAAGAAAAAGTACCTGAAAAAATTGAGCTGCCTGGCAAAGTTCTTTCTGCTGAACAATTGGTGCGTCAATTTAAAAGTAATTTACGAAAACATAAAGATGCAGAACTAAAATTATGGGGAAAAGAACTTTTTACTACCTTTGAAAATTGGACACAACATTTACAGGTAACTGAAAATAAACATACTATTATTGTAGAGGACCCTATTTTAGCCAGAAAAACTACCATCTATCTATTAAATACGCTTCATAATGAAACCCAAATTATTCCCGATGTCTACCCTATTGCTCCACGAGTAAAAGATTTTCTCGTCGATTATAGCATGATTCACTAAGCCTTACACGTTTCTGCCAATACTTGTATGGTCGCTTTAAAAAAGTTTTGAATGGTTTGGGCAAC
>JAKAUO010000018.1 GCA_021827715.1 bacterium | reverse complement strand
AACAGGATATATTGACTTTCATTAAAATGCCATAGTAAAACTTAAGTATGTTCCAGCATTATTACTTTAAAGGAGATGTATGAATTTTAGACTATCGCGTTGCTTAGGCCTACTTGCTCTTACTGCAACTGCTGCCGAAAGCTTTTATCAAGCGGCTTCTAGTAAAACTTATTTTAGCAATATATCTCTCTATGAAATTGGTAAACCTACTAAAGAAACCTTTATGACCAACTATCGCCTTGAAGAGCGTGAAAATGGATGGGGTGGCTCTCTTGAGGTTGTAGGCTATGGCGGCAAAACAGTCAATCCCAAAAAACTTAACTCCTACTTTATGCCATATGGTAAATGCTCATTAAATGTTATTGAGGGTATCCCCACCTTTCCTGATGCCGTACAGCCAGCAGATGGGACCACCAACAGAGATGTTGAAGCACGCAACTTTAACATTGAAACCGTTGCGGGCGCTGCAGGGGATGCAGGCAGTCAATATCAGGGTGTTATAACTTTTAATCCACAACAAACTATTGCCGGTATCGGTATCACCTGGCGCCAAACATTCTGGAGAAATTCTCATGATATCCCAACCATTTGGGGTGAGATATCGTTTCCGATTCAATATGTAAAAAATGAAATGAACTTGTGTGAAAATGTGATTAAAAATGGCGGTGGAGCAAGTGATACTATAGGCCTTGATGGCGCACAACATGTTGCCAATATGCGTCAGGCATTCAGGCAAGACAATTGGCTTTATGGTAAAGTCGACAACCGAGTTAAATTAGCAAAATGGGGTGTTGCCGATGTTGAACTACGTATAGGGTATAACTCATTCCGTGGTGAATGCTGTGATTTGAACGCTTATGCTGGTATTGTCATTCCAAGTGGTACGGTCATTAACCAGTGTCAAGCCCAATACCTTTTCAATTCTGTTATTGGGAACAACCATCACTTTGGTATTTTATATGGTACCCATTTCGGTTTTGGTTTATATGAAAAAGGTAACCATGATCTTCATATGGACCTTGATATGTCAAGCAAGTATCTCTTTTCTAATGAACAATGGCGCTCATTTGATTTAGTGCAGGAAGGCGAATGGAGTCGCTATCTAGAAGTCTACTCTAATCTTGCTCAGGCAACAGAAGCTGAAGGAGCAGTAGCACCATTAAACGTTAATATAGGAACATCAGGAATTAATGTTTTTACGCGCAAATTGCGCGTTTCCCCACGCTTTGCAACGAATATTAACTTGTGTCTTAATTATGGTTATAAACACTTTGATATGGAGTTTGGCTATAACTTATGGCTTCGTCAAGCAGAAAAAGTTGAATTCCCTCGCAACTGCTGCATTGATTTCCCATTAACCATTGCGGTAAAAGATATTAATGGTTCAGGCGGCACTAACCTTGCCCGAACCATTAAAAATGATTTCCCTGCATCAGTTACGCCTTTAGCTGAATATGCAAATAACATTATTCAACTGAGCGATCTTAATCTTGATTCTGCTGCACACCCTGCCACACTTTCAAACACCCTCTATGCCGGCGTTTGTTATAATTCAAAATGTCTTTTAACCATACCATGGTTCTTTGGTGTTGTGGGCATGTATGAATTTTGCAGCATGAATACCTCGCTTGACCGTTGGAATCTTTTAGCTAAATTTGGCATCTCTTATTAAAAATTAAAAGGATAGTTATGAATCTTATAAAAAAATTATTTACTCTCTGGTGCTGCGCTCTGCTCGCAGCACCTTTATATGCACCAACCACTGCGCAGATGATGCAAAAATTTGATACCGCATTAGCGGCCTATCAAAAAAATGCAACTCCAGTGACAGCTCGCCAATTATTAGCAGACTATCAAGCATTGCAACCATCACGCGTGCAATATGCTGCTGCAACGGGTAAACTGCAAAAGGCAAACCCACCGATTGATCTTGCGCGAGTAACTGCGCTTGCTACAACGCCTGCACCAGTTACACCAGTGCCTGCTCCAGCGCCTGTCCCAGCGCCTGTCCCAGCTCCTACACCTACTAAAGTGCGCCCTGTAGTAGCACCTAAACCTGCGGCTCCCGCGCCAGCGCCAGCTATAGTTCCTGCTCCTGCTGCACCTGCAGTAGCACCACGCCCTGTTGCGCCTGTTGCCCCAGCCCCAGCTGTACCAGCTCCTGCAGGATATGTACCGGGTGAAATTATGCAACCGGTACCAGTGCAACAGCCACAACGTGCTCAAGGCGGCGCAGTTCAACCGGTTACCGCACAACCAACAAAAGTTCCACAGCGCGCACAAGGACGAGTCAGCGCTCCTGCAAATCTTCAACCCGTTGCACCTGAACAAGCACCAACAGCTCCACAATCACAAGCTGGCATGACACAACCTACACAGCCAACACCAGATATGCAGTCCTGGGAAATTGCTCAGATTGGATACCCAGAAGAAAGTCTAACGCCAAAACAGCAAGCTGATTTAAAACAATATCTTGCAGAAAAAGCCCAAGTTGAAAACGCTTTCAATAATGCTATCCAAGCAAGTTATCTTGCAACTCAAACTGATGCAATTAACAAAATTAAACAGGCGTGGCTCAAAAGCAAGAAAGATAAAGCTGCCATGGAGCAAGCCAAAGCAGAATTGCAGAAATTAGCTCTACCGCAACCAACAGCTGCACAGCCTGCAAAATTTGATGCCGGCAATGCAACCATATTAGAGAACCTGATTTATAATAATTCAAAAAATCTTACTAAAGATGATGTAGAAAATGCAAAAAATGCAGTTACTGGCTACAAAAATGGTTCATTAAAATTTGCAGATGCACAAACGGCTATTAATAACATCATAAAAGAGAACGCAACAAAAAGAACATATCTTTTAATGGCATATTTTAAAAAATATACAGCAGATTCAAAAGCAGCATTAGATGAAAGCACTTTTGATTCAACACTTTCAATACAAGATCTTAAAGCAAAAGCACAAACCCTTAACACCTATCTCTCTGAAAGCGCAGAAGTGTATGAAAAAAATCGCTTAGAATTAGAAAATATCAAGAAACTGCATGATCAATCAGGAAAAATTTTATTGTCTTTTTCAGAAACAGAACCATTAAATGCTATTGCCGAGACCGCTGAAAAAATACGTGATCAACTCAGAACACAACTTAACAAGATGAGAACAGCTATTGCGCAGCAAGGAACATCTCCATTAGCAGGAGCAGTAGGTATTGGAGTCGCTAAGCCTATGTCTCCGGCAGAGACAATGCAATCATTAACTACTCTGATTGATAAAGCCAATAAACTTATTGATCCAACTACAAAGCAACTCAAGCCAGGATACAATCAGGAACAGATAGAAAATTTAATTGCAGAATTACACAACTATGCTCTCTTAAAAGAGTATTCTCCAGACTCTAGAAAAAAATTAGCAGATACCGCTCAGAAACTCGAAGATCTCCTTCATAATGGAGTACCAGTATCAGAAAATGAACCGGCAGGGCCTGCGGCAAGCACCTCTCTGACACAACCACGTCGATATCAGAAAGATGCTACTCAAGCAACTTCACCTCTTGTTATAAGTGGTCTTGCCAAATCTATTCGAGATGCAAACATTCAGGATAAAGATATTTTAGCAAAGGCTCAGGCTGAACTCACTAAACTAGAGACTGTAAGTGGTGGAGAATCACTAACCCTACAAAATAACATCAAAGGTTACATACAGGAATACAAAGATAAAAAAGCCGCATGTGATACGCAAGCACAATCCTTGCTGACCGACTTACTTGCCTATAATAAGCAAGCGCCAGGATTGATCAAAGATGCCAAAGCAGCATTACCTGGGTATGTAATGGGTGCAAATATACCTAAATTACAAGCGGCACAGAAAAATCTGCAAGATCAGATTTCCCAAATCCCAGCACTACAGGCACGAATAAATCAAAAATGTAGCAAAGAGATATTGGGTGATGCCATGTATAAACAACTAGAGCAAGCTATAACTGACTTCGGAACTGTTAATAAAAATTTAAACGATGCACTAAAACAAACACAAGGTAAAGAACCTGGAAAACTTTCTCCAGAAGCTTCACCTAGCACGCCTGGCGTTGAAACACTACCAAACATGCAGTCTTATAGAACAGACCAACCAGCATCTCTTGCCAAGACATTAATAACGGACGCTAATAAATTTATTGATCCTGTTACAAATCAACTTAAAATTGGATATGATAAAGAAAAACTAGAAAACGTTATTGCAAACCTGCATAGCAAAGCTTCTTTAACAGGAATATCTCCGGATGATAAAGCAGCATTAACCAACACAGCTGAGAAACTCGAAGAGCTTCTTAAGAACGCTGAAGTAAAACCATCTGCGACACCTGGAGCAGCTGGCGATTATTCTCAGTATAAAACTCTTCTTGATTTCCAAAATGAAGCTAATCGATTAGTTCAAAGTAAAGCGCCTAAGCAAGAGTTACAGAAATTGTATGACGCCTTAAAGGCCTATAATCCTGATGAAAGTGAAATTCAAGGCAAATCAGGAACATTAGGTTTTTTAATTAAAAGAATCAACAAAAGCGTTTAGGAAATAAATGAAAAGAACTCTATTATTTCTTAATGGTTTCTTGTTATTGTCTTCGCTTAAAGGGGCTACTCCTTTGAAAGATTTTCTACTGAATGCTTTAGCAGGAAATGATGACAAGAATTTAGCTGAATCAATTGCCTTGAACATAAAAGATCTTGATGCCGTATTAAATGATTTTATGATTAAAGAAAGTATCGAAGATCTTTATGGACATAATGGCATTAGTGACTTCAAAAAAAATGTTGCGGCTAAAAAGGCTGCTCTTGAAAGTAAAGGTGCCGAAGAAGAACCACATATTGCCGGTAAAGCTGATGCAAAAAATCAACTGGTGACGTTTTTTGACCAGAAAAACCCTGGTGGGAAACTTCTCTTGCAACTTGATGCAACCACAGCCCAAATTGAGAACATTAAATCAGCAATTAATCAAATAGCACCAGCAGCGTGATATAACAAAGAAACTATAGCGAGGTACAGAGATCTCTGTACCTCGCTTTTTAATATGACACGCTGCCGGAACACTATGCCTCTCATATGTATCCCCCTTGTCTTTTTATAAAAGTCATTCTACACTCTACGCCATGAAGCAAACTATTTTAGTCACCGGTGGCGCAGGGTACATCGGTTCACATACTGTCCTTGAACTTCTTCACCAGAATCACACTGTAGTTGTGATAGACAAAGTGTGTTCTTTTCAAATTAATCATCCAAATGTTACCTATTTCCAATGCGATATTGCCGATACCCCTATTTTAAAAACAATCTGTGCACGCTACACCATTGATGCCGTCATCCATTGCGCAGCTTTTATAGAGGTCGGCGCCTCAGTAGTAAACCCTGCAGCATATTATGAAAACAATGTAATAAAAACTGTTATTTTTTTGGAAACCATGCGCGCATGCAGCATTACCACCATTATATTTTCTTCAAGCGCGGCTGTGTATGGCACTCCACATACATTGCCCATACCAGAAACACACAGCTGTAATCCGATAAGCCCGTATGGTAAAACCAAGTTAATCATCGAACAGGTGCTTGAAGATTATCGTGTTGCCTATTCATTTAAATATCGGGCGTTGCGCTATTTTAATGCCTGTGGCGCTTACCCAGAGTATCACTTAGGTGAACGGCATGAACCTGAAACACATCTTATACCACGCATGCTGCAAGCGGTAATAGACAATGCACCATTCACTCTTTATGGCGACGATTATGAAACACCAGATGGTACCTGCGTGCGTGATTATGTGCATGTGCGCGATATTGCACGCGCACATCGGCTAGCACTTGAGCATCTACAAGAAACTGGCAAGAGCGGTGTTACCAACTTAGGAACCACACATGGATATTCAGTAAAAGAAATTATTCAGGCTGTTGAACAAGTAACGCAAAAAAAAGTTATTATTCAAAAAATGGGGCGCCGAGCTGGTGACCCAGCTTATCTTATTGCAGATACTACGCAAGCGAAAAACCTTTTAAACTGGCAACCGCAATACAGCGATATCAGGTTAATTGTTTCAAGCGCATATACCTTTATGCAACAACAATCTATTGACATCAACAGGTCAATGTGTAGTACAACAAATACATATCAGTTAGGTTGATATTCTGAAAAATATTGGGAAAGATATGAAGAAAACATTATTGCTACTGATCTTAGTGGCGCCATTAATGGTACGCGCAGATGATTTTGCTGGCCATTCATTTTTTACGGTGCGGCCACAAGACATTCTTGTATCCCCAGAAAAGGAGGCGCTCTTTCGCAATGACCGTATGCTCCTAGGAGAAGGCGGAATAGAAGGAGCTTTTCAGGTAGTGGTCTTTGGTGGCCAATCTAATAATGATATTGCCTTAAACCAATATTTCTTACCTTCTAATAAAGCGTCATTAAATGTGCAAGAATATAAAACCCCTAACTTCACTCAAGACGGATTATATACTAAAGATATAGAAGCGCGAAACTTTAATATTGAAACGGTAGATGCTGATCAAACATTTAAAAGCAATATCTTCTTTAGACCCTATCAATCTACCTTCGGGATCGGCTTTACCTGGATACAAAACTTGTGGCACGACAGTAACGACGTTCCACGTATCTGGGGTGAAATCAATATGCCGATACAATATGTCTGCAATAAAATGAACTTACACGAAACAATTATCAATGATGGCGGTGGTGCAACGGGTACACCAGGTCTTAATGGCGCACCGCACGTCGGTTCAATGGAAGCTGCATTCAAACAAGATGAAATGCTTTATGGTAAAGTTGATAACTGTGCAAAATTATCACGCTGGGGCGTTTCTGAAATTGAAGTAACAGCGGGATATAATGCCGTCTGCACCGAAACCTGTGATTTAAATGCTTATGCGGGGTTTGTCATCCCCACAGGAACCAAAATAAATCAACGCAATGCTGAATATATCTTTAGCCCTGTTGTGGGGAATAACCACCATTGGGGTCTTTTATTTGGTGGGCACATTGGCATGAAAGTATATGAACATGGCTTGCATAGAATTAGATTAGAATTTGATGCAGAGGGCCAATATCTTTTTAAAAACACCCAATGGCGCTCATTTGATTTAGTGCAACAAGGACAATGGAGTAGATACCTTGAAGTATATTCAAGTATCGCCCAAGCGGATGTTGCAGCTGCCTCGCCCGCGCCACTTATTATGGATATCGGTTCTTTTGGTATTAACTTTTTTACCACCAGCGCTCAAGTGCATCCCCATTTTATGATTAACACTAACACCGGCTTTATTTATACCTGGAAGGGTATACAAGCAGAGTTTGGTTTTAACTTTTATGGTCGCCAAGCTGAAGAAATTACTAAATGTTCTTGGAATACCAATGTTGCCATAAAAGACATTTCTGGTGACGGGCTTACAACTATTGCCCGCACGATTAAAAATAATTTCCCTGCTTCAAGTATACCGTTAGCAGATTACAAATCCGTTACGCTTGCTGACCTTGATTTAAATTCTGCTGCGCACCCTACTATGCTCTCACACACCATATACTTAGCAGCTGGGTACACGTGGGATGACATTTGTATTCCTACGTTTATTGGTGGCGGCGCTACCTATGAATTTACTACCGTTAACACTGCACTTGATCGCTGGTTAATTTTTGGTAAAGTAGGTATTTCATTTTAAAAGATTAATGTTGTTTTGAAGTTCAAGGATTTGCTGCTGCAATAAAGCAATCATACGCGCTTGTTCTACTTGCACCGCATATAACCCTTGTATGGCTGCAAGTGCAACGCCGTCAGCATCAATAGTTGCAATTCCCAGAGGATCTTCACCCAAGCCAAATGAGGCGTGGAAATCCTGTGCATACGGCCCCATGTGACGAATTGAGGCATCTTGTGATTTATAGCTCCATGCTTCAATCGGAAGTGCTGCAACTTTTTCTAATATCGCGCGTTTATCTACTTGTTCAAAATGTATCTTTTTATTTTTATCTGAAACTGAGATCCATGCACCGCTTCCTGGAAGAAGCTGCACCCCTTGGTAAGGCGAAAGGCTGGTAATAAAACGTGCTCCCTGAGTTGCTAATACATTAAAAGTATTTGATGCAGTTGCGGTAAAAAGCATACTTCCGTCACCCCATATAAAGGAATTATTATACGTGGTCGTAGCCAATGTCCCGAGCGCCGTTGAATAATCACCTTGTGCGGTACAGGTAGAGCCTCCGGCCACTGAATAATTACCACTTGCTGTGTTGTAGTACCCTCCAGCAATAGCAGAATAATTGCCTGATGCTTGATTGTTTTGGCCGCCGCCAATAAAGGCACCATTGCCTGAGGCAATGGTATTTAAATACCCACCCACAATAACACCCGGGCTACACAAAATAGTATTTGAGCTTCCACCGCCAATAAATGACCCAACTCCGATACCATTACTCGTACAGGTGATAGTGTTGCTAAAACCACCCCCTATAACATGTTGTCCTATTGGGATAGATACCGGCTGCGGCGACACGGTTATCTGGTTCTGAAGACCACCGCCAATGACATTGAACCCTTGCGGAGAAAGTGGCCCGATGTATATAGCATTTATTATGTCAGTGCCTGAGGCTGATATATAACTGGGAACATACGCATATTGGCCATTGGGGGCTATAGCTATGCCAATACTAACATCACCCGATACAGTTAAAGTATCAATAACCTGGTTAGTTGCACTATCAATGACGCTCACACTATTGGTACCAGATAAGACATACGCATACTGACCATTGGGCGTTATTGCAATTCCTTCAGGACCACTTCCGACGAATATGGAACCGACAGGAGTGTTATTTTCAATGACACTGACATAATTACTTCCAGTATTAGTAACATAGATATAGTGGCCATCAGGCGTTATTGCAAGCGTAGTAGGCCTGTTAAAACCGCCGGTGATAGTGAGAGTAATACTCTGAGTCGCCACATTGATAACGCTTATATTATTACTGCCCGTATTAGTAACATAGGCATATTGACCATCAGGTGTTATCGCTACCCCGCTAGGATTAGTGCCCACGTTAATAGTCGCAGTAACAGTTTGAGTCGCCACATTGATAACGCTTATATTATTACTGTTCGCATTAGCAACATAGGCATACTGACCATCAGGTGTTATCGCTATTCCTACAGGACTATTTCCCACGTTAATGTAATTAATAGAAGTGTTATTTGAAATATCAATGACACTCACATCACTACTGCCATTATTAGTAACATATGCATAGTACCCATCAGGTGTTAGTGCAATTGCATAGGGATTGTTGCCAGTATTGATCGTTTCAGAAAGAGCAGTATTATTGGTTAAATCAAAAATACTCAGTGCATTGGTGCGATTATCAGCAATATAGGCATACTGACCATTGGGTGTTATTGCTATTCCATAGGGATTTAACTCGGTCGAGCCAAAAGCGTAAGAACCTGCAACGGTATTAGGGATAAAGCTTTGTGCGGGTAACGATACGGCAATGCTGTTTTGATTACCGCCTGCAATAGTATTAAATCCGGCAATGATGCCTGCTGTTGTTGCAGATGCCGTATTAATAGTTATCATATTATCTTGGCCGTAGACACTATTGTATCCACATATATTTCCATCACTTGGATTATCATCTATGATACTTCTATTACCTTGGCCACCGGTGATACTATCATAGTCTCCTTGAGCGGTATTGGCAAAACCACCTGTTATAACGCTAAAATTTCCTGAAGCAACCATGCTTGCTTTGCTGGTGGTTATTTGCAAATCTATAGCATTCATTCCGCGATTGGTTCCAGAAACCGTTGTTTGTAATGCGCGCATACCTTGCGGGGCAATAATAAATGCGTTGGTGTTGGCACATATCTTACCTGCTGTATCAAGATCACTATCTTCAAATGTTAAGCAACCGGTAAGCGTAGTTAAACTTTCCATGCTTATCCACGACAAGGTTCCTTGACTATCACTCAGGCCAAGTACTTGGCCCTGCATACCTTCTGTTTGCGGCAATAGTAACTGAATCGGATACAAAGAAGACGAGGATACAAAAATATACATGAGCACACAAAACTTTTTCATTATACTTTTTTACTCCCTTAAACAACGATAGACCATGAGATACCTGTTCTTATACCATGCTGAGAATTATCAAGTCAATTATATCGCTCTTAATAAGCGCACAAAAAACAAATAAGTAATAGATTGGAAAGAACAATAGCACACGCGATGCTATATGCTACCCATTTTAATAAAGGGCTATTGGCAAATGTGCCCATGATGGCACGATTATTGGTAAATTGCAAAAGCGGAAAAATGGCAAAGGGTAGCTGCAGGCTCAGAATAATTTGACTAAAAATCATCATACGCGAAAGATAACCTTCACCAAAAAAAATAATGCACAGCAATGCAGGAATAATCGTCAAACAGCGGCCAACAAGCCTTCTGAGCCATGCAGGAATTTTTACTTGAATAAAACCCTCCATAATAATTTGCCCTGCCAAGGTACCGGTGAGTGTTGAATTCTGCCCTGAAATCAGTAACGCTAACGCAAAGACAAAGCTTGCAAGCTGTGTGCCCAAAAGAGGTGTAAAAAGATGGTAGGCATCTTGAATTTCTGTAATAGTATGCAAACCATGCTTATGAAACACCGCAGCTGCGACAATAAGAATTGCAGCGTTAATAAAAAAGGCACACGTGAGCGCAATACTAATATCAAGCGTCGCGTACCAAATTGAACGTTGCTTTGACGTGTCACTTGCCTGCGGATCTTTTTTTAGAAGTGCAGAATGCAGATAAAGATTATGGGGCATTACCGTGGCGCCTAAAATGCCGATAGCAAGGTACAACATAGAAGGATCGTGCAAGATCGCAGCGGTGGGGATAAAACCTTTGCCAAGCACTGTCCAGGAAGGTTGAGCGTACCAAATAATAATACCAAAACAAATAGTTATAATGGCTATTAACAGCGCAACGGCTCTTTCAACGGTCTTGATGTGGTTATGCGCCAACAGCAATAACAATAACACATCGGCTGCGGTGATACAGATTCCCCACATAAGTGGAATTCCAAAAAGAAGTTGTAACCCGATTGCTGAACCAATAACTTCTGCAAGATCTGTCGCGATAACAGCGCATTCTGCTAATATCCACAACATATAAGATACTAAAGGGTTGTAATAATCTCTACAGGAACGAGCAAGATCTTTGCCCGTTACAATGCCTAATTTTAACGCACAGAATTGCACTACCATGGCCATGATATTTGAAATTAAAATAACTGAAAGCAGAGTATACCCATAGCCTGATCCGGCTGCAAGACCCGTTGCCCAATTACCCGGGTCCATATAGCCTACAGCAATTAAATAGCCAGGGCCAGTGTAGGCTAAAAAGCGGCCAATATGGCGTATACTTTTTGAAAAAAGTGACGTATCACTTGCCATGACATTTTTTAAACTTCTTCCCCGATCCACACGGACAATCATCATTTCTGCCAATCACATTCTCTGAACGAATCTGTTGTGGTGTCTTAGAGATCTCTGCTTCAGAACCGCCAGAAAATTTAACATCTTCCAACTCACGTTCCCGGTCATGCTCAAACGCCTTGCGATCAAATTGATTCATATTAAGATGAAAAATATGGTGCACAATTTCAAAACGAATCGAGCGCATCATTTCTTCAAAAAGGCCATAGGCTTCTTTTTTGTATTCAATCAACGGGTTTTTTTGACCCATGCCCCGTAACCCAATACCCTCTTTCAAGTGATCAAGGTTGAGCATATGCTGTTTCCATGCTTGATCAATAGCATTGAGCATGAGCCATTTTTGAGATTCCTGAAGCAGCGTGCGTTCACGGCCTTCACTGTAATGGTCATATTCTTGCAGCAGAAAATCTATTAATTCTTGGGTTAATTGCTCGACATTTGAAAAGGTAAAATTCTTGTCTTTTAATTGATCAACTTTTATATTTACCATGATGGATAACGCTTGCAGAAGCTGTTGTAATCCTTCTGCATCTAGTGTCCTGCGTGGTGCATAAAATTTAGTTAAATCATGGATGGCATCAACCATTAAATCGCGTACCAACTCAAATATCTGGGCTTCACCTTCAAGCACCATGCGTCGATAGGTATAAATCACGGTACGTTGTTGATTCAAGACATCATCGTATTCTAATAAATTTTTGCGAATCTCAAAATTATCACGTTCAACACGTTCTTGCATACGTTCAATATTTTTAGTAAAAAACTTAGACTCGATTGATTCATCTTCAGTCATACCGGCAAACTGAAGCCGCTTTTTAAAGGTTTCTCCTCCAAAAATACGAATTAAATTATCATCAGGGCTTAAATAAAAGCGTGATTCTCCTGGGTCACCTTGTCTTCCAGAACGGCCCCGTAATTGGTTATCAATACGGCGACTTTCATGGCGCTCTGTCCCTAAAATATATAAACCACCAGCAAGGAGTGATTCTTGGGTAAGTTTAATGTCAGTTCCGCGGCCTGCCATATTGGTAGCAATGGTAACTCTGCCTTTTTCACCAGCGTGAGCAATAATTTCTGCTTCACGGGCATGATTTTTTGCATTAAGCACTTCATGCGGAATAGCATGCGCCTTAAGAACAATGCTTAAACGCTCAGAACTTTCAACAGAGACTGTACCTATAAGTACTGGTTGCCCTTTGGCATGACGCTCAATAATGTCTTGCGCAATGGCACGTTCTTTTGATTCACGTGAAAGAAATAATAAGTCTGGCTTATCATCACGAATCATAGGACGATGCGTAGGAATGGTGACCACAGCAAGATTATATATTTTATGAAACTCTTCAGCTTCAGTATTTGCCGTACCCGTCATACCCGCTAATTTTTTATATAATCTAAAGTAATTTTGCAAGGTGATCGAAGCAACCGTTTGACTTTCACGCTGAACGGGAACACCCTCTTTTGCTTCAATTGCCTGGTGCAATCCATCACTGTAACGACGACCAGAAAGAATACGTCCGGTAAACTCATCAACAATTAATACTTGGTTATCACGCACGACATAGTCAACATCACGCTTAAAGAGCTTGTGTGCTCGCAATGCTTGGCCCACATGATGCAGTAATTTAATATTGGCAAGGTCATACAAGTTGGGCACCTGCAATGCTGCTTCAACTTTGTCATTACCACTTTCTGTTAATTGCACCGTTCTATTTTTTTCATCAACTTCATAGTCAACGGTAGCAACTAATAAGGGGATAACGGCATTAACGCGCGCATACAATTGGGTGGCATCATCAGCTGAGCCAGAAATAATTAAGGGGGTACGTGCTTCATCAATCAAAATAGAGTCAACCTCGTCAACAATAGCGTAATGCAAATCACGCTGCACGTAGTCTTCAAGGCGGAACTTCATATTATCACGCAAATAATCAAAACCAAGTTCGTTATTTGTTGCATAAATAATATCACAAGCATACACTTTTTTGCGCTCTTGGTCGCTCATATCATGCTGTAAAACACCCACGGTTAAGCCAAGATGCGTAAAAACGGGGGTCATCCATTGGGCGTCACGGCGCGCTAGATAATCATTTACCGTTACTAAGTGAACACCTTTGCCTTCCAAAGCATTTAAATAAAGTGCCAGGGTAGCAGTAAGGGTTTTCCCTTCACCGGTTTTCATTTCAGAAATTTTGCCTTCATGCAACGCGATGCCGCCTAATAATTGTACATCGTAATGGCGTTGGCCCAAAAATCGACGCGATGTTTCGCGAACTACGGCAAAGGCTTCAGGTAAAATATCATCAATGGTTTTACCATTTAAAATTTGTTGCCTAAATTCGTTGGTTTTAGCTGATAAGGCTTCATCACTAAGCGCCTTCATTTCAGCTTCAAGATAATTAATACGAATAACCAAGTTTTGCATTTTTTTCAGTACGCGGCTATTATTTGTACCAAATATTTTTCCAATAATATCTAAAATCATAACGAGCCCTCTGTGTCATCAATTTTCTATGTCTTTTAGTGTAAAGCTATATTCATTTGAGTGCAACGATTGTCATTTGCCGAAGCTGCAGCGAACCCTGGCGCCGGTAAGAACAATATCCTTCAGAACATATCGTACATGCAGCATTATTTAAAAAAATATGGTGCTTTCCTATACCCATTGTTTCTAATTGCCCTGTTATATAAGAAACATTATCAAAAAATATACGGCCATCACGGACAATAAAAGCTGAAGTTTCTCTAAATAACTGTTTAAAATCTTTACCCACCTCATAACAACAACCACGTGCCGCGGGTCCGCAAAAGGCTTGAATATCTTCTGGGGCAGATCCGCGCATGAACATATCATGCAGAGCGTTCGTCACGATGCCACCAATGGCACCGCGCCAACCAGCATGCACTAACGCCGCCACCATTTTTACCGAGTCCAGCAATACCAGAGGCACACAATCTGCTGTTTCTACCACCAACGCCACCCCTAAAAGCGTAGTAACCATATAATCACCATCAAAGGCATAAGGTGCTATCTGAGCCGCTGCGGGGGTATCTATACAATATCCTTTAGTACCATGCACTTGGTTTAAAAACACCAGGGGCATGCCAGCAAAATCTGAAAAGGGGGGCTTACTACTTAGTTCTTTTTGTGTACAACCCTTTAAACTATGCTTTACATAACTTGCCGATTGGTCACCAAATAGAATAGAATATTCTTTTTTTAGGATCTTCATACTCTAAAAAATAGGTCAAAAAACAGATTTAATCAACCTTTTTCCATTCCATCCGTGGAAAAAATCAAGTTAATTATGTATACTAGTAAATATAACTTAAATAATTAAAATAAGGTTTTTATGAAAAAAATAACATTTATTATCTTAACTATTTCATTTTGTGCCATTGCCCATGCAACAGAATCTAAAACTCTATTAGGGGAACTTAAAGAGCTTGGGCCCTTGCAAGGCAATACTCAATTTGATGATTTTCTTAAAAAACGGTACCCGCAATATTTTAGAAAAGTAATTGCAGGTGCTTCAGATCATTTAGATGCCTACTTTAATTTTACCAGTCCGCTTTTAGAAAAAACGGAAGATGACCAAAAGCTTTTAGAGGCAAACCTCTATAAAGCAACTATGCATGCAGCGTATGATACGATGCTTGAAAGTTTAACAAAAAATCCAACATTTAATGATCTGGAAGCATTGAATACTGCAGAAAAAGAATGGGGACAGATTATTGCACATATACAGGCAACTATTGCTGATCACAGCTTTGTGACTCGAAAAAATTCAGTTGCTGTTGCACATATATTTAAAAATCAAAAAAAGTTATTAAAGAAAACTTCTGCAAACATAAATGTCAAATTTTCAAAATAGTTCATTATTATAAAAAAAGGATACTGTGATGAAAAAATTATTGTATGCATTGTGCTTGAACATGGTAATTCTTACCGCGCAGCAGGCACAAGAGCTTCAACAATTTGAAGGTGTTAAAACCGTACATCTCTTAAACAGAGTGCCCGCTTTAGCTCAAGTCACTATTTTAAAATCATACCCTTCAATCCAATTACTAGAATTATATGATGCATTATTAGATATCAAAAGAGAAATTCCCACACATATTGCACGAGAAAATAGAGCATTCAAAGAGGCCTTTATAGATCAAGAAGGCGAATTTAAAGGTGACGCGATACTCAGCTCTATACAAACGGCAGCAGGCTATAAAGTGAGCAGAATTTTAGGCTGTACCTTAAAAGAGATGAATAATGGAACATGCCAACCACTAAAAGACAGTAATGATCCAAGCTTAACCGTTGAAGAAAAAGCAGCAATGCCTTTTAAAGAAATAACTGAACCTTGGGCAAAAGATTGGGTACATTTATTACCATGTATAGAATTGTTTAAGAATCAATATAATGATTCTCAGTGGAAAGTTAGATTTCTTATTGCGATGGATGAAGTTAATAACCATCCTGAACACTTTATTACTGATGATAGGCAGAACATACCATTCCCTTTCAATCTCTTTAAAAGAGAAGTTATTATAACAATCGATGCTGACACCCTTCTTAAAAAGACCTATCTTACCTCCTGGCCGGAAAGTATAGTAAATTATCTTGCTAAGAAAGTAGTCTCTTTGAAAAAATATCCAACAATAATTATTACCAATCACAATTGGGATTTTCTCAGTTCTTATAATAAAAATTTTTTATCTGAATATACTAGAAGCAAGCAAACTTTTTTTAATAAAATTCAGCCACTTAATTTTATCGTTATTGACAAGATTCGTGAGATATCTCTTAAACGTTAAAGTTTAATCTACATCATCAGGCGATATATTTAGATATGCTTTAGATGCTTTATAATATTTATAAGCAACATAAGAGCCGACCAATAAAGCAGTTATAGCTGTTGCAGCTACAAGTTCATATTTATAATCAGTCATGAATGTAATACATCGCTCAGTCATCGTTAAAGGCTTATGTTCTATTTCACAGAGTCTATTCATAGGCAATGCAGCATTTAATTGAGCCTCTGCAGCTTTTGCTGTGGCATTACCCGTTATTTTACTATAAAAAGAGGCTAAAATGGGGGCTGCTTGTGCACCTTCTGCGACCGTAGCATTTGTAGCCATAGCTCCTAACGGAGTTGATGTAGCATGAGGCATTGATGCTGATTCTGCAGCTGGGATATTTCCACTTTTTAAGAATTCGTTATATGCGCTAGAAACAAGAGGCGTCGATTGTTGCGGTACTTGTGGTGAAGCCGGGGCCGGTTGTGCCGGCGCTTCATAAAGTACATCAATTATATGTTCTTTTTGTTCTAGAAGTTCCCTCATTTTATCAATTTCAGCCCTGGCAGCAGCAGATTTCTCTGCCATTTTCCAGAATTGAGATAAATAATGCATTTCTTCGGCTTCTGGTTGGGCAGGAACAGCAGGAGTTTGAATAGTTGCAGGGATATCAGTAGGGGCAGGAATATCCACATACCCTGGCTTAATAGGATTAGTAAGACAGATAATAGGAGCCTGTTCAGGCGCATTATTAATGGCCTGCTGGATAGCCTGCTCATATGATAATGCCGCCGCCGGCACAGCAGAGGGCTGTAATTGCCCTGCAAGTGTAGGGGCAGCCTGAGATAGATTCTGCGCTTTCGCTATATTCCCTAAATGCTTTGTAGCCTCTAAAGTTGCCGGTGCAACCTTACCAACCTGAGAAAGTTGTGATACAGGAAGCTTTGGCGCGACAACAGTAACGGGAACCGCAGTGCCCATTTCTCTTTTTACACCAATTGGCGCTAACTTAGAAGCAGTCTTGGCCGCATAAGCAATTGTGACCCTGGGAAGAGCTTTTAAGGCGGCCGCATACATGCCATATGCGCTTGTCTGAAGCAAGCAGCTGATAATAGCAGAGAGTAAAAGTATATTCTTTTTCATAAATCACTCTTTTTCATTGCATAAGGTTTCAAATTGAAACAAAAAAATCAAATATATCATTATTATAGTAATAGTATACTATTTTTAACCGAGAATGTCTTGGAGCGCCAAAAACCTCTATTCATCATACAAACACCCTATAAAATCACTCAATACCTTCATTTAAGCGTAGCAAACCCCTATTTACAGGTTTAAAGACACCCATTTCTACCTGTTCTAAGGTATCAGAATAGACTAAGGAGATACCCACTTCTAGGGT
The DNA here is from genome assembly GCA_021827715.1 of bacterium. Lineage (GTDB taxonomy): Bacteria > Babelota > Babeliae > Babelales > Babelaceae > BOG-1370. The sequence goes on along the minus strand of JAKAUO010000018.1, from coordinate 5,512 downwards.
TTAGGGTTATTTTAAGGGATATTTCAATATTTATATAAAAAATGAAATTGAAAATTATTATCAAAAAATATCATTAAAAAAGTAGCTTTTAAGGTAAAATATAACCATTATATTGCGATTACATAGCCATTCTGCTATACTTAAATTATAAATAGGAGAAATTTAAAAGGAAGAGAATGAAACTATCGTTACCCCAACTTTTAGCAATTTTTAGCCTTGCCTGCTTGCCAAACCTGCAGGCACAGCAAGCTGAAGCTCTTGCTTCTAAAAAATGGGATGCTCAAAAAACACTTGATTTGCTCAATAAAATCCCGCTTGAGGTATTACTTAGTAAAGGGTTATTACCAAAAGCCTTTGAAGATGCTTCTTCGCTGGAGATTTTAGAGCTGTATGATACTTTAATGGATATCAAAAGAGAGGTTCCTGCGCATATCGCTCAAGAAAATGGAAAATTTAGAAAAGCCTTTATCAATGAACAAGGCGAATTTAAAGGCGATAGCCTTATTGCAGATTTGCAGCATATCGCCGGCACCCGGGTAGGCCGAATACTAGGCTGTACCTTAAAAGAAATGAACAATGGCACCTGTCAGCCACTTAAAGACAGCAATGACCCAGAGATAACTCCAGACGAAAAAGCGGCAATGCCTTTTGCAGAAACAACAGGGGCATGGACCAAAGACTGGGTCCACTTGCTGCCTATGGTTGAAATCTTTCAAAAAGGGGATCCATTAATACGTGATTATTATGACCAGCATATTAATTTTATGCGCGCAATCGCTCTTGCAACTTTAGCAAATGAGCTTACCCTAGAAAAAACAAATGCATTAAGCGTCTTAAAAAAATGGAAAATAAATTTTCTTAAGAAAATTGATAAGGTGAATAATACTATTCAGACCCATCTAGAAATAACGAGTCCCACACTTATTCCGCTTTTTCGAAGAACCTTAACGATCAAGCCTTTAAGTTTTCTAGAAGTTATTGAATATATTTATTTATCAACTCTTCCTGATTCTTTACAAAATTCTTTATTAACTCAGATAAAAAAACATTATTTTTACTGGGATCTAGATATCCCTTGCGTACTAGACCCAGCTACTCCTTATTTGGGCTATCAAGTGAATAAATTCTTAAAAAGAGATGAACGGTTGAAACTTGAAAATATGACCAACTTGATCGAATTTGCTAGCCTAAGTATTACAAAAAGATCATTGGATTTCGTATATGACAATACGCCGTATCATACAATAAATAAATGGCTCTCCTTAAAAAATTCATAGCATAAGGGCGCACTTAAGCGCCCTTGCCTTTTATATACAAAACTTACTTAAACTGGGATTGTTTTTCACGCACCATTTTACGCAATAACGTTGGTATCTCCATGTCATCTTCAGGCGTTGAAACAGATACCGTTTTTTCATGCTGCATTAATGAAAAATTGGCCATATGGTGCACCGGTGCTGAATCTGGTGTCTGTTCAGGTTGTGCAGCAATAGCAGCTGGAGAAACTTCACGGATCGGTTCACGAACTGCTTCACGAACAGGCTCTTTTTCATAGGCAATTGGGCAAGAAAATCCGGTAGCAATTACCGTAACATACAGTTCATCACCTAAGGTATCATCAATAACAGAACCTAAAATAATACTTGCATCTTTATGTGCTTGTGACTGAATAATAGATGCAGCAATATGAACTTCATGCAGCCCGAGTTTTGAGTTTGCCGTAATATTCAATAAAATTGAACGGGCGCCTTCGATGCTCACATTTTCAAGCAGTGGCGAAGATATGGCATCAAGCGCTGCAAGTTCTGCACGATCCTTACCTGAAGCTTTGCCCGTGCCCATAACTGCGACACCCATGTTTTGCATAATAGCTTTAACATCGGCAAAATCTACGTTAATATAACCAGGCTTTAAGATAATGGAAGCAATGCTTCGCACAAATTGATAAACCACTTCATTTACCAACCCGAATGCATTGACCAATGATATTGAGCGGTCATTAAACTCAAGCAGTTTTTGGTTAGGCACCACGATAAGGGTGTCAACTTCTTTGCTTAACATTTCAAGTGCTTTTTCAGCGATAGCGCTGCGACGCTTGCCTTCAAATTCAAAAGGTTTTGTAACGACCGCTATGGTAAGAATGTTTCTGTCTTTCAAAGCACGTGCTATCACCGGTAACGCACCAGAGCCGGTACCACCGCCTAGACCTCCGGTGAGAAATACCACATCTGCTTGCTCACTTGCTTCAAGGACTTTTGCAAGGTCTTCTTCCGCTGCTTTTTTACCTACTTCTGGGTTTGCGCCAGAACCAAGACCCTTAGTAGTTTTTGCACCTAATTGGATTTTAGATAAGGCGTAGGAAAGTGACAATGCCTGTGCATCGGTATTGGCAACTATAAAATCAACCTCATGCAACGCATGGCTGTCAATCATATAGTTAACGGTATTACCACCGGCACCGCCGACCCCGATTACTTTTATACGCGCATTTGTTGATGCTGGTAATGTGTGACGATCAAAATCTATCATGATTATTCTCCATTAATTAATAAAGATGGCTCTCGTTAAGAACTGTACCATACTGCATCAAAAAAAATCAAAAACCCATGACTTCATGCGTGAAAAAACTTTCTGCGAGAGCGATCCATTAAAGCTCGAAGCGGCATCTTCTTTTAATTTTTTCATCCCATACACTAAAAGGCCATAGCCTGTAGCATGCATAGGACTTTCCAAAAATTCTTTAAAATGTAACGCTTTAGGTTTGCCAATACGAACGGGTAATTTCAAAAGGTGCTCTGCATGTTCCTGCATCCCATGCAATAATGAGCCACCCCCGGTGATAACCAAGCCATTATGCGGCATTTCACCGCTTACTGCGGTGTATTGCTTGATCTCTTTTTGCACCAGTAAAAGTAGTTCGGTAATACGGCATTCTAAAATTTCATGCACCTGTTCTTCATACACAACCATTTTTTGATCACCCTGCGCGCATTCAACCAGAATTTCCTGGCCAGGAACAACATAATCTTTATACACACAACCAAAATCTTTTTTAATACGTTCTGCGTCTGCAAGCGTAGTACGCAACACTACCGCAATATCATTGGTAAACAATGTGCCTGCATAGGGAAACACTTTTGTATGACGCATTGAAAGGTTTTGATAAAGAGTAAAATCTGACGTTCCACCGCCAATATCAAGCAAAGCAACCCCCATGTGCCGTTCATCATTGCTTAACACTGCGTGTGCTGAAGCAAGTGGCTCAAGGACAATATCTTGCACTTTAACACCAGCAAGCTCACAACACCGAATTAAATTTTGTACCGAACCGGTAGCACCAGTAATCATATGCACTTGAACTTCAAGACGCATACCAAACATACCTAAAGGGTCCTGTACACGTTGATGGCCATCTATGGTATAAAATTGAGGTAAAACATGCAGAATTTGTTGCCCTTCAGCCAAAGGCACAGCCTGAGCGACGGCAAGCACTTGGTTCATATCATGCTCACGAATTTCTTTATGCTTTATACTAATCATGCCCTGCGAATTAAATGAATTGATATGGCTACCGGAAATACCAATAATAGCAGACTCAATAGAACACCCTGCCATAAGCTCTGCTTCTTTTACTGCTGTTTTAATGCTGTGAGCAGCAGAAAGTATATCTACTACTACACCACGTGCTAACCCTTTTGATGGTGCACGCCCGATACCAATAATTTCAAATGAATTATTACTGGTAGGTTGCGCAATTAATACACAAATTTTTGTGGTTCCAATATCTATAGCGACTAATTTCATGATCCCCTCCTTTTATTTTTTACCGTGTGGTGCACCCCCTTTTTTCCGACCAGTATACCCTGAAAGCGCGCATCAACCTGCGTGATATCTTCGCGAGAAATAAGCTCTTGCATAGCTGTAAGTTTTTGTGTTGCAAGTTCTGTTTGAGTAGTAATAATCACTGGATTTTTTGGATATTTATTAAAAAGAAGTTCAATTTCAGTAGGGTTTTTCCAAACAATGGTAGCGTACTTGGTAATATATTCTGGTAACGTGCTAATAAAGGTAACAAGTTCAATCGATTCTTCAGGGTTCACTCCAGATGGCGCTTTAACGCGGGGCAACTTCATCACCAGATCGGGGCGGTAAAAATGCGCGCCGACCAACAAACCTTGATTTGTCAGAACTTCAGTATCGTTAATCACTGCTAGAGGGGTATAGGCATACACCTTTATAGCAGTATGCGTTCTATTTTTACGAAGGGTAACAATCTCTTTAATACAAGAAAGAGGATTGGATCCTGAATCAAGTTCAGGATAAGACTTAATCAAATGTTCACGCATTGAAAAATGTAAGCGGGGGTCAATCACCCACGTAGAAGTAGTAACCACACGTTCAGACAGGCCATAATACCAGACAGCATAGCATGCGCTGGCAATAATAGTGGCATAGATACTATAACGCAGAACCTGCGCTTTAAGTATACTTCTATACCATGGCTTTTTGTGCCACGTTATCCACTTCACGTCCCTCCCCCTAACCCCTGTTTCATTTCAGGAATTAAAACATTGTCCCTCTACAAGTAATAGCGTTTTTTGGGACGAAGAGTCAACAAACAAGAAAAATTAGCTTAATTTCCCACATTGCTGCGCAGCGATAAATAATAAAATTCCCGCGGCAACAGAAGCATTATACGATATATCTTTAGTGCGTTGAGGCAACATTACACGAGTGCCTGATTTTAGTATTTCTGGCGAAATACCATACCCTTCATTACCAACCACAATAACGGCAGGTGCTTGAAAGGTAATTTCGTTGACCGATTTACCACCCAGTGCTGCAAGGTAAATAGAGTACCCAGCCTGCTTAAGCTCATTAATGGCCGTCAGCGCTGTAGGCGTTTCGTACAATACCGCATGCTCAGCAAGCCCTGCCGACGCTTTAAGCGCAGCAGCATTCAGGGGGCCGCTATTTTTCTGGGTAATAATAATGCCATCAACGCCAGTACAATAGGCAGAACGAATAATAGCGCCAATATTGCGAGCGTCATGGATGCCATCAAGCATTACCAGCAACGGATGTGTTTCTGGAGAAAAAGGTTTTTTGCGTATCTCTAAAGGAGCGGTAGCGTAACCCACTAGCCCTTGGTGATCATCTGAACCTGCACGGCGCGTAAGCTCTTCCTTGGAAACATGGTGCACAATGCATGAAGGGTGCATCAGGGGTTGAATTTTTGAAAGGAGCTTAGGTTCTTCACGCGTGGTATAAAGACAATATAATTTTCTTTTTTTTGCTTTTAATAATTCGAGTATTGGATGAGCTCCATATACTAAATAGAGATCTTTTTTGATTGACATAGATATAGTACGCTAAAATTTTTAATGGTGTATACTCTTTTAAGTATATTCATTTTTTTAAAAAAATCTCACTTTACTCTTTATTCATGAAGATACCCCTTGTTATACAACGCCTTAGTTTCGTAATTGTCTTTTGTTGCATGAGATCGGAA
>JAKAUO010000035.1 GCA_021827715.1 bacterium | reverse complement strand
CCATCGTTTCAGCAACGGCGTTTATTCCCCGTAAGCTTAATTTTTGCAATTTTTCAAGCAAACTTATTTCTTCTGGCAATTGATCAGTAGGCAGGTTCGGGACTTGAGTATTGATAGTTAATGTTAATAGATGAGGACATTTCCGAAAAGCAACTTGATTATAAGCACGGCCCAGCATGAGTCTTTTCAAGGTAGGGCTTGCATGACGATCAATAACTTCATTAATGCCCGCTGCACCTATTTCCTGCTCATGAGTACGCACAAAATCAAATGTATGAAATGCATGCTGTGTTTTTTGGCGCAATTCTTTACAGGTGACCCCCAATGCTGCAATAGCTGCCTGCGGTAAATACCCACATATTTTATGCACAATTTCGGTAGGCATACTCTCCATACGTGCAGGAATTTCCTGAATGTGAGTCTGGTGGTCAACCTTAACCCTTTTGTTGGAATCTTCTGCATCTTGAGCCTTTAAAAATAATGTTGTAGATAAGACTACCATACTTATCATGGTTATTTTTTTTATCATAATTTTCCTTAAAATATATATTTACTCTATGCAATATATCATAATTGAAAAAAAATTAAAGACAAGTAGACCTTCTCTGTAATCTTTTATTGCCTAGTGCGCCTGCGATGGTAAACTATACTTTAAGATAAATAAAGATTACTGGGTTTGGATACGTTATGAATTCATTTTTTGGTACCGATGGTATTCGGGGAACTATGGGTACTGCACCCTTTACTCATCATTCTTTACCCATAATTGCTCAAGGGCTGAGTAAATGGATCAATGCACACTATAAAAAGGGCACTATCAAGCCGCGTGTATTGATGATTCACGATACGCGTAATTCATGCGCCTATATAAAATCACTCTTTAAAATGGTATTTCTTGGTGATTCAATAGATGTTTTTGATGCAGGGGTTTTACCCACCCCCGCCGCTTATCATTTGATTAAAAAAAATAACTATGATTGCGCCTTAATTATATCAGCCTCTCATAACCCTTGGCACGATAATGGTATCAAAGTTATTGATAGTTCAGGCAAACTGAGTCCGCAAGCAGAAAATGCTATAACAGAATATATTAATAACCCTACTACCCCGGATGTACAGTACAAAGATTTAGGCAACGAATATACTCTTAATGGCACTCAAGAATATCTGGATATCTTAAAGAAACTCTTTAAACCACATTTTTTAGAGTCTACAAAAATAGTTCTGGATTGTGCACACGGCGCAACCACTATTCTTGCTCAACGTCTTTTTGAACATTTTGGCGCTACGGTAATAATGCTTAATAACCAGCCTAACGGCTTTAACATCAATCAAGAATGCGGATCTTGCAACCCCGCAGGATTACAAGAGGCTGTCATTGAACATCAAGCAACTATGGGATTTGCCTTTGATGGCGATGGGGACCGTGTTATTGCGGTTAATCAAAAAGGCGTTATAAAAAATGGTGATGATATCATTGCACTTTTAAGTCAACATCCTGATTATGCCGATGAAAGATTAATTATTGGCACTATTATGAGTAATGTAGGCTTTCAGGCGTGGCTGAAAAAACAGAATAAACAATTACTCCGCACTGCCGTTGGTGATAAATATGTTGCACAGGCCTTAACTGACAACCAGCTACTTTTAGGTGGCGAACAATCGGGACATATTATATTAAAAAATTATTCAAGCACCGGAGATGGTCTTTTGGTAGCGCTTAAAGTGCTTGAAACAATAATACTTTTAAATAATATAGATTTTGAAACATTTACTCCCTTTCCACAAATTTTACTTACTGTTCCGGTAAAACGTGTATGTAATCTTTCAGAAAAACCGTATGATATTCTTATTGAAGAGGCAGAAAGAAGTATACCTTCAGGTAGAATATCGGTTCGTTATTCAGGAACGGAAAAAAATATGTTGAGAATTATGGTAGAATCAGAAGTAATGCAGGAGGCACATACTGTAGCACATAACCTTGCACATTCTTTACAAAAGGAACTTTCGTGAAAATACGTAAAACTATAAAAAGCACACTCAACCTTCTGAAATCTATTTTTTTCAAAGGACTTTTTACGCTTTTGCCCCTTACTCTTACCGTAGCACTTATTAACTTTCTTTTTAATCTGATCAAATCATGGCTGCATCCCGTTTACCAAGTTGAGCCACAATCTTTTAAAATAATTCCCCATTCAGAAATCCTGTTGGTTATTTTGGCAATTTTTTCCGTGGGGGTTATTATGCAGATCCTTTTTGTCACCCACTTTGTTGATACTATCGAAAATTCAATTCTGAGTCGGATTCCGTTATTGCGCCAAATTTACTTTGGCATTAAACAACTTACTAATGCTTTAAACCCTAACGACCAGATAACCTTCAAATACGTGGTAAATGTTCCATTTGGAGCAACCGGCACCTACGCCCTAGGGTTTCTTACCAACTACATCCACGCTGATTTTAGCCCCAATAGGGATGAAAAATATGTGAGTGTCTTTGTGCCAACAACACCGAATCCTACCACGGGCTTTTATTTAGTAGTACCAGAAAAAGATTGTAGAATTTTGGATATTACGCGTCAAGAAGCTATGACCGTAATTATTTCGGGGGGTATTTTACAACCAGAAAAAAAAGAGAGCTTATAAAGATAAGCCCCTCTTTAAAAGCTATTGTTGTACCTGATAAAGAACATCCGTTGCCTCAAGGTTATTTTTTCTTGTAAGCCCTGAATTTGTGCTCTTCACTAAGCCCATTAAAGGCCCTGTTTGTGGATATAACCGTTCACCTAGTGCATTGCTCCTCTTGTATGAAAGCAAACGAGTTTTCCCGGGAGCATTAATTTTATATTTTTCTACTTTGGTTGGATACTGCGCCGCAGAACCAGAGCCTTTTGTAGACTCCCAGACACCAATTTGAATATCAGTAGGCGCATTAACTGATACCTGGGCAGCAAAAGTCTCCTTGGGTAAAATTTTTAAATAACCCGTTCCCGCAACTGTCTTTGCATTCGTTTCAAGCTCATTGCTTTTAGCGTGTATAAGATAATAGTCACCTTTTCTATTAAGACCACTGATATAAAGCGCTATTGGCGCATCGGATTTATTAATTATTTCGAGATTAATGTTTGATGCTATAGGATCAGGATACACAGCTTTAGCATTTAAACTACTTATCCCTAAGATTATTGCTATATAATATAAGAATTTCATCATTCAACCCTTTTTAATAAAGTAATATCTTTTGCCTGAACATTATTACGCTTTGAAAGTCCTGTAATAGTACGGTTCTCCATAATAAAATTTGGTGTTATGTTTCCTAAGCCTTCCCATGGCCCTTTTTGGGGATATAGACGCTCTCCTGACTTGTTGCTTCTTTGATAAGATAAAAAACATGTCTTTCCAGAACTTTTAATAGAATAATTCTCGGTACCAGATAATATAAATCGTTTAAAATAATCGGGGGTAATGATAGTAATGTTTACAGTTTTTAAGGTACCTAGTGCGGCGGCAAAAGTTTCATCCGGATTAATAGCTATCAAATTATTATTGGTTAACTTAATTTCATTTTTGGGTGTTAGCTTTGTATAGTCAGGATCAGGAATTATATAGACAATATAATAATCAACTTTCCGAAATGGCGCTATATCAATATAAATTTTCGTATCTGAACGATTTCTTAACTCAAAATTAATTTTCGATGCTACGTTGTCCGGATATACGCTTTTGTTGCTTGTAGCCTGCGCACCTAACAACATGCAGATAATTACATAATACATTCGCTTCATTTTGCTCTCCCTCCCTACAATCCCCCTTTAAGCCTTCTCTACTGATTATATATTATTTCATATTTGAAAGTAAATATCAGAAGGAGAAAGCAGTGTGAATAAAGAGTTCTAGGCCATCTGTTGCATAACCATTTTTAAGGCCATGGTCTATCTTATAAAGAAACTCATGAGCTTTTGCAAGCTGAGTGAGTGTATATCGCTTATAATCTTTCTGAAAAAAAGAAAAGGGTAGTCGGTAAGCATGACGTTTGGCTTCAGCAGACTTTCCTGCTTGGGTGTACTGAACATACAAAGCTGCCTGCCACAGCTGCTCAGAAAAGAAGGCTATCCAAAATTCGGGAGTGTAGTGATCTTTCAATCGAATCCATTCTTGAATAAGAAGATTTTTTTGTTGAGAAAAAAAATATTGGCTCAAGATAAAAAGAGAGGTATCATCGGCTAATATACGAGTGAGCCACGCTGAAAAGAAAAGGTCATTGCGTGCGCCTAAAAGGTCTGCGTATCGCACCAGTGATAGCGCCTCATCAAAGGTATACGAAGAACGGTAGGTATATAATTTTTCTATAAAGGAAGGTGCTACGTTCAGACCTGTACTCATTACCAATTCCTGAAATGACCGCTGCGTTATAACAGTATCTAAAACAAGAGCATTTTTTTCATATAAAGGGTCATTGGTGAAAAAATAAACATAATGTGGTCCGGTATATTCTTTAAGAAACAGATTTAATTTTTTTCTTTCTGTAGGTGAAAGTGAGCAGGAAGGACCATCTTTAAGAGCATAAAGACAAACTTGTCCAAGAAAAGTAATAGAAAGTTGTGCAAAAAGACCTTCTAAATCAATATCATCTAAAAGAATAACGCTATAAGGTAGAGTATTAGATCCCGCAGCAAGCAGAGCTAAACGATGAAAATTGATAATTTTTTCTGGAATGGATTGGGCACAAAATATCATTATGCAGCCAGCCTGCGCTGGCATTGCATATAATTTTTCAAAAAAATGGGCCATCTAACCTATAGATCGCAATTAAAGTCTGAAAAACGCGTAGCGCTTACATATTTTTCATAAAACTGGCTAACAGGAAGCTCATAGGGGTGCTGATCATAAAACTCAAAAAGTTCCGCTGCGCCTTTAATAGCAAGCTTATTAATGTTTTCATGGTCCTCCCACGTAAGCGGTGCGCGTTCAGCAGAACCTTGTAATTCAATGATTTTATGAGAACGAGTCAAAACAAAATTAAAATCAACATCGATTGAACTGTCTTCAGCAAAATCCATATCTAAAATCAATGAACCATTACCAACACCGACAGAAACTGCGGCAAGCTCATCCTTTAAAAAAGGTTCAGAGATGATCCCTTTTTGCATCCAGCGCGTTTGGGCAGACTTAAGGGCCAAATAGGCACCGGTGATACATGCTGTGCGTGTGCCACCATCTGCTTGAAGAACATCACAATCGATAAAGATGGTTTGCTCACCCAAAATTGAAAGATCGGAAACCGCGCGTAATGCACGACCAATCAAACGTGAAATTTCAATAGTCCTTCCACTTCGTTTATTGGTGGTAATTTCACGTACCGTACGTACTGGCGTTGACGCAGGCAGTAATGAATATTCGGCGGTTAACCAACCACACTTTCTTCCTCGTAAAAAATGGGGAACACTGTTTTGTAAAGTAACGGCACATAATACCTTGGTGTTTCCCATCTCAAAAAGCGTTGACCCTGCCGCATAGGGATAAATATCATACTTTACATTCAGTTGACGTAATTGATCGAAATTTCGATTACCGGCGCGATGCATACTAAACATTTTATACTTTCTTAATTCAGATATTTCTTGGTCGACACTCTGTAATTTACTGTATAACTTTTAATCGAATTCTACCAGTCTCCTGTTCATAGTCAAGTACTTCCACATGCGCGGTAGCACCCACCGGATATTGCTTAGCAAATTGTGCTTGTTCCTGACGTGGAACGGTTGAAACATGCACTAACCCATCAAGCCCTGGCGCTATTTCAACAAAGAGCCCAAATTCTGCAATACGTTTTACTATACCTTGAAATTTCATACCTTTTTCAATTTGGCCACCAAGGACCTTAACCCATGATACCGCCTGATCTAATCCAGGACCCACTTTACCAAAAATCTTAACAAGTCCGTCGTCTGCAATATCAATTGAAGCTCCGGTTTTTGCAATAATTTCTTTAATAACTTTACCACCAGAACCGATAACGGCACCAATTTTTTCAGTTGGGATCTTAAAGCTTACCATTTGCGGCACTAAAGCTGAAAGTTGTGAACGTGGCGCAGAAAGAGTTTTCTCCATTTCTGACATAATATGTAAACGTCCTGTGCGTGCTTGCGCAAGCGCCATTTCAAAAATAGAACGTTCTAAACCACCTTTATGCTTAATATCCATTTGAATTGCGGTAATACCGGTTTCTGTACCAGCAACCTTAAAGTCCATTAATCCAAAGGCGTCTTCAATGCCTGCAATATCAGTAAGAACTCTAAATTCACCTTTTGAATTTCTCAAAAGGCCCATCGCAACGCCACTAACCATTGCTTTGATAGGAACGCCGGCATCCATAAGTGCTAGTGTAGAGCCACAAACAGTTGCCATAGAAGTAGACCCATCAGATTCAAGCATATCTGCAACAATTCGTATCGTGTATGCAAACTTATCTTTAGAAGGCAAAACCTGTTGAATCGCAGAGGCAGCTAAATAGCCGTGACCGATTTCACGACGGCCCGGTCCACGTTGCTGACGTGCTTCACCCACTGAAAATGGAGGAAAGTTATAATGCAACATGAACGCACTTTCCAACGTATCGCCCATAAGCCGGTCAATCTTAGCTTCATCTTGACCACTTCCAAGGGTAGCAGTTACTAAAGCCTGCGTACGTCCACGAGTGAATAAAGCTGACCCATGCGCATAGGGCAATAAGCCTACTTCTGAAGTAATTTTTCGAACTTGATCAAATGCTCGTGAATCTATTCGTTTATTCTCTGTAAAACAGAGTTCAGTAATTTTTGTGCTGAGTACTTTATCAAAAATGTACCCTAAAAAGACCGTAGAGACTTTCTCTTGTTCAATTTCGGCTTGATATGTTTTGAAAAAATGTTCTTTGAGTTCTTTTTGAACCTCACCACGCATTACCTTATCTGCCGTAAACATGCTTTTAACACGCTCATCAGTTAAAGCGGTAAATGCACGTTTTTGCCATGCAGCGATATCAAATTGCTCGATAATTGGTTCTTTGGTTGGATTGAGTTCTTTAATAATTTCTTGCTGCCAGACAACCTGTTTTTTAATAACTTCATGGCCAAGGAAAAGCGCATCAAGAAATTGCTCTTCAGATATGCCTTCAGCAGTACCTTCAACCATGCATATACCTTCAAAATCACCAGCAACAATGATCTTAGTGGTAGTAGTAGAACTTTGAGAAAAAGTAGGATTGGTTACCCACTTACCATCAATTAATGCAACTTCAGCAATACCTACCGGACCCATAAAAGGAACTTTAGAGTTCATAAGGGCCAATGAGGTCGCAAGAAGTGCTAATGGTTGCGGCACATGTTCACGATCAACAGAATAAACCGTTGCCATGACCTGCACCGTATTAAAATAATTTTCCGGGAACAACGGGCGAATTGAACGATCAATAAAACGACTTGTCAAAACTTCATTATCACTAAACTTGCCTTCACGCTTAAAATAGCCGCCAGGGATTTTCCCTGCAGCAGCAAAAATCTCACGATAATCTACAGATAAAGGGAGAAACCCAGGAAACTCTGATGCTGGAGCGGTTACTACTGTTGAGAGAATAATGGTCCCACCGTGCTGTAGCCACGCCGCGCCATCGGCTTGACCAGCGAATTTACCAAAAGTTACTTCATAACCAAATTCTGGCAAGCTAAATTTTTTTTCCATAGCCATTAAATACCTTTACTTTTCTGTTTAATTTTATCGGCTTTATATTTGTTAACGTTAAAGAAACTCATTTATCGTAATGACACTCGTTATTATAGATCTTACTTTCTTATGTCAAGACGCTGAATAAGTTGTTCATACTTATTTTTATCAGATTTATGCAAATAATCCAAGAATTTACGACGACGCCCAACCAACTTCATAAGTCCTGTACGAGAATGAGTATCTTTTGGAAATAAACTAAAATGTTTATTCAAATCATTAATACGTTCTGTTAACAACGCAACTTGCAATTCTAATGAACCAGTATCCTGTGCATGTGTTCTGTAGTCTGCAACGAGTGCGTTTTTTCTTTCAATAGTTATCATAATATAAATATATCTCCACAAATTGTGTATGTTTGGTAGGCGCGAGCGGGATTGAACCGCTGACCCTTGCTACGTCAAAGCAATGCTCTGCCACTGAGCTACGCGCCTAACTTAATTATTCAGCTCTCACCGTATCAGACTTGTGTCCAATATGGTATTTTTTTCTAAACGAGGTAATGCCCGTACCAGCAGGAATTATCTTACCAATAATAACATTTTCCTTTAATCCGTAAAGGTGATCTGTTTGTCCAAATATCGCAGCTTCTGCCAAGATACGCGTGGTTTCTTGGAACGATGCTGCAGAAATGAAGCTCTCGGTTCCCAATGAAGCCAAAGTGATCCCTTGCAATGTCTGTTTTGCAACAGCAGGACGTTTACCTTGTGGGATAAGCGCATCATTAACTGCTTTAAAGTGGATTCTATCAACACGGTCGCCAATCAGAAAATCAGTATCTCCTGAGTCAATAACACGTACTTTACGTGACATTTGTCGGACAATAAGCTCAATATGACGATCATTAATATCAACACCTTGACGTCTATATACCTCTTGAACCTGATTTACCAGATACTTCTGCAATGCTTCAGGCCCTAAAATACGCAAGACATCATGTAATATCGGGGTCCCCTGTGTTATTGAATCACCCGCTTTAATACGGTCCCCGTTACCAAAGTTAAGCTGTTTAGAACGTGGAATAAAGTAATCAAAGGTTTCAACACCATTAGTTACAGAAACCTTACGCAAGCCTCTATGTAAACCACCAAAGACAATCTCACCATCAATATCAGAAAGAATTGCCGGATCTTTAGGCGCACGTGCTTCAAAGAATTCTGAAATACGTGGCAAGCCACCGGTGGTAATATCTTTAGTTCTTGATGCGGCACGAGGTAATTTAGCGATAACATCACCTGCCTGTACACGTTGGTTTTGATCAACGTTCAGATAGGCACCTGTTGGAATATAGTATTGAGCAATTTCATTATCTTCATCATCAAGAATACTAATAGCTGGTTGGTACTTATCGCCTTTATGATCAACAACCATACGCGTGGTACGGCTTGTCGACTCGTCATAACGCTCTTGTATTGTTAAGTTATCAATCATATCAACATAACTTATTCTTCCTGCTTTATCAGTAAGAATTACTTTATTGTTAATATCCCATTCGGCTAATTTGGTACCCACTAAAACTTCTTGGCCTTCATGCACAAGAAGTACTGTTCCATATTCAAGATCATGTTTTTGAAGTTCTCTACCATCAGGGGAAACAATAGCCATTTTAGAGCTACGATTCATAATAATGGTTTGACCTTCTTTATTCTTTTGCGCATATAACGAAGTAAAGATCATCTTACCAGAAGCTTTTGCCACAAAAGAAGACTGCTCAGATAAACTTGCAGTACCCCCGATAT
Organism: bacterium; assembly: GCA_021827715.1. Lineage (GTDB taxonomy): Bacteria > Babelota > Babeliae > Babelales > Babelaceae > BOG-1370. The sequence goes on along the minus strand of JAKAUO010000035.1, from coordinate 14,333 downwards.
GGAAAGTTCTCATAGTAAGCTGAGTTCCCGGTTCACCAATAGATTGCGCCGCGATAATACCCACAGTCGATCCAATTTCAACCATATCATTTTTAGACATATCAAGACCGTAACATGAAGCACATACCCCACGTTTTGATTGACAGGTTAATACAGACCGAACAGGAATTTTCGAGATTACTGCGTTGCTGATCTTTTCGATATCTTCACGTCGAATAATATGGCCCTGTTTAAAAATCAATTGGCCAGAAATTTCATCTTTAACATCTTGAGCAACAACACGACTAAACCCTCTATTTGCAAGTGGATAAATAATTTCACCGCCCTCTTGTAAGTCTTCAAGCATAATAGAGCCCATAGTCTTACAATCAAGCATGGTAACTACCACATCTTGAGCAACATCGATTAATTTACGGGTTAGATACCCTGCGTTTGCCGTTTTAAGCGCCGTATCTGCTTGCCCCTTACGTGCACCGTGCGTCGAAATAAAGTACTCAAAAACACTTAAACCGTCTTTAAAGTTACTTTTAACCGGTGTTTCCATAATGTCACCAGATGGTCGAGCCATAAGACCCCTCATCCCTACCAACTGCTTAATTTGGTCACGTGAACCTTTTGCACCAGATTCAAGCATCAAGAAAATTGAGTTGAATGGTTGATTCGAATGATCTTCATTAAGATAGGCCTGGGTATCCTGAGCAGTAAGATTTGTTGTCATATTCTGAGCAACATCAATAGTGGCGCGTGTCCAGATACTGACTACCTTATTGTAACGTTCACCATTGGTGATGATACCATCAAGATACATCTGCTCAACTTTTTGAACCTCTTTTTCAGCTTTCTTGATGGTCACTTCTTTTTTATCTGGAGTGATCATATCTTTCATAGAAAAAGAAATACCGGCTGCAGTAGAATGTCTAAAGCCTAATTTTTTAATATTATCTAAACACGTAACGGTTGCTTCACTTCCAAAGCGGTAGTAAACACGCTCAACAAGCTTAGAAAGATCGCTCGTGGTAAGAATTTTATTTACCCATTCAAAATCTGAGCCTTCTGGGATGGCCACATACAATACGATACGACCAACAGTGGTTTCAACCAATTTGCCTGACATGCGTACTTTAATGCGCGCATGCAATGCACAACAGCCATGCTCATAAGCAGCAATAACTTCTGCAGGTGATGAAAATACTAATCCTTCACCAAGCACATTATAACGCACTTTAGTCAGATAATGCAGACCCAAGATCATATCCTGGGAAGGAACCATCACCGGACGACCATTTGCAGGAGAAAGAATGTTCTTGGTCGATAAAATAAGATTTTTTGACTCTTCACGAGATTGTGCACTTAAAGGTATATGAACAGCCATTTGGTCACCATCAAAGTCAGCATTAAATGCTTTACATACTAATGGGTGAATTTTAATCGATTTTCCATCAACTAAAATAGGCCAAAACGCCTGAATACCTAATCTATGCAATGTCGGCGCACGATTTAAAAGAACAGTCTGCTGTTTAACCACATCGGCCAAAACATCCCATACAGCTGGCTCTGAATCTTCAATCATACGTTTTGCAGCGCGTAAGTTAGGCGCAAGTTCACGCTCTAAAAGACCTGCTAAAATATGTGACTTAAACAATTCAAGGGCCATTGCCTTAGGCAATCCGCACTGATCAATTTTTAATTCAGGATCAACCACGATTACAGAACGGCCCGAATAGTCAACACGTTTACCCAAGAGGTTCTGTCTAAAGCGCCCTTGTTTACCACGCAGCATTTCACTGAGCGATTTTAACGGACGTTTATTAGAACCGCGAACCGGTTGGCCACGACGACCATTATCAATAAGCGCATCAACCGCTTCTTGAAGCATACGCTTTTCATTTTTAATAATAACTGAAGGAGCATCAATTTCCATTAATCGTGCAAGACGAATATTTCTATTTAATACACGACGATATAATTCGTTTAAATCTGAGCTTGCAAATCGGCCACCCTCTAAAGGTACCAATGGACGCAAATCTGGCGGCAATACCGGTAAAACGGTCATGACCATCCATTCAGGCCTAATACCGGCTTGATGGAGACCAGAGATAACTTTAATGCGTCGCATGATTTTATGGCGCGCAGCTACGGAAGTAGTTTTAGTATACTCTTGTTGAAGACGTGTAACCTCTAAAGGAAGGTCAATCATAGAAAGTATGAGTCTAATTGCTTCAGCGCCCGTTTCTGCCTTAAATGTAGTATCTTCTGGATGTAAATCAAGATAGTTATCATAATCGGCTGAAGTCACCAACGTTTTACGCGGGAATGGCGATTTTCCTTGGTCTATTACCAAATAAGCATCAAAATAAATAACGCGTTCAAGATCCTTAACCGGTAGATCCAATAATAACCCAAGATAACTTGGAATACCCTTCAGATACCAAATGTGACAAACCGGAGCAACAAGCTTAATATGCCCCATACGCTCGCGACGTACACGGGATTGAATTACTTCAACCCCACATTTTTCACAGGTTATACCACGATGCTTCATGCGCTTATATTTGCCGCAATTACATTCCCAGTCCTTTACTGGACCAAAGATGCGCGCACAAAAAAGGCCATCGCGTTCTGGTTTTAATGTTCTATAATTAATCGTTTCAATTTTCTTTACTTCACCATAAGAAAGTGATAACACTTTTTCAGGTGAGGCAACCGTTATTTTTAATGCATTAAACTGATTAGAGTTAATATATTCTCTAAAGCGATTGATCATCTGATTACTCACCGACGTCCTCCTTGCCACTTTTTAACAAATCAATACGAAGACCAAGGCTTTGCAGCTCTTTAATCAATACGTTAAACGATTCTGGAAGTCCTGGTTCAGAAATTTCTTCACCACGAACGATTGCTTCATACACTTTATGGCGACCTGAAACATCGTCAGACTTGTAGGTTAACATTTCCTGCAACGTATAAGCCGCACCATATGCTTCAAGCGCCCATACTTCCATCTCACCAAATCGCTGACCACCCATTTGAGCTTTACCGCCTAATGGTTGTTGCGTAACTAATGAGTATGGTCCAACAGATCGAGCATGGAGCTTATCATCAACCATGTGAATCAATTTCATAACATAGATAGAACCCACGGTCACCGGTTGATCAAAATAATCACCCGTTCTTCCGTCTCGCAATCTAAAGGTGCCATAAGGGGAATTATGCAACTTAGTAACTAAGGGCTGAATATCATCTTCAAAAGAAGCGCCGTCAAATACTGGCGTTTTATAAAGAACACCATGCGCGGCAGTTGCTTGAGCAAGATCTTTAAGACCCTGTGTACCATGACTTTTTTCATAGTCTGCAATTAAATCCTGGCCATAGCATTCGATTAAAAGGTCCTTAATATGCTTAACACTTTTTTCTTCAAGCGCTTCACGCATCTGGGAACCTAGTTGACGACCAGCAAAACCAAGAATCGTCTCAAGGATTTGACCTACGTTCATACGAGAAGGAACACCAACAGGGTTTAATACGATATCGATAGCGGTACCATCTTCCATGAACGGCATATTTTCGCGGGCAACAATAGTAGAGACAACGCCCTTATTTCCATGTCGTCCGGCAACTTTATCACCTACTTGGATTGGTCGCTTCATAGCAATATACACTTTAACCATTTTAATAACGCCTGAAGGAAGAACATCACCCTTTTTCAAATGGTTAATGCGCTCTTCTTGTAACCCCTGCAAAATACGCAATTGGTTATCATACGTTCCTTTTAATTGCTCAATTGCTGTCGTAATTTTTTTATCTGAAGGAGATATATCGCACAGTTCAATAAAAGAGAGTTTCTTCAGCTTTTCTGCATCAAAAAGATCGTCACTTATTAAAGATTTTGCTGTTTTTGAACCAGGTTTTTGGCCATCAAGCATACCGATAATTTTTTCAGAAAGCATTTTTTCTAAAGTAACTTTCTGCATCATGAAATCATTTTCTAAGCGAGCTGTTTCTTCAGCAACCATATCTTTGTAGCGTTTATCTTTTCGCATACCGCTACGTGAGAATATTTTCACATCAATAACAGTACCTTCTATTCCTGGTGGTACTCGTAATGACGTATCACGCACTTCTCGAGATTTTTCTCCGAAAATGGCACGCAAAAGTTTTTCTTCAGGAGAGAATTGAATATCCCCCTTAAGGGTAACTTTACCCACCAAAATATCGCCCGCTTTTACACGGGTACCGATGCGCACAATACCATCTTCATCAAGACCTTCAAGCGCAACCTCACTGACATTAGGAATATCACGAGTAATCTCTTCAGGCCCAAGCTTTGTATCACGAGCTTCTGCGACGTATTCATCAATGTGAACAGAGGTTAAAACATCTTCTGCTACAAGGCGCTTGTTAAGAATGACAGCGTCTTCAAAGTTATAACCGTACCATGGCATGAATGCGACAAGAAGATTTGATCCTAATGCAAGCTCACCATGATAAACAGAAGAGCTATTAGAAATCATCTGCCCCTTTTTAACACGTTCACCGACAATAACTAATGGTGTTTGATGGATCCATGTGCTAAAGCTGGAGCGCTGGAATTTTCGCAGATAATAAATATCAACACCTTGAGAAATCCAATCTTCAGTGTGTTTGAACTCATTTTCATCTGAGCGAACAATAATTTTTTCTGCTGAAACATATTCAACAATACCTGAACGCTTTGCAGAAATACATGCGCCAGAGGCTTGAGCAATTTCAGCTTCCATACCAGTACCAACTATAGGCATTTGCATGCGAATAAGAGGAACGGCTTGACGCTGCATGTTTGCACCCATTAACGCACGGGAAGCATCATCATGCTCAAGGAAAGGAATAAGTGCCGTAGCGACAGAAACTAATTGTTTTGGCGATAAGTCAATGTAATTAATTTTTTCCGCGTCCACATACATAAAGTTTCCTTCATGACGCGCAAAAACCATATCACCTGTTATTTTTTTGCTACTTAATAATTTTGAATCGGCTTGAGCGATATATTTATCAGCTTCTTCAAAAGCATCTAAAAAGACCACATCATTTAAAATGGTACCATTTTTTACCGGACGGTATGCAGTTTCAATAAACCCAAGTTGGTTTACCAAAGCATAGGTTGCCAAGGACGAAATAAGACCAACGGTTTGACCCTCTGGTGTTTCGATAGGACATATTCTGCCGTAGTGAGAAGTATGCACATCACGAATTTCATAAGTAGCACGATCCTTCATAACACCACCAGGCCCGAGAGCTGAAAGACGTCGCTTATGCGCTATTTCAGAAAGTGGGTTGGTTTGGTCCATGAATTGAGTAAGTTGACCAGTTGCGAAAAACTCGCGCAATACTGCATTGAGTGGCTTAACATTCAAGAAATCTTGTGGCATTAATGCACCATGCATTTCCTGAATTCTAAATCGCTCACGTACAATACGTTCTATACGCAATAACCCTATATATGATTGATTCGTGAGCAATTCACCAACAAGACGTACGCGACGGTTGCCTAAGTGATCAATATCATCCAGAGAACCTTCGCCTCTTTCACGCAAGTTGATCAAATAACGAATTGTTGCATAAATATCTTCTCGTGTTAAGGTCATCACGTCTTCTGAAATAGACAACCCAAGCTTACGATTCATGCGGATACGACCAACTTTAGTTAAATCATATAAGCGGGGATTAAAGAATAGATCATTTAAATGATCTTTAATCTCCTTAAGCGATGCACTTTCTCCTGGCCATATTTTAGTATGAATTTCTTTTAACGCTTCTTCCTCAGTAGCATTTTTATCTTGCGCCAAAGTTAAAGGAATAGTTGGTTGCAAAACATACCCAGAGGTTGCAATAAGATTAAATTTAATTTTTTTATATTTTTTAACCTGTTCGTATAATTCTTCAGTAAATAATTGGCCCTGCTCGACAAGGATCTCACCCGTTTCAGGATCAATAATGTCTACACCAACAGAACGGTTAACTAAAGAAGTTTTTCTCAGCATAAGCGCTTCAACGCCAAGTTTTTTAAACTTAGTAAGCATCTCCTGATTAATTCTCCTGCCTACGTAGTCAGCCTCATCTTTGGTGCCTAACATGCCCTTTTCAATACGAGTACCAATAATAGAGTCATTAATCTCTTGGAGATAGACCCCATCTTGCTGAACAATTTCATCAAATTTATAGAACAAAGGGACAATCTGATGACGAGTTACCCCAAGTGCCTGCAACAAGGTGGTAACCAATAATTTCTTTTTCTTATCAATACGAACATATAAAAGATCGTTGCTATCAAACTCAAAATCGATCCAAGAGCCGCGCATAGGAATAACACGGGCCAAATAGTAAGGTTTGCCGCGAACGTCTTTAGATTTTTTACTTTGAGAGAAAACAACGCCAGGTGAACGATGCAACTGACTTACAATAACTCGGTCAACACCATTAATTAAGAAGGTACCCAGATCCCCTAGTTTGAAGCGGCCATCCTTTTCATAAAGATCGCCCATAACCGGAACATCGGCAAAAAAGATATCCTGCTCTTTTATATCACGGATAATCTTATTACCTTGAGAATCCACATCCCAACTGATCAGCTGCATTTTTACTTTCAGCTGCATAGAAAATGTTTGTTCGCTTGAGCGACATTCATCCAAAGATAACGGCAATTGAACCGTTACCCTGGACAAACAATTAGAACATTTTTTATAACGTGCTGTGTTTTTATGGCAAAAAGTACACGTTAAATCATCGTTTAAACGTGAGCAATCAGATTTTTTGCAGGAAGAACAGCTCCATGCATACCTTTGCGTTATACCTGTAACTTTGCCACAGGTACATGCCCATGATCCGAGTTCGTAACTTACAAACTCGAGAGACATTTTGTCATTATAATCAATAGGAAAAACATCCCTAAAGACTTTTTCCAAACCGATCAGTTGACGCTCTGAAGGCAGGAAATCTAACTGAACAAAATCATTAAATGACTTTGACTGAACTTCAATGAGATCAGGAACGGGAACTATATCTTTGATCTTTCCAAAAGATCTACGAACAGTTTCGCTGCCCGTGCGCAGGCTAGACATTAAGCTGCTCCTTATACTACAAAAAATTATATGCAACCATTAACACATTTATATTATAAAAGCTAAGTAATAACTTAGTATTTATGAAAGTTTAACTTTAGCACCAGCTGCTTCAAGAGTTTCTTTCATAACTTTAGCTTCATCTTTAGAAGCTGCTTCAGCAATAATAGAAGGAACTTCTTCCGCCATTTTCTTAGCTTCAGTTAAACCGAGATCTTTTTTCACTTGACGCAATGCTTTAATAACATTAATTTTGTTAGCACCACTGTCAATTAATTCAACTTTGAACTCAGTTTTTTCTTCTTCTTTCTTACCAGAAGTTGCTTCACCTGCAGGCATTGCCGCAGCTGCTGCAGCAACCGGCATAGCAGCAGAAACACCGAATGCTGATTCTAATGCTTTTGTTAATTCTGCAAGCTCAAGAACAGTTAAACCACTAATTTCTTTTACGAGATTTTCCATTGACTTTGACATAATGTCTCCACTAAATACTAAAAATAATACCTTAAATAACGATTAACTTTGCTTTTCGGATGCCTGTTTTAAAACATACAACAACCGAGCAATAATTTGATTCAATACACTTACATGCTGAACCATTGGTGCCTTGAGAAGCCCGCACAATTGCGCAACCAATATCTCTTTTGGAGGTAATGAACCTAAGAATTTAACCATATCTTGATCAAAAACTCGTGATTCATAACAACCGGCCACAATTTTTAAATGTTCATTTTCTCGGGAAACATCATTAATGAGCTTCGCAACACTTGATGCTTCTCTGGGAACAAAAATAACTGCAATTTGGCCCTTAAAATAGGGTGTAAGATGTGAAATTGCAGGAATATCCTTCACTGCAATACGCAAAAGTGAATTTTTAGCAACTAAAAATTTACCATGCTTACGCACCCCTTTTCTCAGCGACTCAACTTGAGAAACCGTCATTCCTTGCATGCCTACAATAAAGGCTGCATCATTGCTTTGAAACTCTTTTGCGAGTGTTCCAATAGCTAAACTTTTATCTTGACGATTCATGGTTATACCTTTTACCTCAATCACCTAGTACTTATAATTCATCGGCAGTTATAGAAATGCCGGGTCCCATTGTAGATGAAATAGTCACCTTACGAATAAACTTTCCTTTGGAGGTAGCAGGCTTACTGGTTGCCAATACCTTAAGAAAAGCTACTAAATTATCAGAAAGCTTTTCCTTTCCTTGCGATAACTTACCAAATGAGAAATGAACTATTCCTGCTTTATCATTCTTAAAGAACAAACGTCCTTTTTTCAAATCAGCGATCGTCGAAGCAATGTCAAAGGTAACCGTTCCGGTTTTTTTATTCGGAAGAAGACCTCGTGGACCTAAAATACGTGCAACTTTTCCCACTAACCCCATAAGGTCAGGTGTTGCAATCGCATAATTAAAGTCAAGCCAGCCAGATTCAATACGCTCAATCAGATCTTCTGCACCAACATAATCAGCACCAGCTTTCTCTGCTTGATCAGCATATTGACCTTTTGCAAATACCAAAATTTTTATAGCTCTTCCCGTGCCATGCGGCATAAGTACAGAACCTCTTACAGCTTGGTCACCCTTTGCAGCATCAATACCAAGATTGACACTCACATCGGCAGATTCATCAAACCGGGCATATGCAAGCTCTTTTAGCTTGGCGACACCCTCCTGGAGAGAGAAGACTTTCTTCTGCCCCAGTGCTTCGTGCGCTTTCGTATATTTTTTACCTTGATGCGTCATACTGCACGTTCCTTTACAACTAACTAAAATACTTCAAGTCCCATGCTACGAGCTGAACCAGCTATTGTTTTTTTAGCTTGCTCAATATCTACAGCATTAAGGTCTGGTAACTTGATTTTTGCGATTTCTTCGATATCTTTCCAAGAAATTTTGCCAACTTTTTCTGAACCAGTTTTTGAAGCACCTTTTGCAAGGTTTATTTTCTTCTTGATTAATTCTGAAGTTGGCGGGGTTTTGATTTCAAAATCAAATTTTTTATCTTTATAAATAGTTATAATAACCGGAATAGTCTGGCCCTTTTTGTCTGCAGTCTTTGCATTGAACTGCTTACAAAAGTCCATAATATTTACCCCGTGCTGACCCAATGCGGAACCAACCGGAGGCGCAGGCGTTGCAGCTCCTGCTGGAATCTGCAATTTAACTTGTGCTTTTATTTCTTTTGCCATATTTTTAAACCCAACAATGGTAGAAACTACTTTTAATGCTTAACTTGATCAAATCCCAATTCGACTGGCGTCATTCTTCCAAAAATGCTTACCATAACCGAGAGTTTTTCATTCTCTTCATCAATATTATTGATCACTCCCATAAACCCAGAAAATGGGCCAGAAGCAATCTCAACCTCTTTATTTACTTCAAAATTATGACGATCAACCGTAAGCTTAACCTCACCCTTCATCTGAGCGATAATTCGATCGATCTCTCTTTGAGAAAGCGCAATAGGATTTTTACCGCCAAGAAAGCGTGTTACACGGGGGACAGTGGTGACTAAGCGAATAGTTTCAGGAAGCGATTCCATTTCGACAAGCATATAACCTGGAAAAAGCTGCTCATCCTTCATAGGGTCGGCAGCATCAAAAAACTGTTTCATTTTGGCTGAAGGGATAAGCACTTCTCCAAACATATCCTGCATACCAGTTTCTTTAATGCGCTTTTGAAGATCAGCCTTAATAGCCTCTTCATACCCTGCAAAAATCTGAATAACGTACCAACGTTTCATGCATTATACCTAAGATTACTTACCTAAAGAAAAAATATATTGAGCGGCGATAGAAAGTATTTTATCAACCACTCCAAAAAAGACCGCAAAAATTGCGACTATAGATAACACAACAATCGTTGCCCCTATAAAATCGTTAAATGTTGGCCACTCTACTCGAGACAGCTCAACACGGACCTCGCTTAAGAATTTAGATAAATTTTTCACTTTTTCGCCTTACTTTACAATCTACTAGCAAACTTTTTTACTACACCCGCAATTGGCAGGCCAGGAGGGATTCGAACCCCCAACCCGCAGATTTGGAGTCTGCCGCTCTGCCGTTAGAGCTACTGGCCTTCATGATACTCTACTTAGATTCCTTATAGACCACATGCTTGCGAACTACCGGATCAAATTTTTTGATCTCTAAACGACCGGTCGTATTATTTTTATTTTTGGTTGTCCAATATACATGAGGACTTTCCGAGCTTTTAAGCTTAATTACGATTCGATTCTCTTTTGCCATGGCAACCTGCGAAGTTAAAAACTATATACAAAAAAAGCCTTTGGAGCCCGCGACCGGATTTGAACCGGTGACCTCTCCCTTACCAAGGAAGTGCTCTACCAACTGAGCTACGTGGGCAAAGGTCTTTATCATTTTGATCTTAATGTATTAATAATAATCGAAAAATTAACAAAAAACAACTTCAAATTGCATGAAATTGCTTGGAGCTGGCGGTCGGATTTGAACCGACGACCTGCTGATTACAAATCAGCTGCTCTACCAACTGAGCTACGCCAGCGCCTTATTTTTTGGTTTTGTTTGTCTGCTTCGCCTTATCGAACTACGAAGGGCCTGCCATCTCTTGCCGAAGACTGGCCTGCCATCCGAAGCTCTTTAGGAGCGTAGGATGGAGCGGGAAACGGGACTCGAACCCGCAACCTACAGCTTGGAAGGCTGCCACTCTACCAATTGAGCTATTCCCGCGTTTATACCAAATTTAACCTATATTTCAAAATTTTGTGTCTTGGAAAGACTACCACAGGCACTTAAATAATCAATGGCTCTCTGCTCATCGCAAAGCTAGGCCGCTTTGCCTAAGTGGCCTGCCATCCGGAGCTCGTTTCACGAGCGCAGGATGGTGGCGAGAGAAGGATTCGAACCTTCGAAGGCGTATGCCAACGGATTTACAGTCCGTCCCCTTTGGCCGCTCGGGAATCTCGCCCTATTTATGCATTATTTTCAATGAATTATAGTGTACGGCTTTTTTTAAAACATTTCAACTTACAATTTTGCATCCAATTTTTAGATAAAAATGTATCACTCCGCCCAATACAAGCAACCATTTACTTTCAAAGGTTACTCTCCCTAAGCTATATTCAATAAGTAAGTTTTTGATGGGTGGGCGATCTTATGCAGATTTTCTTTTTTTTAATTTTCCTTATCTCTCACCATTTACTTATGGCCGATGCCTCTGCTATTCCTGCACTCGTAGAACAAAATTATACATTTGTACCACGATACCTAGAAATCCTTATAGATAATGATGAAACAGGATTAGGGGCAGTAAGTGATACATGTATATCAGCACTTTACCAAAAAGCGTCTCCTATTTTAGTAACCAATCATCTTATTTATAGTATCTTTTCAGAAAAAGTAAGAACGCCTGAAAAAGAGGATATACTCAGCGGGCTACAATTCAAATCTGAAGAATGGATAATCAAAAAAATAGATACTTCACTCACTCTTTTTTTACCCATAATTTATTTAAGGTCTATCGGCATACACGGCAAAGGAATAGATGAACTGTCATTAGGGCTTAGAGTAAATCACCTTCCCAACACAACTCTTGAAAAAATTATTCAGCACCAACCAGAAAAATTGAGTGCTGATAGCTTTATTCCATTACTTGATAAAATATTTTGCAGTCGCTCGGATTATACTAATAAAAATGCGCCAGCCTTACCAAAATGGTCTTTCTATATGTTTGGGCACGGACTTAAAGGTGAAAGCATTGTCGGCCTTAAGCTCGATGAATTTAAAAAAGTATTAGATTTTTTTGAAAATAATCTTAACACTCAAGTACTTGCCTATAGTTCGTGTTACGGTGCAGGAACAAATAGTGAGATTATTTATAATGATACTATATCAACAGTACAAAAAATATTTTCTTTTCCTATTATAACTCAAGCACTTACTGATGCCACCGTGGCAAGTGGGGCTCCAGACTTAAAATTTGATGAAAAAAACAACCCCTATTTAAGAGTGATAACCAATCTCAAAGCTTTTTTTGAACAAATCTCTCAAGCTTATGAAATAAAACAATTCCAAGACGCAATCAACAATATATTTCCCGTTATACCTGAAGGCATCTACGCCTATCGGTGGGATAACGCCGCTCAAATAAGACTTCCCGGTTTACATTGGTTTACCCCCGTGGCAAGCAATAAAGATATAGCTTCACTAGGGTCAATTTTAACCAAAAATCGCAATATTCATAAACCTCTTTCTCTAGCAACATATTTTAAATCAGAACCTAAGGCATTATTATTAAATACCATCGATATACCTTTTGAACTTATACTTGATTCAACAAAGCTAGAAGCCATAATTTCAATGATTTCTGGCGATGCTGTGCATAAAATTAAAAAAATAACCTCACTGCAAAATAGTATAGATACAATCTTAGGATGGTTTATGCATATCAAAATGTTGGATGCTCGGAAATTGTTTTTTATTGAAGAAATCGATGCAGCAGACTATGTCATAGCAAAAAATGTGATTATTTATAATAATAAAATCCCTGCCTTTTTTACTATTCCAGACAAATTTGAATTATATGCTTTCTATTCTGAAAATGGCAAAATTTATTTTAAGAAAACAGGACAAGAAGGATCGCGCGAAGCTGACAATAATCAAAAAAAAGATTATTTAAAACTTTTAATTGAAGTTACTGGAGAAGTTGAAGATACTGTTAGCATTAATTCGCTTAATAATAATAACTTACCTCTTATAACAGCACCAGTTTTATTTCACAAAATAGAAGGCTCAACATCATTAGAAACTATTTTTAGGGCAATAACACAAAATTTAAATAAAAATGCTTTTGTCTGGGCAAAAGAGATAACAGGATTTTATCAAGGATATGAAAAGAAAAATATTTTTCTTCCCCATCTTAAATACAATGCAAGAATCACTCTTAAAGATGTAATTATTGATGCAAGTAAAGATTCCCTATTTTTTACCTATGATGGCAAATTTTATTCCAAAGCAACGGAAATTAAAGATGATTATAAACACGAATATGCAGGTCGACTTCCTAAAGCTTTTTGAGTCTGCAACCCTCCCACTATAGACAATTTGACAATTTTAAATAATCTATTATAGTCATAATACAAATTATTAAATAATTAAGAGAAATTCCGGAAAAAGACTCATATGAAGCAACCGATGCTCCTGCTATTATGTTCCTTGAAGTCACTTGCGGCCCAGGAAATAGAAATGATCGATTTGCCACAAGCGCGTTCTTTGCATGCAGCATATGGCTATACCCACTGGAATCATGATCAACGATTGCAGCAACTGGAATTATTCTCTAAGCATGCTCAAGAAGAAAATCACCAGATAGTTACCCAAGCCTTTGTAGCTGAACAGAGCAATAGTAAAGAGATAAAGATTAACCGTCCTCTTCACACTATTTGTCAGGGTCTTTGGATAATAAAGACATTACAAAGTTTGGATCTGAGTAATTGCCAATTAAAAGAACTCCCCTTGACTCGAGCAGCAGCGGTAGAATCACCTTTAGAAAAACTTTTTCTTAACAATAATCAATTAAGTACTTTGCCTAAAGGCTTTGCAGCTTTAGAAAATCTTAAAATTCTTTCATTAGAGAATAATAAATTTAAGGGGGTCCCCGAGGTTTTATTTTATTTACCGAAAATCATGATGATAGGTATACAAGGAAACCCTATAAGTAATGATTGGCAGAGTTATTATCTGTCAAAAACGGACGATAGTAGAAATATACATACAAGGGTCTCTTGGTGGGATGACGAAAGTCCTCAACAAACACTTCTTGAAAAACTTGTTACACCACAGGGTAAAATTATAAAAAATAATTTAATTAAAAAATCTTTAGTACTTATGCAATTCACCCGCTATGAACTCCATTCAAGTATTATCGCAAAAAACGGTTTGAGTTGGTCCGGTATTTTATGTCCAAGTTCCAACTATAACGCGACAGTTGTCCCCTATGGAAGATTTGCAATGATGAAAGATGAATTATGGGAAGAACAACAGCGAATTGAAAATTTACGCTATTTGTATCCACAAAAAGAGGTGAATTTACAAATTATTCCCCAAGAAATTTGGCAAAAGTACATTTTTCCAGGATTGAGCAGGAACGATTTGGAAAAATTTGCATTAACTTGTGAAGAAAGCCTTGCGTTAGTCATGCCATACTTGGCTTATATCAAACGGGCTGCAGATCAAAAAAGAAAATTACCT
>JAKAUO010000020.1 GCA_021827715.1 bacterium | reverse complement strand
CCGATCTAATAATTTTTTGCCATTGATTCCCAAAGATATCTGCCGTTTTACTTAATGAGTAAACCCCATTTTCTTGGAGTGCAAAATTTAAGCTATTTTTGCCCGGAATAAATGATTTTGGAAGCCCGTTGGCCGTTATTAGTTCTCCAATAATGGGAGATACTGTTTCGGGTAATATTTTAAATCCTATTTGTTTTAAGCCTTGCGCACATTCAACTTGTGAAGTGATCGCAGCTTGCACTATAGGGTTTATGCTGAGTGCTTCAGGGGACGCTTTTGCCAATAAAACCGCCGCTTTTTCTATCGACTCTGGGGTATTAATAATTGAATAACCCGTTAATCGAGCTGCCTGCATCCCAACAGATCCCAGCCGTTTTGTCAGTTTTACAGATTTAACAGCGCTGCTTAATCCTTCAAAGATAATGAGATCTAAAATAAAATCCGTAATCTCTTTACCTATTTCATATGACGCTTGCTCGAGGGTATGTTTGTTAAGAAAATCGTAAAAAGCAGAGCCTTTATCTATAACTACTTCCCCTATTGACTCCCCCATGCGAGCTATAGCCAAATGAGGTATCGGATGATTAGATAAAGAGAGAATTGCGTGGATAATTTCGGGATCTTGTAACGCATGTGAGGGAAAAAGAGGTATTTCTGAACTCACTTGAGTTATTAAATCAACGATATGTTGACCGTATTTTACGGGATTTTTTATGACATCATACGTTAAACTTATTTTATTTTCACATGCTTCCAGTGCGCCATCAAGGAGCGCAATTATCGAAGACGCCGTTTTATAAGCGGCCCTCGCTAGTGACATCTTATTTGAATGGGTGAGTTTTATCCCAGCTACGCTATAATTTGCTGCACTCGTTGCGATTCTTTTTATTTCAGAATAATTTTTATGACGTTCATACAGTTCTGTAGACCTATTAAAGGTATCTACGAATTGCTTGTGTATAAAATTTTGCTCTTCGGTCCCCCGCAAGAAGGTAAATAAATTAGTGTCTATGTTTTTTTTCTCGCAAAAATTTATGCTCGCCTGTGATAGTTGGCGAACTTCGTGAATGTTTTCATACAAAATAAGATTTTTTAGCGTTTCTGATACTACGGTATTTTCAATTGTTGCGGAATTGGAAAAGTTATTTTTTATAGTAGTTGCAATACTATTTTGTTCTTGTGCCGTTAAACCCAGAGGATTTGCTCTTGGATCATGCAAATTTTGAGTTTGATATAACCGATATGATTTTTCTTCGCTTAAAAATTCACCCAGGACATTAGGAGCATGTTTACCTATTATGCTTTCAATATGTTGAGCGGTTAATATTTCTGGCAAATTATTAATTTCTTGCTCGGTTATTTTAATTTCTCCTGCATAATATCTTTGAATAAGTTTTAGATTGCTTTTTGAATAAAATATCGGGGTTTTGGAATATTTTTTATGGAAATTTTTTGCTTCTTGAGAGTTTTCCAATACAATATCTTTAAATCCGGGCAATGTCGCTATAAATAATCTATAACCATCATATTGATACAGTTCAAATTGTGTGAAAAACTTTTTAAGTTCTGCCGGCGTTAATGATTCAATTGTTTTATTATTAAGGAGATTCGTCTCTATATAATGCTTCCATTCCTGGGGAGTCATTTTAAGCATATGCATGTGCAGCTCTTTGCTTAAATGTGAAATTTCCAGATCAACCAAAGTTTGAGCCAGACCAACGGTAAAAATTTTGACACATATGCTCCCTAAAATTGTTGCATGAGACGCGTTTGAATATTTATGTGAAGTTTTTGTTTGATAAGCATGACGCGCATGCGAATTTATAGGGATAAAAGCAAGTAAATAATAACAAATAATCAAAACTAAGGGATTTTTTTTCATTGATATTTGATCGCTTGTTTTTGTTAAAAGAATTTTTTATGATCAAAATACAATTGTCTGAAAAAATCAAAGAGGTGCGCAATGAGAAAATGGTTTTGCTTAATTGGTATCTTATTTCTTACTCCTTTTTTTATTATTGCTCATGTGCAATCTGAGACAATACCAGCTCCATCAGAGCAAAAAGTTGATTTAATAATTGGATCTCAATATAAAATAATTAATTACATTATTCGATCGCTTAGTAAGCCGCTAGATCCAAAAATACTTTCAGTTGATCCTGATTTTTTCACTGAACCTTTAATTGTACCCAATAGATTATTTTTATATGGACCACCTGGTAATGGTAAAACTACATTGGCTCGAGAAATAGCTGCTGCT
Source organism: bacterium (assembly GCA_021827715.1). Classification (GTDB taxonomy): domain Bacteria; phylum Babelota; class Babeliae; order Babelales; family Babelaceae; genus BOG-1370. The sequence continues at coordinate 2,659 of JAKAUO010000020.1, read as the reverse complement.
GCATATTGTGAATTTGTTCATATAAGCGCTTCAGCAATTGTTACCAAATATCAGGGTAGCGGCGCAGAAAATATTAAGAAGGCTTTTGAAAAAGCGCTTGATAAGGTTGTTGAATCTGGTCGTCCCGTTATTATTTTTATAGATGAGGTTGATGCAATAGCAATAACAGGGATCAGTGATTCGCGAGCTGAAGATAATAAAGCCATGCAGGAGTTATGGCAATATTTAGATAAATATAAAGAGGACCCTCGCCTTTTTATTATTTGTGCCACTAATCGTTTTGATGAATTAAATGAGACATTTACCAGTCGATTTTCTGAAAGACAAAAATTGGAAATTAAAAAGCCTGATGCCGCTTTACGTGAAAAAATGCTGCGTAAATTTGCAAAGGTTTACGAAGTTGATATAGAAGAATCGCTTTACGCTGATTTGGCAAAGGGTTCCGGAAGTTGTATGAATGTATCCATTCTAAATGATGCATTAAGCATTCGTGAGCTAGAGTTTTTCATGCGTAACCTTAAAATGTTACAAACCTTTGAAGGCCCATTAACTCGCAAGCAAATCGCCACAGAGCTCTATAATATGCATCGTTTGACTCCTCAAGAAAGAATGTTGGCTTATAGCGTAGGCGGTGCGATTACTGTTTTATTAATACCATTATCGCCACCCCTTGCCGCATGCGCTGGAGGTTATTATATTTGTAATGCTGCGCTTATGGAGGCTGAAATTGCAGCAATACCTAACGATAAGTGAAATACCAATGCGTACTATATTTCATATAATTGTCCTTCTGCAACTTGTGCCTCTATATGGCGCAGGCATTGATATCTCTACTTGGTCCGAGCATACTATCATTAGCCATATTGTCACACAGTTGGGCAAGCCCATCAATGAGGCCATTCTTTTTGAAGATCCTGATTTTTTTACAAAACCTTTACTCATTCCTAATAGGTTACTTTTATATGGTCCGCCGGGTAATGGCAAAACAACAGTGGCCCATGAAATAGCCATTGCAGCGCGGTGCGCATTTGTTCATATTAATGCGCCATCAATCGTTACAAAATATGCTGGCAGCGGGGCCGAGAACATAAAAAAAGAGCTTGAAAAAGCTTTTGATAAAATAGTTGAAAATGGTAGGCCCGTTGTTGTTTTTGTCGATGAAATCGATGCAATTGCAATTGTGGGAAGCTGTGAATCACGAGTTGAAGATAACAAAGCTATGCAAGAATTATGGCTTAATTTTGATAAGTTTAAGCAAGATCCCCGCGTTTTTTTTATATGCGCTACTAATAGATATGAAAAACTAAGTTCTGCTTTTGTAAGCAGGTTTCCTGAGCAGCAACGATTGAAGCTTGATAAACCCGATAAAGAAATGCGTGTTAAAGTTTTAACCACTTTGCTGGAAAAATATGAACTGGGTATGGAGCAGAATGTATTTAATGATTTAGTATATTATAGTCATGGCATGAGTATAAGAGAGATTGAATCATTTATTAGCTCTATAAAAATAATTGCAGCATTTCAAGAATCATTAACATCAGAGCAGCTTATTAAAAAAATGAAATCTTATCCTCGCGGACGTAAAGATGACGATGATTCTGAAAGTAATAAACGAGATATTTATGATAAAATTAATATGGTTTCATCCCTCGTTACTATGGCAAGTGCATTAACAACCATTATTAATTTTTTTTTGTAAAGGGTCTCTATGCGTATTGCATTAGGCATGTTGTTATTCATCTTTGTGTTTGCTGAATCTTCAGAACCGATAACCATAAGTCACCATACAATAGAAAAAGTGATCTGGCCATATAAAGCATTTACGTATATGGTAAAAGCTTTGAGCTCACGTACAATATCTCATAGATTATTGTTATATGGCTCTTGCTTGGATGATCAGATGATGTATATCAAGGAACTTGCGCAAGTCTGTGATTGTCCATTAATATATGTAAATAGTGCATCAATAGTTGACACCTATTACGCAAACGGTTTTGAGGTTACAAAAAAAATATTTGAAGATGCTTTGTTGATGACTCAAAAAACTGACAAACCGGTGATCATAGTTTTAGAACACATTGATCTTTTGAATCACCGTATTAAAGCATTACAAACATTAAGTTATTATCTGGATATCTATAAGAATGATCCTCGGATTTGTATTGTGTGCACCGCCCATTCGTATGAAAAATTAGATCCCGCTTTTGTAAGCCATTTTTCTGAGCGTCAACGATTGAAAATCGGGCCATTGGATTCAACGATGAGAAAAAGAATTTTGGATAGGCTCCTTCAAGATTATACATTGGAAATTGAACCTGCTACCATCGAGAAATTAGTTTCTTATAGTAAAGGCATGAATGTTTGTGATTTAGAAAATGTTATAGCCGAGATACGAATGCTCAAAGAGTATGAAAATCAGTTAAGTGATACGCAGATATTAGCAAAAATGAAACTATATCGCAAAAGAGGCGCTCACGACCTTTATACATTGGCTGATGCCATGGGCGTAGTGGGCGCGGGGTATTTGATCTATATAGCATGATCCACTAAGACATTCTCAGGTGCAAGATATTATTAAATCTGATAAACTTAGCTCCTAAAGAGGAGAATGAGAATTATGGAATTAAGTATTGATTTGAGGAAGCGAGTAATCGCTGTG
>JAKAUO010000033.1 GCA_021827715.1 bacterium | reverse complement strand
CGATCTAGCTTTCGGCAGCAGTTGCAGTAAGAGCAAGTAGGCCTAAGCAACGCGATAGTCTAAAATTCATACATCTCCTTTAAAGTAATAATGCTGGAACATACTTAAGTTTTACTATGGCATTTTAATTAAAGTCAATATATCCTGGTACTTATGATACTTTTTGCATAATGAAAGATATTTTTAAGAGGCTGTGCATGATTTCGCGTATTAAGGGGACCCAAGATTTTCTTAACCTTTCGGTATATAACGGGATAGTATCTCAGGCAAAAAAACATTTTATTGAATATCATTTTCATGAGGTAGCAACACCACTTATTGAACCTTTGGATCTTTTTAAACGCTCATTGGGTCTTGAAACTGATGTAGTAAGTAAAGAAATGTATTTGGTTATTCCAGCAAATGACCCTTCGACTTCGCTCAGGGAGAGCGGGAATAGTGAGATTCTGGTCACCCATGAAAAAATGTGTCTACGTCCGGAGCTTACTGCGAGTATCATGCGCGCCTTTGTGAATGCGGGTATTCAAGATACCCCTTGGAAAGTATTTTCTGTAGGACCGGCCTTCAGGCACGAACGTCCTCAAAAGGGGCGCTATAGGCAATTTCATCAAATGAGTATCGAGGTAATCGGCTCTGAATCAGTATTGCAGGATGCTCTTTTTTTAGCGATGTTTGATAGTTTTTTTAGTAATGTATTAAAATTACAGGGCTATGCATTACTTATTAATTATGTGGGTACGCGTGAAGATCGAGCTGAGTACCAAAAGGTTCTGAAGAAATTTTTAGAAAAAAATATAACGGCACTCTGTGATTTATGTAAACACCGCATGAACACCAATAGTATGCGGGTGTTTGATTGCAAGCAACAAAGTTGTCAGGAACTGTATAAAAATGCACCAACTATTATTGATACCATGTGCCAGGAATCTGCTTTTGAATGGCAACAACTAAAAAACATGCTTGAAGAACTTTCTGTATCCTATTCAGTTAAGCCAACGCTTGTTCGTGGGCTTGATTATTATAATAAAACGGTCTTTGAATTTGTCTCTATCGATTCTGAAGGCCTGGGCGCGCAAAATACTTTTTGTGGCGGGGGCAGGTATAATACGCTTGCAACGGCAGTAGGAGCAGCTAAAGATTATCCTTCTATTGGCGCTGCCATGGGTATGGAACGCCTGCAACTGTTGCTGGAAGCGCAAGGAGCGTTACAGATTCAAGAGATTGAACCAGCGCTCTGCGTAGTAATTCCATTAGGTGTTGAACAGCAACCATTGGCATTGCATATTGTGCAGATGTTACATGCACATCATAAATGTGCCGATATTATTTTAGATAAAACGTCTATTAAAAGTATGTTTAAAGCGGCAGATAAAATGGGTGCTCAATGGGCTATTTTACTCGGTGCTGATGAGCAGGCAAGTGGCACGGCAACCATTAAAAATATGATCACCGGCAATGAAACCAAAGTTGCCCAACGCGATATTATCGAGCATTTATAGGGGATAGGTATAGCCTATCTTTTTAAGCAAAAACGCTTCTTTTGCCCGCATGCGTCGCCAATCTGCATCTTCGATATGGTCGTAATTCAGTAAATGACACACCCCGTGCACCAGTAAACGCTTCATGCGTTGTGGGAATGGTACTTTAAGTTCTTCCGCATCTTTAACAACATACTCTGCTGAAATAATAAGATCACCCAAGTTCTTGTCTTCTTCTTCCCGTACTTTTATCCGTTTGCCTGTTATAAGTTCTGGGTGATACGGGAATGATAAGATATCGGTTGCTTTGTCTTTATTGCGATAATCGCGGTTGTAGGTACGGATGGTTTTGTTGGTGGTAATAAGAACAGAGATATCAAAGTCTGCATAATTCAATGCTGACAAAATGGTTTCCAAATCTTTCTTTAAAAGATCTATCTCTATGGTTATTTTCCGTTGGCTATTTTTTATATGAATCATACTACAATAACCGCATCATATTTGTCATCCATATTCGTGAGCTTCTGTTCAAGCGTTTCCCGTGTGTAAACAATAGACTTGCTGCGTGCGACGCCTGCTAATATTTTTTCCACTAAGCCCAATTGTTCTTGTGTACCATTATCACAGGAAATAGTAAGGGTCTCAATGTCTGTCTTTAATGAAAGCGTAGCGTCAGTTTTAAGCTTACGTACCTGTGATACTGCCTTAAGTAATAATTCGATGGTATTTACTGAGTCTGGAAAACTAAATTGTTGCTGCTCAGAATTATACTGCGTCTGGTGAATCGATGGTTTTTCTTGCTCGGTACGATAGAGGTCCTGGTAAATTGCATCCGTTATATAGGGCAAAAAGGGTGCGTACCATTGAATCAGTTCATAGCCAATATGGTGCAATACTGCACGAGTTTCATTTGATTGTGATGCAGTATAGCAATCCGGGTTAAAAAATTGATCCTTTACCAACTCTAAATAATTATCGCACCAATCGTTCCAAAAAAAGCGTTCTATTATTTCAAGCGCTTTATGAAATTGATACTTTTCAAAGGCTTCTTGATAGGCCGTAAATGTTATTGTTGCTTTATGCAAAATCCATTGATTGAGCGGATCATGTGGCTGATTTATCTGCTGTTTTTGCGCATGCTCTTTAATAAACAAGCAGGCGTTCCACAATTTCACCATAAGGCGTTGGCCAATTTTAAATTGGTTCTCTGCAAACGCGGTATCAGTTCCTAATTGTGCACCAGCGGTCCAATACCGTATCACATCTGCAGGATAAACCTTAAGAAGGTTTTCTGGCTCTAAGGGGCTGTTGCCTTGCGATTTAGAAATTTTCTGTTTTTCAGTGCTTAACACATGGCCCGAAATAACGATATCGCGCCATGGGATGTGTTTATTATGCATCCAAGATTTGACGATAGTATCAAACGCCCAGGTACGAATAATATCATGCGCCTGGGGCCGCATACTCATCGGCAAAAATGGTTTACTGGTACTATGAGCTTTCTTAAAAAGTTGCTCACACAGATAAGGCGTTAATGATGAGGTGTTCCAGGTGTCCATAACATCCATATCAGGAACAATTTGTGTGCCGCCACATTCAGGGCATGGCTTGTTATATGCAGTTTCTTGTGGGTCAATAGGAAGTTGTGACGGCTCTGCTATAATAACTGCTGCGCAGTCAGTACAGTGCCAGCAGGGAAAAGGTATTCCAAAAAAGCGTTGGCGTGATATGCACCAATCCCAATTAATATGTTCCACCCAATTGTCATACCGAGATTTCATATACCCAGGATGCCAAGAAACTTGACCACCCATATCAAAAAAGTCTTGCTTATGCGATTTAATATCAATAAACCATTGCGCCAGATTTAAAAATTCAATCTCATTTTTGCACCGTTCATGAATATTCACCGAATGGAGCATCTGTTTTTGTTCTGTAATCAACCCATGCGCTGCAAGCTCTGTAAGAATTTTTTCGCGCGCCGGTTTTACCTTTAAGCTGCCAATGAGTGACACATCTGCTGAAAATCGGCCATCCTTTTGCAAGATTTGGGTAAAAGGTAATGCATGTTTTTTTATCCATTCTATATCGGAACTGTCACCAAAAGCGCAACACATCACAAGTCCTGTTCCTTTGTCTATTTTAACTGTCTCTTCTGCTAATAAGGGGACTTTGACGTTGTATAATGGTACGGTGGCATACGTTTCCTTAAGATGCGCATACCGTGCATCTTGGGGGTTATACAATACCGCTACGCATGACGCTAAAAATTCTGGACGCGTGGTAGCAATAGGTAACGCTGCGCCATCGTCTGCCCTAAAAGAGATCGTGGTCATCAAGGTTTCTTTTTCAGCATCATCAAGCTCTGCTTGTGCAACAGAGGTGTAGCACGTGGTGCAATAGAGCGCCGGTTCTTGTTTTCGGTAAATGTATTTTTTATTATACAATTCAATAAATGATTTCTGGGACAAGGTACGTGTTTGTGCATCAATGGTTGAATAGACATGGTTCCAATCAATAGAAAGGCCCATGGTTTCAAAAAGTTCTTGAAACGTATGCTCAACAGCACTTGTTTCTTGTAGGCAGAGTTCAATAAATGCAGAGCGGCCCATGCTAAAAGCGGTTACGCCCTTTTTCTTTTCAACAAAACGTTCAGTCGGCAATCCGTTGTCATCAAAGCCAAACGGATAAAATACTGCGTTGCCGCTCATCCGTTTGTAACGCGCAATAAGATCAGTATGCGTATAAGAAAAGATATGGCCGATATGTAGTGCGCCTGAAATGGTTGGTGGTGGGGTATCGATACTGAAAAGTGGTCGACTATCCAGTTCCTTTTGCGCCATTTGGTAAACAGCATGGTCTTTCCATAATTTTTTAAGACGGGGTTCCTGAAGCTGATGGTCGTACTTTTTTTCCATAATTTTTTTATAATTTTGTTGAAATTAAATTTTTTACGTAAACTGTCTTAGTTTACACTCAACTCTGTTTTTATGCCACAAAGGATATAATGCTCTATCATCTTCTTGTTTTTTTGCAGCCCCAGGCACGTTTTTTACGTGTTTTTGAATCGACCAGCTTCCGCGCCATGGCAGCCTTTTTAACGGCTCTTTTGCTTTCATTTGTAGTTGGTTCTTGGTTTATAGAACAATCAAAAAAATTTTTTCGTTCAGGAGTGCGCCAATACACGCCTGAAAATCATCAAGCAAAACATAACACTCCCACCATGGGGGGGCTGTTTATTGTAAGTGTGATCATCAGTACTATGCTTTTGTGGTGCGATATTTTTCAACCACATGTTCTTCTTTTGCTGGTGACACTCATCTTATTTGCCGCTATTGGGTTTTGGGACGATTGGAGCAAGATCCGCTATAAAAAAGGCATCTCAGAGTTTCACAAATGGTGTGCACAGTTGGCAGCAGGTTCATTTGTGTTGTGGCTATGGCATTATCTGCTACATCCGCTTTCCACCGTCTGCATCCCCCTTTTTAAGGACCTTAACCCTGATTTAGGAATTTTCTATTATGCATGGGCGCTTTTTGTGCTGGTAGGCGCCTGCAATGCCGTAAATTTAACTGATGGTTTAGATGGGTTAGCAGTAGGTGCATTATTGCCTAACTTTGCAACATTTTCATTAATTGCCTATTGTGCCGGTCATGCTATCTTTGCCCATTATTTACATATTCCGTTTGTAGGCACTGCAGAAATTGCCATTATTGCGGTTATATTCATTGGCGCATGCTTGGGTTTTCTGTGGTATAACACGTACCCGGCTCAAATATTTATGGGTGACGTGGGCGCCTTATCATTAGGTGCCAGTTTGGCTATGATTGCGCTGATGACCAAACAGGAACTGCTTTTGGCAGTTTCAGGTGCGGTTTTTGTGGGAGAGACGTTTTCAGTTATTATGCAAGTTGCCGGATATAAGCTCTTTAAAAAACGCCTTTTTAAACTAGCTCCCATTCACCATCATTATGAAAAATTAGGGTGGCCTGAAATGAAAATTACCGTACGTGCAACTATTATGACCATTATTGCCTGCTTATGCGCGTTGATGCTTCTTAAAATTCGTTAAGAAGTTGAGTGCTCCCAGGCCAATAAATATAAGAAATGGTAAGCTGGGAATGCTTTGGTAATGGATAAAATTTTTAAGCAAGAAACCTAAAAGCAGCATACAACTTAAACTTGCGCCTATACTTATTAATGTTGCAGATCCATAGTTACGTAATTGATATACAATCAGACCCAAAACACTCAGGGTAAAGGTAGTGGTTAACGCAAGAGTATTTATTTGTTGTAAGGTTACTTGATCGGCACTCGTGTACCAAAGATAGGTGAGCGCAATAATGCCTTCTGCAATAACACACATATAAGGTACACCCTGTAGGGTGAGCTTACCAAAAAGTTGGTTGCCGATAATGAGTTTTTTATCTGCAAGGGTAAAAAGGTTCCATGCATTACTAAACATGACCCCATAAGCTGCCCCTAAAGCAGAACAGGCAATGGCGCTATGTATTAATAAAATTCCCAGCGTGGAATAGTCTGAAAAAACTTTTTTAAAAACCAAAGGGAAGGTTTCTAAAAAAGTTCCAGAAAGTTGTAGCTCAGGACCTACCAATGCGTACAACAACGTTTGAAATAGTACTGCAATAAGGACGCTTAAACCATACGAATAAAGGATTGCTTTTGGCCCATCTTTTTGGGGATGTTCAAGAGTGTGTATCAATGAGCAGGTAGCCTCAAACCCCGTAAAAGCATAGAGTGCAAAGGGGATGGTTACAAAAAGGGCGTTCCAGTCAAGTGACGTATTAATTAAATGTTCAGGCGAAAAGAACATGAGCCCCGCGCATATAATAAAGAGTATGGGGATCATTTTAAGGGTAAAAAAAAGAATTTGAATTGATCTATTAATACGCAAATTGAGCATATTCAATGCGATAAAAAATATAATGACCAGGCTATCAAGCACCAGGGTGGAGTAGCCGCTTAAGGGGATAAAAATGGTTTTCATTAACGAAACAAAAATATTAACACCTAAAGCACAGGCTGCCATCTTGCCTACAAAATAACTCCATTGACTCATAAATCCCATAAAAGGGTGTAGGGGGGCTGCGTAATCATAAAAAGAACCGCCCTTATGGATGGTTACTAATGAGGCTAAAGCAAGAATTAAGGGCAAAAGTAGGGTGCTGATCAATAGATAAGTGGCTGCACCCCAAGGCCCCATATGCCTTGCAAGAAGTACCGAATTGATAAAAATTCCGGTTCCTAAAATAATGTTAAGGTTAATAAATATAGCGGATCGTAATGATAATTTGGCTGAGCTCATACAATAGTTTATTTCGATAAAAGAGTCATATATAAAGCGATTGAACCGGCAACAGCAGCATTAAGGCTTTCGGTGTTGCCTGGCATAGGTAGCGTGATTTTTCCGTCACATTCTTTAATCCATGGTGCAGGTATTCCCTGGGCTTCGTTGCCGACCACAAAGAGTGCGGCGTCATCTTGCGCTGATGGTGGTTGGCCATGTTGCGTTACGAGTGCCAAAAGGGGAATTGAGTTTTTTTGTTTTTTTAATGCGTGCCAGGAAAGTTCATGAATATTCGCCCGGGCGATGGTACCTGCACTTGATTGAATAACTTTGGGGCTCCAGGGGTCAACACTTTCTACGAACACTACCGTTTTTCTAGTAAGCGCTACTGCTGTTCTGATAAGGGTTCCGACATTTCCTGGGTCCTGTAGCTGTGCCAATACTAGACCGGGACCAAGCGGAGCAGAGGTTTGAGTAATTTCAAAAATTGCCAAAAAGCCACTGGGTGTGGTTGCCGCGCTTACCTGTTCCATATCAGATTGCGGGATCACCGTGTAATGGCATTTCTTTAAAATATCAGGTGCTTGCGTAAGAGCCTGTTCTGTCAGGTAAAGAGTGCGCAATACGTGCTTGGAATGTAAAAAAGTGGTTACGCAGCGAAGCCCTTCTACCAGACAAAGTCCCGTGGGTTTTCTGGTTTTTGCATGGTGAAGATCGCGGATTATTTTTTTTTCTTGTTTGTTCATAGGTATAATTTAAAAAAGTGTCATCCCGGACTTGATCCGGGATCTAAGTCATCTTAGTTTATCTCGATTTACAGCTTTTTGCCAAGATGGTACGCTCAAAGTGTCTTCTTTTTTAAAATAGGTATATATGACAATGAAGAAAATATTTTTATGTGGGCTTGTTTTAGTGTTTGTGCCTGGCTGTTTTAAAAAGCCGTATGAAACGTATAAAACCATCTATAAAACAGGGGGCGCGCAGCTTTATGCAGATAAAGCGGTTGATCCTTTACAGGCGATTAGGAAAAACATTAAAAATATGAACATTCAAGAAGTACGTGCCGCACGTATTTACTATGAAGAGCAGGGTGATGTGGAGCTGATAGAAAAGACACTTACCCATATTTTAAAGCTGAGCGATAATTATCAGGAAAAAGCAGATTGTTTATATGAATATGCTACCATTCAACTTTCATTAGGCAGATTGGAAAAGGCTCGTGAGCTGTATGAGAAACTATTGAGAGAATATCCAGGGGTAGCATCCAAAAAAGAGGCCTCCTATCGCCTGATATTAGCGCATTACTGGGATTGCTGTGATGCAGAACATGATCAAGAACTCACAGAAAAAACTTTAAAGCTGGTCCAGGAATTTAATAAAGAATTTTCTGATAGGGCTGTCTATGCAGAAAGCCTTGAAGCCATTGAAGATTATTGTTACAAAGTACTTTTTGAAGCAGAATTATTACGTATGAATTTTTATCTTTCAAAATATGAAGTATTTCAGGATAACGATTCTTTGATCTCTGCAGCAATGCGACTTGCTTATATCCTTGAAAAACTCCTTGAAGCACAAAAAAGGCTCAGCTCTGAAACTAAAGATGCTTTGGTGGAATTGTATGCTCACCTCCGTGAAGTTGATCCAGAAAAGTATAGTGAAAAATATACTCTTTTAATGAAGGCCGCAGCACTTTTAGCGGGGAATGCCTCGTGAAGACAGAAATTCAAGGGCGCGGTTATACTGCTGAACAGCTGGTAGCCGATTATTTAGTGCAGCACGGGTACCACATATGCGCACGTAATTATTCTACTAAAAGTGGTGAGATAGATATTATTGCGCGCAAAGGACAAGTAGTGGCATTTGTTGAAGTTAAAATGCGCAGCACGCACTATTTTAACCTTTCATTAGTGGTTGATAAAGCAAAGCAGCGTAAAATTATTGTTACTGCATTGCAGTATGCTGCACGAAACAGTTATACCCAGCATGTATTGCGTTTTGACGTAGCGCTTGTTGAACCGAATATGCAAAACAATACTTTTTCAATAAATTTTATCCCCAACGCTTTTACCGGTAGCGAGACTATATTATGAAGGATCTTTTACCTCGCACCATTACAGCGCTTATACTTGCTGTTGCTGCTTTATTGCTGTTTGTATTCATGTCCAAGCTCTATTTTGTAATGGCTCTCGCTCTTGTACTGCTGTATATACTATGTGTAGAATGGCCCCGTTTTAACCTGTGGTGGCTCACACCTTGGTACCCGGTTGTGCCCTTTTTAGCACTTATTCATGTGTATACTACCCATTCCCCTTTATGGCTGTGGGCTGTTGTCACCGTAGCTGCTTATGATACGGGGGGATATATTTTTGGTAATCTTTTTGGGACCTGGCACATTGCACCGCACCTGAGTGCGGGCAAAACCATGCAAGGTTTGATCGGCGGGGTAGTATCTGCAAGTTTTGTAAGCGTACTGGCAGGATATTTTTTGCAAAAAAGCCTTTATTTTGGCATACTTTATCTTCTTGCAGCAGGAATGTTAGTCGGAATTCTCGCTTTTTGTGGTGATCTTTTTGAATCCTATTTAAAGCGCAGGGTCGCGATCAAGGATTCTGGATATCTTTTGCCGGGACATGGTGGTTTATTAGACCGTATAGATGGTCTTTTATGGGTAATCCTGATAGTAGATATAGTTTTAAACGTAGTTAGGTGATATATGAAAAAGATATTTTTTCTATCGACGATTTTTTTATTGGGATTAGATGCTTTTGACGCAGAGCATTCTTCAAGTAATAGCGATAATGAAGTTTCCTATTTTGATGTGGTCAATGCCGTTGCACAAAAAAATAGTCAAATTCTGTTAAGAAGCTCATCGGCACCAGCGTATGAATGCGAAGAAGATTATTTATTTATGAAAGAAAGTTCATCCAGAAAAAATATTTCTTCACGCAGCGAATCACTTCCGTGGCCGTTAGATGACAAGCTTGATGATCAATTGGAAGAATTAGGAGGTTTTTTTGGGCAATGTTACCTGAATAGTGATCAAGACCAATTAAAATCAGCATCGCCTCGGTTGGCAGATTATTTTGACGCGGATAATGACGAGGCGGTTGAAGCATCTCGTGGTGTTAGGCTCAAAAAAGCAATGAGCGATAAGCGCGTTCAAAGAATGCACAATAGCCATAACCCAAGAATGCACAATGGAATTCCTTTTGATAAAAGAGCCAAGGCTGAAGTGACTGCAGCAGCGCCTGCGCCATTAGAATTTAAAAGATCCGGAGCGATACCAGTGCAGATACAAAAACCAAAAAAAATAATAGGATTTGTTGTCAATGGTCAATGAGGGTATATTTTTTCTAGAAATTTTTGCAATAGCGGCAAGCGTGGTCTTTTCGTTATATCTTTGCCCTGCTGCACTCATGGCATTAATTTCATTGCATGTCGTGCTCATGAACCTGTTTGTCACCAAGCAAATAACTCTTTTTGGATTAAATGCCACCAGCACTGACGCATTAGGTATCGGCGCGGTATTGGGGATTAATTTATTGCGTGAATACTGTGGCTCTTCTGCAGCTCGAACAAGTATTATTATCAGCTTTTGGGCGGTATTTTTTTATACCTTTATTGCCTATACTCAGCTTGCGTACGCGCCATCACTTTTTGATACGCAGCAACTTCATTTTATAGCTATTTTGCAACCTATGCCAAGAATTTTAGCGGCATCATTATTTTCTTATGTAACGGTTCAAAGCATTGAGTATTGGCTCTATGACCGTGCGCATACTTACTTTAAAGGAAAATATTTTATTCTGCGTAACTATGGCGTGGTACTCTTTACCCAGTTTATTGATACCGTTCTTTTTACGGTACTTGGACTTTCGGGATTAGTTGATAATATCTCAGAGATTATTTTGGTAAGTTACCTCATTAAAGCGGTAACTATTTTGTGTATGACGCCGTTACTGGTTGTCTGCAAAAAAGTTTTAGAATGGACGGGCCATGCTACGTTTTGAGATAGTGCATCAATCAAAAAAATCACGTGCACGTGTCGGCAGAATTCATACGACGCATGGTATTATAGAAACACCCGGCTTTGTGCCCGTTGCTACGAATGGTTCATTAAAAGCATTGACCTCAGAGCATATTAATGCTTTGGATATCGATTTAATGTTCTGTAATACTTACCATTTGATGTTACATCCAGGTGCTGATGTAGTAGCTGCTGCAGGTGGTTTGCATATCTTCATGCAACGCTCAAGACCTTTAATCACTGACTCTGGCGGCTTTCAAGTATTTAGCCTTGCGTATGGCGGAGTGCATCAGGAATTAAAAAGTTCCGGTACTAAAAAAAATGAAGGTAGCGTAAAAAAAATTACTGAGCAGGGGGTGCTGTTTCGTTCGTATCGTGATGGTGCATTAATTATGCTTACCCCAGAAAGTTCTGTGGCTGCGCAAAAAAATCTCGGGGCTGACATTATTATCCCCTTGGATGAATTGCCGCCTTATCATGTAGAAAAATCCAGTTTAAGAAAATCTTTGGACCGGACACATAGGTGGGAAAAAAGGTCATTAGATGAACATCTTAAAAATCCCGGGTACCAGTCAATGTATGCGGTGATTCATGGTGGTATCGACCCGCTGTTGCGAACAGCAAGTTGTAACTATTTAAGCAGCTTACCTTTTGATGGATTTGCTATTGGTGGGAGCCTTGGGAAAAATCGCCAAGAGATGATTGAGATGCTTACCGTGCTTATGCCTCAGTTATGCAGCGATAAGCCGAACCATCTTTTGGGCATTGCTGATTTACCCTCTTTACAGCAAGCGATACCTTTAGGTATTGATACTTTTGATAGTTCACATCCTACTAAATGTGCACGACATGGTCTTTTATATACCACGCAGGGTAATATTACCATTGAACGGGGACGCTATAAGCAAGATTTTTCCCCTATTGATTCCACCTGTGATTGTTATGTCTGCATCACTCATTCGCGTGCGTATCTGCACCATCTTTTTAAAGCACATGAACTTACGGCCTATACGCTTGCAACCATCCATAATGTGCGCTTTATGGTTAATCTTATGAAAAGATATCGTCAGGCAATTTTAGACAACACTATTTAGAATTCTGGTGTCATAAAAAAAAGTAGGCTAAGCTTAAAGGCAGTAAGTTTTTTTGAAAGCCTAGGGTGGTCTCTCTTATGATAAAAAAAAGTGTTGTTCAAATTCTTTTAGACAGAAACTTTATTACGAAACAACAGGCAGATGCGCTGGTTGCCGCGTGCGATGAAAAATCAAACACTTTTTTTAAATGTGCTAAAGATTTTGGTATTAATGAGCAACAACTAGCCCAAGCATTGGCAGAAAAATTTGAATGCTCCTATCTTCCAGATATTACTGAACAGATGACGGATCCCGAGATTATCTCTCAGATCCCGTTAAAATTTTTAAGAGAGCAAGTAATCATACCGCTTACATTAGGGGAACAACACACGGTTACTCTTGTATCTGCAAATCCCTTCAATTTTCAGCCACTCGATGAATTAAGTCTGTTATTGAAAATACCTTATAATCTGGCTGTTGCACCGCAATCAGTCATTATAGAAGCAATTAATAAATTTTATCCCTACGAAAGTAGTAAAGAAGTTATAGAAGGTCTTGAAGAAGAAAAAGAATTCTCTTCGGATCTTGATTTTGCTGCCATTAACGAAGAAGATATTCTGGGTATGGCAAGTGAAGCCCCCATTATTAAATTAGTGAACCATATCCTTTATCAAGGCGTAAAACAGGGTGCTTCTGATATCCATATAGAGCCCTTTGAAAAAGAGTTACGTGTTCGTTACCGCATAGACGGTATTTTATATCCGGGTATTGTCCCACCTAAGCGTGCACAAGCAGCTATTATTTCGCGTATAAAAATTATGGGGAATATGAATATTGCTGAAAAGCGCCATCCTCAGGGTGGCCGTATTCAAATTAAAATTGCAGACAAGGCTATTGATATCCGTGTTTCCGTGCTCCCCACCGTGTATGGTGAACGGGTAGTAATGCGTCTTTTAGATAAGGCAAAAACTTTTAAACAGCTTGATGAATTAGGGTTAAGTCAGCGTGACTATCGAGTATTAATACAATCTATTGAACAACCGAATGGCATTATTTTAGTAACAGGTCCGACAGGTTCGGGGAAAACTTCTACGCTATATGCTATTTTAAATAAATTAAATAGTCCCGATGTTAACATTGTTACCGTTGAGGACCCGGTTGAATACCAAATGGTTGGTATTGGACAAGTGCAAGTGCAAGATAAAATAGGCCTTACCTTTGCTGCCGCGTTACGTGAAATTTTACGGCAGGACCCTGATATTATTATGATCGGTGAAACGCGAGACCAAGAGACCGCGCAAATTGCTATTCAAGCATCCCTTACGGGGCATTTAGTCTTGACAACGTTGCATACTAATAGCTCAGCGGCAAGTATCACACGACTTATTGATATGGGCATTGAACCCTTTTTAATTGCATCATCGGTGGTTGCAATTATGGCGCAACGGCTGGTCAGAAAGTTATGCGAGTCATGCAAAGAAAAATATACACCCACCCCTGAGGTCCTTAAGCGTATTGGTATATCAGAAGGCGAAGCGAAAAAAATTACCTTTTATAAGCCCGTTGGTTGTAAAGATTGCTTAAATAATGGCTATAACGGCCGTATTCCCCTTTTTGAGATTATGACCATGTCCAATGCAGTTGCCCGACTTACCATTGAACGCGCCGATACTAAATTAATACAAGAGGCTGCATTAAAAGATGGTATGACCTTATTGATCCATGATGGTATAGAAAAAATTAAAAAGGGGCTTACAACGATAGAAGAAGTATTATCTGTTGCAACGAATCAAGAAAGTCTTGAATAATGCAGCAGGGGTTTATGTTGTTTGAGTTTTTGTTAATCATGGTTATTGTTATGGTATGTTCAACCATCGGTTTTATAACGTATACGTCCTTTAAAAACGTTTCATTTTCCCATGATGCTGCGCAACTGCGGGTATTATTCCATACTGCAGCAACGCGTGCACGCTGTTTAAAAAATAAACAGCATCTTATGGTAAATGCATACAATTCTACTCTTACTTTTAATCACGAAACCTATACACTCACTTCTGGTTATCGCATTGGTGTATTATCGAATGTCTATGGACCGCCATCGTCCCCCAACAAGTTGATCACCAATCCGGTTACTTTCACTGAAGGTGCCATTATTGCCCATCCAGATGGTACGTTGCAAGCAGGAACAATGTACATAACTGATGGTCAAACGCAATATGCCGTTACAACACCGGTGAGCGCATTTTCACATATTCGTGTTTATCGATACAAAAATAATATATGGCAAAAATATTAGTAAGATTCATTGCATCGTTTTTGGTCGCTTTGGGAATAACTGGTGGCAGTTGTTTACTAATTATCATGTATGATCCCGAAGTGCGTGAATTTTTAGAACAACAGATATGCACGCGATCAAGCGGGGCATTTGACTGCAATTTTACCGCGGGTGTCTTGCAGGTAGATTTGCTTCAGGGCATCATTACCTTAGCTGATGTGATAGTTTTACCGCCATCGGGCGCTGATTGGTTTTGGACCGCTGGCACGATCACCATAAAAATTTCATGGTCCAAGCTTTTTAACAAAAAAGAAGCTCATTTAACCCTTATCGCTGACGACATGCATCTTCATTCATCTATTAAGGAAGGCGCATTGGCTATTGCTGACCACATTAAAGCGTTTACACGTGAACGAGTGGGTATAGTGCCTATTATTCCGCAAGTATACATTCCCAAAGCTCGGATTTCATTATCTTCAGGAGCATTGGGATTTTTGGAATGCACACTTGCAGGCGCCATTGAATTAAAAGGGGATAAGCAGTACTTTGGGTTTACGCTTAAGCAAGACAAACTCATGTATAAAGATGAGATTCTTTTAAAAGATCTAGACGTATCTATAAACAATGTTACTGATACTATTACAAAGAAGGATCTTACTCGCGTGAATGGCACACTCGCTCTTCGTGATCCATTTAATGAATCATTCCATGCAGCTATGATTAAGGCAGAACTTACTGCAGATACTCAGAGTATTGTTCTTTCCCGTAATGATCATGATCTGAAGCTGCAGTTGACCCATAGTGATGATTATACGTGTCTTTTAGAAACCCCCTTAGGGATGCTCACGGTAACCACCGATGGTCACGCAGATGCTTTTCTGACGATGCACTGCGCAGGTTCAGAACCTGCATCTATTGGTATCAAGTATAAAAAAGAATCTGATCATGTCGCCTTTACGTTACGTGATAATAAAGGGCATACCACCAGTGTAATGATTTATTTTGATGAGCGTTATGAGTTACAAGGAGCAACTGATTTTTTTTACGAGCTTTTTAAGAAATTGCCTGAAAATATTCTTGATAAGACTTTAAAATATAGAGAGCTTTTAGGGTTTAAAACACCATTTACTTTTTCTGGCGGCCGACTTTCAAAACAATGGTTTACTACATTGGATGTTGCGGAGTTGCAAGTTCGTATACCCTACACCTACAATTTCTTACGCTCCGTTCATACAACCGCTCATTATTATCCCCATGATACTTTGATACTTTTTGAGCAGACAACGTTAAAAACAGATCGTGGCACCCTGCACAGCGGTTTAAGCACCTGTATACTGGGTGATGACCATAGGCATATTCAATCTGCGCATGTTCCGTTTACCGTGCAAGATTTTTTTATAAATCATGCAAAAGATTTTTTTGCACATCTTTCCGGGGCCTTTGTTATCAATTATCACCACGATGAACGTTCTAAGATTCAGGGAATTTGTACCATAAAAAAGTGTTATATACGGAATAACCCTTTTGCCGGTGGTGTGGGTGGTGCAGTAGTTTCTGCGGCATTAAATGCTTTTGTTAATCATCCGTTGGCAAAAATGACCGATATAGATTTACTGATGCAGTCATATGAACCGGTTGATATTAAAACTGATTTTTTAAAGGCGCGTGCGCATATTAAGGTGCACGTATTAGGCAATCTGGTTGAACCGCAATTATATGGAAGCCTTGAAATAGTAAATGGTTCATTTAATTTTCCTTATAAACCTTTAGAAATACAATATGGTAAAATATTTTTTGTTAATAATGAACTCGATGATCCGGCCATTGAACTGAGTGCTACGGCAAATATTAAAAATTATAGTATAACCATGCATGTGCATGGCACTGCACGCCACCCGATTGTTACGCTTCACTCATTGCCGAATTTGCAAGAAGAACAGATTATTGGCCTTTTATTAGGAGGTTCTCCGGATAATTCACTTTCTTTGGTTATGCCCTTTTCATCTGCAGGATTAATTGAAAAACTCATTGTCGGAGGCAATGCTGAATCCTCGGGGCTTCTTGATACGTTCAAAGGTTGGCTCAGGCCCTTGGAGAAGGTAAAAATTGTGCCACGCTTTAGTGATCAAACAAGTAGGGGTGGCCTGCGCGGAGCACTTGCTATTGAAGTAAATGATACTTTAAGCGGCCTTATTCAACAAAATTTTAGTTTGTCTGAAGATACTTTAATAGAAGTTGCTTATAAACCATTAGATGAACTTACCATTCGGAGTATGCGTGATGAACGGGGCGATTTTGGCGGAGAAATCGAGACCTGTTTTAAGTGGTAACTAAGCGCCTTTAATTCGCTTGGAATATAAACAGGTATACTCATCTTCATAGGTACAAGTAAACCCAAGGTTTTTATAAAAACCCTTGGCGTCTTGCATGCTATCCAATGAAATTTCGCGATATCCTAAAGCCTTCGCAATTTCTGGATTATCAAACACCTCTATACAAGAACTTCCGATTCCTTTACTTTGATACATATCTTGAACAGTAATTTGTTCAATGGCAAGTTCCGCCCAGTTATTACCTTTTTCCTGAGATGTATAAGGGGTGCAGTGTGCTTTAAGTCTAAGACATTGAGGATTTGTTCTCAAAATTAAGTCATAGCCTTGATGATGAACAGGGTCATAGAATTCCAGGTCAATATGCACCTTGTTTTTCTTGGTTACCTGTTTGATAAGGTCCTCTAAAGGCTTCAATTTATTTTTAAGCATAATCTCAGTGAGTGCCGAGTTGGGGAAAAATTTTTTTATAGTTTCATCGAAGGTAATAGTAATCTCAGTTGAGATATAATGAATAGATACAGTAATAAAAAAGTAAACTATTTTTTTATCCATAGGGTAAAACCTTTTTGAAATAATAATAATATTCTGGAGCATAATCTTTATAGTCAAAGCTAAAGCCAAGTTTTTCATAAAAGCCTTTTGTCGGCGAGCCGCTTTTGAGCTTAATAACCTTGTATTCTAATGCTTGTGTAACTTTTTGATTCTCTAAAAATTGTATACATTTTTTCCCTATGCCACGATGATGATATTTTTTTGCAATCTCTATGTGTCGAATAAATAATTCACCCGAACCATCGCCCAGTTTTTCTTGTGCGGTATTGGGGGTGCCGTGTGCAGATAGATCTAAGCAATCGGGGATACTGCTTAGCTTAAGCTCATAGCCTTTAAAAGAACCATTGAAAAGATGTGAGACGGTAAGATCACAGGTAATAAAGACATTTGATTTTTGAGTGATCTTTTGTATCGTTTGATACAAAGGTTGTAATTCTTCTTTTAGGCACTGCTCAGTTTTTTCCCATACTGGAAAATATTTTTTAACGCTCTCTTGACAGGTAATGGTGATTTCAGCTGTTGAGATACTCATAACTGCTACAAGAAGTAAGATATATTTATTCATAGTATTCTTACATAATTACTTCTATATTATCACGTACGGGAGGCCCTCCATTTTTGTGTTCTTTCTAGAGATTTCTTTTTTGCATTGCGTTGAAGGTTTGCAAGCCTGGTGACCAGCGCTGCATCTGAGCTAAATTGGGTATATTTGTTATTGGAATTTCGAATATATTGAGCTGCCAGTTGGACATCTTCAACGGGTACGCCCAGATGAGCTGCCATCTTCTGTGCTTGAGGAGAATTTTTTTGCATAAGAGCGGATGTTATATTTTGGTTATATTTCCGTATTTGTCGCTGCCGGCGCTTTGCCTGTGCGTTAAAGGGGCTTTTTTGAGAAGGTTTTGAAAATGCCACATCTTCTTCTGATGATGATGTTTCTGATCCGCTTTCACTCAATGGCCGCTCATTTTTAATTTTGGTTGCTCGTGCTGCCTGTAAAAGTTGCTCCCTCGATAAAGGATAGGGAACATCCTGAGCGCCCCTAAGCGATGATACCAGTATTCCTAAAATGATATATTTTTTATACATGTGCGTCCCTTTATTTAATGATTAATATTTTCTATTTTTAATATTATAGCAAAAATAGCTTTGACCGCAAGAATATATTAAATTTAATTTTTTTCTAAAAAAACCTTGCTTTTTACTTAAAGTAATTGTTAAGATTATTAATAATATATGTTTTTAAAATAATGGAGATAGTATGTGTAATAAGTGTGAAAATAACCAAAAAAATGCTTTAAAAGATGCCTTATTAAAGAAACTTGCAGAATTGAATTCTAATAAACCCTGTGAATGTCAGAATGACTATTCTGAAGAATCCTGTAGCCAAGGGTCATGTGAAGAAGTCGATGAGCACCTTGATGAGTTAGCAGAATTGCTTGAAAATGCTCAAACGGCTATTGCTCAAATTCAAGACATGGTTGAAGAACTAGAAGAGACGCTTGAGGATGTTAAAGAAGCTATTGGTCAAACAGAAGAAGATCTTGAAAATGCACAAGAGATTATTGAAAATTTACGCTAATTGCTGTTTGATACTGTTCATGCTTGTCTTTGTCCAAGCAATTTCTGCTACCTATCGGCAGATAGTTGATACCTATACTGCTCCAGTTGCCCAGAGAATCGTGGGTTATCTTGTGCAGCATGCGGACAATAAGTAACTATAATAAGTAATCTATTTCGTGCTGGTATATCCGCAGCTTTTATCAGGGCAGGTGAGTGTAACAGTCTCATCTTTATTAATGCGCTTAAGCAGGTAGGGCTGCTTTTTGCATTGCGGGCATATGGTTTGTTCAATGTCGCCTGAGATACTAAACTTACATTTTGGATAATTTTTGCATCCCCAGAATTTTTTACCTTTCCATGACCGCTCAATTACTTCACCGCTATCTTCAGGGCACGGGAAGTTAGCCTTTACCGTATGAATATATTTACATTCAGGATACCCAGAACAGGCAATAAAAGGACCAAATCTGCCGACCATACTGCGCAATGGTTTGCTGCATTGAGGACAGTTCTCGTCTAATAATTTTGGAGCTTGAGCAGTTACAAGCTTGATGGTGCCGTCTTCAGAACGCTCAAAATTACTCGTGAATTTACATTCAGGGTAGCCGAGGCATCCCAGAAAAGAACCTGTTTTACCAAACCGTATAGCAAGTTTATTTTTTTTGCATTCTGGGCAAGTGATATCCGTAATTTCTAATTGTTTTCCTTTTTCCCCTTGAAATTTTTCAAGATCATGCATAAAAGGCGTATAAAAATCAAAAATGAGCGTATCACGCTTCATAGTTCCTTGTGCAATTTTATCTAAATCTTCTTCCATAACAGCAGTAAATTGAGTATTCATAATTTTAGGAAGATTTTCACTTAAAAGCCTTGTTACTGCCATTCCAAGCTCGGTAGGAATAAATTTTTTCTTAGCATCCAAAGAGGTGTAAGAGCGAGTCTGAATAGTCTTCATAATCGTTGCATAGGTGCTCGGGCGACCGATGCCTTCTTTTTCCAATTCTTTAACCAGCGATGCTTCTGTGTATCGAGCAGGAGGTTGGGTAAAATGTTGCTTTGGTGTAACCTTTTCAAGATCAACTGAACTTTTTTCTTTAAGATTTTTTGGGATAGTAATTTTTTCAGGATCCTGCGTTTCTTCCTGGTCGCTTGTCGGTTCTTCAGGCTCTGCGTAGACGCGTAAAAACCCATCAAACATTAACGTAGAGCCAGTAACTTTAAATATCAACCCATTATCGCCTGCAAGAGTAACGGCACGTTGTGCATATTCAGCAGGTTTCATTTGGCAGGCAACAAAGCGTTTCCATATAAGCGTATAAAGTTTTGCTTCATCAGAAGAAGCAAATTTTTTTACATAATCAGGCGATACCGCAACAGAAATCGGACGCACAGCCTCATGCGCATCTTGCCCACCAGCTTTTGCATAGACCAATGATTTTCCGGGTAAATACTCTGAACCGAACTGATCTTTAATCAGCGTACGCGCCTCTTTAAGGGCGCTTTCTGCAATACGGGGAGAATCGGTACGCATATAGGTAATTAATGCAACAGGTGTTGAGCTGTCTTCTAGAGGAATACCCTCATATAACTTTTGTGCCACTTGCATGGTTTTTTGCACAGAAAAGCCGAGCGTATTATAAGCAGCTTGTTGCAATGTACTGGTAATAAATGGAGCGGCTGCAGAACGTGAACGAGCTGAGTCTTTGATAGATTCTACAATATATGCCCCTGATTGCGCTTTTTTTACGATCTCATGAGCTGTTTTTTCATCTTTTATGTCAGCCTTTTTTTTGTTTATTTGAGCAAGCTGTGCACTAAATTTTTGCTTTTCATATTCAAAAAGCCCATGAATTGACCAATATTCTTCAGGCTTGAAATCTCGAATGGCCGTTTCGCGGTCACAAATAAGTTTGAGCGCTACCGATTGCACGCGGCCAGCAGAAAGGCCTTTGCTTATTTTGCGCCAGAGCACGGGAGAAACTTCATACCCTACTAGACGGTCAAGAACACGGCGCGCTTGTTGGGCGTCAACTTTATGTTCATCAATTACCCCGGGGTGCTTAAGCGCATTTTCAATGGCAGTTTTAGTAATCTCATTGAAGGTAATTCGATGTATTTTTTCTTTATTTTTAACTACTTTTTCTATTTCTTGTGCTATGTGCCATGCAATGATTTCCCCCTCTCTATCAGGGTCAGGGGCTAAATATATTTCATCGGCGGTACGCGCTGCTTTGCAAATTTCTGCAATGATTTTATCTTTTTTATCAAGAACGGTATAGGTTAAATCGACCGATCCATCATCTTTAGCTGACGGATTGATAACAACCCCAAGTTCTTTTTGGGGTAAATCTTTGATATGGCCCATGGTACTCAAGATGGTAAACTCTTTCCCAAGAAATTTGGATATCGTTTTAATTTTTCCAGGAGATTCTAATATAAGTAACTTTTTCATTTCTTTCTGGTTTCTTTCATTCATGTAACCTATTTCACTCTTCATAATAAAAGAATAAATTGCAAAAAGTCAAATAATTATTGATATCTATCATAACAGTAGGGTAAGATAGTAAGTAATAAAGTACTAAATGTAAAGAGGAGGTATAGGCTATGAAGAAATTATGGATAACTGTCTTAAGTTTGTCAATGGTTGTTTTTCAACAGATCTCTGGTCAAGAACCTATTGTGCATGGTCGCGGTCAGGGTGTTTGTTGGAAACCAAGTATTGATAGTAATGGATATGAGATTTTTAATTTTATACCGAGTTCCAATAGGTGTGGTTGGTTTACGGTTTTTCAGAAAAGGCATGATATTGCCACCTCGCCTATTGGATGGAACGGTTATATAAGAATAGTCAATCCAGACAAGCCAAAAAGGATGTTTTATTTAGGCAGTGATACTGCCCAGCGATCCCTTAAATTTGGTAAAAATGCAAAAGTGGCCTGCTATATTTGCCAACCTGATACAACCAATTGTTCCCCTAATGATCCGGAACGAAGTGGCAAATGTTTTACCGGTGTTAATAAAATTACCTGTGATCAACAGGTTAATTGTTCTCAAGTTCTTGATATAACCGAATGTTATCCAAAGGGCGAAGGAGTTTTTGCTCAGGTGTATAATGATCTGGCATTGTGTGGGGAGCCGCAAGGCGGCTTATTAAATTTATCGGGAGCCGCTGGTCCAGGCCTTCCTACGTATCAAGCGCAGGACGTTGCCTTATCTGTGTTACCAACTGCATAGCTATATTCTTGCAAGACCAGAATATCACCTGCTAAAGTAAGATTATTCGCTCGTACCCATTCGACTCACTCTGGTCGCTCAGGGCGAGCGACCGCTCATAGTGAGCGTAGTCGAATCCATAGCGGATTTCAGAGAGCTTTATTGTTAGGCATGATATGAATCTAAAAAAAATAGCAGTAGTATGGGCAGCTTCCTGGCACACCTTTTTAAGTGTGCCACTTACCAGTTGGGTCGGTATACTCGCACTGCTGATACAACGTTTTTATAGGGGGTTGGGTAGTTTGTCTGCAATAGGTATTGTTGCCGGAGTAGGAATTGCTGGTTTTTTTACCGTTAACTATCTTCTGGTACTTATCTGGCTTTCTTGCATTGTCTATCTTATGCGGCCCAGTGTGGGTCTAAAAAATAATGACTATATTCAAGAATATTTTTCAAGTGAAAATCTTGCCTGTCTGGTATCTCTCATGCTTTTTTTTATGATGCTCTCTTTGATGGTGCCCCTGTGGATGCGTGGTGGTATCACCGGCTTTGCTTTGGTGACCTATTCTTTTTTATATGATTATAAAAATTCTTTGCCGGAGCGTTTTTGTAATACACTTTATAAAAGCTTTCTTTTTATTATCTATAAAGCGCCTTTTTTTTTAGCGTTGGTGATTCTTTTGTCCATTTTTGAGTACTGGTTGATAAATGGAGCGGCTTTTGTAGGTATGCTTATGGTGGTGTATCCTGCTATGATTGCTCTTATTACTTTGCTGTATATTCAGGGGATACATGAACAGTATGAGTTATATTATGCTGAATAAGATATTTTTGGTTGTTCGCTCCTGTTTTTCTTATATGTTATTTACGGCTATGATGCTGGTGCTGGGGATTCCTTTATTGGTGATACTTATACTTACGCCGGCCAGGTATATGCAAAAAAATTTTTTGATATATTGGCTTTTTGCGCTTATATTCAGGGGATTTGTTTATACATCCTTTATACCCTTTAAGATAATCTACCCGGCTTTTGAGGCACCCTTTCCCGCTTTGTATGTAGCCAATCATCAATCTGCTGCCGATATTGTTATCTTGGGATATTTACAGGGTATGAATCCCCATTTTTGGTTTTACTGGGACCATTTCTCATCCGTTCCTATTTTTAGCATTTTTTTTACCCGATTGGGACTGGGAATTACACAGAATGATCCACGGCACGACGCGCGCACCTTATTACTGGGTATTATGCTCATGAAAAGTCAACAATGCAATTCCATTATATTTCCAGAAGGCGGTCGATTTAATGATGGAACTGTACATCCCTTTCAGTGTGGATTTGCCTTACTTGCTCGCAAGGCAGCCGTTCCTGTTGTTCCGGTCTATATAGATGGTATGGGAAAAGCCTATCCGCCAAAAAGTTTTTTGATATACTCTAATAAAGTGACCGTATATGTCGGTCAGCCATTAACCATTCAGGCCGATGAAACTGATAGTGATTTTTGCACGCGTGTGCACGCATGGTTTGATAATTATCCGGTAGTGTAGTAGAATAACCCCCATATTAAAAAACAAAGTAGGATAGGATATTAGTGAATTTCTTTCGCTCAATATATTTTTTTGTAATTCTGGGTGTGCTTGCTGGCAGCATGGTGTTGTTGACTGGTCTTTTGATTGTTGAATACCGTTTTTTTGTGCGGGAGCTTGATGAGTTAACGCAGCTTAAACAAGAATATGATAATTATCTTTTGCTTTTTAAGCGAATGATGCTTCAAGAAGAAAATCAAGATTCAGACAAAGACGAGCAAACAGAGATTATCGAAAAAAAAAAAAATAATAACGATTCAGTAGAAGATAACTTTCTTCTTGTTAACCGTGATCAATCCTATTTGCAAAAAGCAGCTGAAAGCTTAGGACAACAGCATAAGCTCCATGATGCAGTAATGCGTATGTATACGGATAATACCCATGAGCAAGCAGAAAGTAAATCAAAAAAAAATAGGGTGTTCCTTGGAAAAAGAAAACGTGGTAAAAAATCATTGCGTCAATTAACATTAACAAGAGAATTTGGCAGTGAGGCGCAGGATGTTGCCCATGAAATGAGTTTTGCATGGCCCATTGAAAAAAAATTATTTTGGCTGAGTTATGGCTTTGGTCCGCGAAAACATCCTAATGGTAAATGGGAATATCATAGAGGAATCGATCTTGCAGCTCCACAAGGAACGCCAGTTGCCTCAGCCGCAGCAGGTGTTGTGGTGCAGGCAGGATACGCAGGTGGCTATGGAAATGTAGTAGTGGTTGCGCATAATAAAAAATTTGCCACACGTTATGCGCATCTTTCAAAAATTTTAGTATCCTTAGGTGATGAACTCTGTGCAGGTGATATTCTGGGCAAGGTCGGCGCAACAGGAAATGTGCGTGGTAAAAATGGATCGCACCTTCATTTTGAAATTATGGTCTATGGAAAACGAGTAAACCCTTTTTATTTTTTAGCGTAAAGGTTATTAATTTATGAAATATGTACATTCTTTTTTTCCCAAATCGTGGCATCGTTTTGTTGATGAAACGATCAGCATTTTCAATGCCCTGGTTATTATTTTTTTAATACGGACCTTTATTTTTGGTCTCTATCAAGTTCCCTCAGGTTCTATGGAAACTACGTTATTGGTAGGCGAATCCCTTGTTTCTGATAAATTGACCGTATGGTTCAAACCAATACAGCGCGGGGAGATTATTGCATTTAATCAACCTACGTATGAATATTCAGAAAATACTCTGGTTAATTACCTGCAGCGGTATGTATTAGGTATTTTTTGGGGGCCTCAGAATTGGACAAAACGGGTGATCGGTATTCCCGGTGACCATGTACAGGGGTGCATAGAAGACGGGAAAACCGTTGTTTATATTAATGGTGAAAAACTTAATGAACCCTATGTAAATACCTATCCCTTGGCGCGTCAGGTAAAAGTAGGAACATGGGCAAATTTTAATCCGTACAATAGGGCAGATTACGCAAATCTTCAACCGATTAGTTATGACACGACTAAATCTCCAGAAGCGCAGCCATTTTATAAAACATCCTATGATAAATTATTTATAAGAGATGGAAATATTGTTCTTATAGAACCAGGTACGCCACAAGATCGTGGTATCGATGTTTATGATCTTGTTCTTGGGGAAAATGAATATTGGTGCATGGGCGATAACCGTTTAGGAAGTTCTGATTGCCGTGAAGTGGGGGTGATTGATGGAAAATTAATTCATGGACGAGTTATTTTCAGATTGATATCATGGGATGACCCAGAAACTTCCTGGATGATTATTTCATTCTTGAAAAACCCTATCAGTTTTTGGAGCAAAATTCGGTGGGACCGTTGCTTCCAGTGGATATATTAATATAAGGAAATGTATGAAATATTTTGTATTGAAAAATCTAGTAGTTGCTGCTACACTTTCTCTACTTTTGCCGGCGTGTTTTAGAACAATCGAAGAAACAAAAAATACAAAAGCTCCTGAACTCTATGTAGTGAATGTGCTTTCAAAAGAGTTATATGATGATGCTCATATTAAAGGCTCGATTCATGTCGATCTTGATTCTTTAGAAACTGCAGCTCAGACATGGGATAAAAAGACGCCGGTGATCCTTTATTGTTCTAATTATATGTGCACTGCAAGTAGCCATGCAGCGCGTGAACTTAAAAAGATGGGCTTTGAAAAGGTGTATGCTTTTGAAGGTGGAACAGCAGAATGGTTTCAGTTGAGTAAAAATGATCCTTCGTATATAATTGAAGGACCAGCAGCTGAAAGTTATTTGAGCCACGAAGTTGCTGCACCTGAACATGAAGAGCATGATGTTGACATTATTAGCGCGCAAGATTTGAAAAATAAGATGCGCAGCGCAGGCTTATTATAAAGAATTTAAAATAAAGGCGGCATAGCCAAGTGGTAAGGCATGGGACTGCAAATCCTTGATCCCCGGTTCGAATCCGGGTGCCGCCTCCAGTCTTCGCTTATCCGGGCCTTCCTCCTACGCTTAAGCTTCGGAGGACAAGTCCGGCCCTGTACTTCGTAGCTACGTAAGTAGCGAAGTAGTATCGGCAAACTACGCCTGACGCAGCCAGGCTACACTAAAAAATTGATTTATCTTTAAAGCATTATACACTATATAGAGTGTCGCCGGGGTGGCGAAATGGTAGACGCAAAGGACTTAAAATCCTTCGAGGGTTTCCTTGTGCCGGTTCGAGTCCGGCCCCCGGCACCATGCTGCGCTACTTCGTAGCTCCGGATGGCGGGCCATACTGCTCATTAGGATATGAGCGCGGGCCATCCTACGGAAATTAGACAAGTAATCAGTTGCAATGATCTTCTCTTAAATAAAAAATCTAAATGTTTTACGTTTATGTTCTTAAGTCATTAAGATATCCTGAACAAATATATATTGGTTATACGGTTGATTTAAAAAGGCGGCTTTTCGAGCATAATGAGGGATTATCTTTGCATACTTCAAAATATATTCCATGGGAAGTTGAGGTATATGTTGGATTTAAAAATGAACATAAAGCTATTGAGTTTGAAAAATATTTAAAATCTGGTTCTGGAACGGTATTTAGAAATAAAAAGTTATTATAATAAGCCGGCCCGTCCTCCAAAGCTTTTAGCGTAGGAGGATTCGAGTCCGGCCCCCGGCACCATGCTGCGCTACTTCGTAGCTCCGGATGGCGGGCCATACTGCTCATTAGGATATGAGCGCGGGCCATCCTACGGAAATTAGACAAGTAATCAGTTGCAATGATCT
>JAKAUO010000006.1 GCA_021827715.1 bacterium | reverse complement strand
AATAAAATTCTTCCTATGCGCTATACGTGGGCCCGCCAGCATTATAAAGATGGGATAGCAAACAATTGGACCCCAGAAGAAATTGGTATGCAGCAAGATGTTGAACAGTGGAAATCAACCACCGTTTTAACGCCTTCTGAGCGCCGGCTTATTTTATGGAACCTTGGTTTTTTTGCAACGGCAGAATCATTAACCGCAAATAATATTGTGCTTGCTGTGTATAAACATGTCACCAACCCTGAATGCCGGCAATATATGCTGCGCCAGGCATACGAAGAAGCGGTGCATACCGATACTTTTATTTATTGTTGCGATTCTCTTGGGTTGGATCCTGAAGAGATCTATACAATGTATTTAACCATCCCTTCAATTAAAGAAAAAGATGATTTTGTGGTTAACTTAACAAAGTCTATCTTTGATCCCCGCTTTGAAATTAAAAACAGTTCAGATATTCAAAAATTCTTGCATGATCTTGTAGGCTACTATGTTATCATGGAAGGCATTTTCTTTTATGCCGGTTTTGCGATGATGCTTGCATTACGCAGACAAAATAAAATGGTTGGTATCGGCCAACAATTTGAATACATTATGCGTGACGAAAGTATTCACTTAGCATTTGGCTGTGATTTAATTAACACTATAAAAGCTGAAAACCCTGAAGTATGGACGCCAGATTTTCAACGCAATATTATCGATTTGATCAAAAAAGCTGTTGAGCTTGAATGCACCTATGCCTATGATGCCTGTCCACAAGGTCTTTTGGGTATTAATGCAAAACAGTTTAGTGAATATGTTGAGCATATTGCCGACCGTCGCTTAGCTCGTATCGGTTTGCCAGAACAGTACCATAAAGAAAATCCTTTCCCTTGGCTTTCTCAGGCTACTGATTTAAATAAAGAAAAGAACTTCTTTGAAACACGTGTGACAGAATATCAAACAGCAGGCTCACTTGAATGGGAATAAGCGTTTAATATAAAAAAAAGTGTCATCCCGGACTCCATCCGGGATCTAAGTCCTTATAACAAGCCCGGTAATCGCCGGGCTTATCTTTTTTTCGGAAGTAATTCATTTAATTGTCTTTGCATAGTCACAATACCGGCTCTTATATCTTCAAGCTCTTTGTTGTGATGCTCTTTTTTTTCTCTTTTGAATTTTTCTAAATCATCTTTATGTTCTTTTAAATGAGCATCATATTTTTTTTGATGAGCTGTTATCATATCAGCTAATTTTGCTAAAAGTTCTTCATGCATTTGCTTGCGAGCAAGAGTTATTTTTTCATCTATTTGCTGATGAGTATTTCTTTCTAAAGTGCCTAATTGTTGGGTTAAAGAAGTAAGCTTGCTTTCCAAGTCACTTATTTTTTGTTCTGCCACTTCATTACTCTTTAATCGCTCATGAATTTTGTATTGATTCCATGCCAGCCATCCACATCCCATGGCCACGAGTGCCAATAGGCTATGGGTGAGAGTATTAGATGGTGCTACTAATGCAGAGGTTTCTATCTCGGCTGGTGAAGCTGTAAGTGGCTCCATAGACAGGCTCGGTACGCACCAAGCAAATGACCATAGAATCAATATTTTTTTCATGCTTATTTTCTCCCGTTTAGGTGTCATCCCGGCAGTGTCCGCCATAGCTCCCACAGAGCGACGGCTGGGACTAGATCCGGGATCTAAGTCCTCTTGAAGAGTAAGTCTGTACCTGTAAGCATAAAGATTGTATTGATTATTTGTCAATAAATAAAAAGCCCGGTTTTTTACCCCGAGCTTTTTGTTATTAATAAATTTGAAAAGAATTAGTGGCCGTGTGAGAATCCTTTTAATTCGGATGCTAAAGAAGAACGTGGTGCTTCTATACGTTTGAGTCGTATATCCAAGGCATTGTAATATGCTTTGGCAGCTTGCGTTTGAGCAGAGTGGAAACTTTGCCATGCTGCTTGTTGCGTCTCCCATTGAGTTTTATAAGCTGTATCATAGCGAGCAAATCGTTCATTCATTTTCTCAAAGAGATCCTTCGGAAGCGCTTGAACCAATCTTTCTAAATTATCTACTTTAGTTCCAGCTTCTTCTGCTTTAGTTAGTGCTTCGTTTGCAACTTTTCTAGCTCCGGTAATTTTTTGATCGATATCTTGCAAACCTCTTGATGCAAGAAGTGCATCCATTCTTTTGTTCATTTTGTATTGATTCCATGCAAGATATCCGCAGGTAATTCCCAAGATTCCAATCATACCACACAATAGTCTATTAGAAGTCAATAGTGCATTATATTGAGCTTCGACTGGATCAACATACTTAGGTCCCGTAATCACATCAGGGTTCATAGATGGTATATTCGGTGCAACAGGTTTAATAGTATACATAGTTCCGACGGTTACCGGGTCACCTTGCATGCCTAAAGCTGGAAGCGTTGCGGTACTGAAAACTAGTGAAAAAATTGATAAAGAAATGAATTTCTTATTCATAATCATCCCATTTTAATGGTTAATAAATAATTCTTATTCTGAGTTATTATTTCTAGCATAAAACATATTTATTATTTGTCAATTATAGGGGGATTTCTGGGTCTTTTATTTCTTGGATGGGGCATCAGTGCGGCGAATAATATGGCCGGCTCTTTGAGATTCCTGAAAGAGGCCTCTCATAATTGCTATATGCTCATTATGCCTGTGCTGGGCATTACTCTCTACGGCAATAAATCCCTGGCTCATCTCTGTCTGCAAGGCCCCAATAATTATCCGTAACCCCTGCGTTTCTTCTGTAAAAAGCGTTTCGAGCCGACTGCATCGGGTATTTATAAGGGTTTTGATCTCAGGAAGCTGCTTTTTAGTGATTTCAGTGAACCCTGCATCAACCTTAGCTTCAAGCTGGTTAAATCTCTTTTCCCAATCACGTAAATAACGGTAGTATCTATATCCAACAAAGGCAGCCCCAGAGGTGACAGCTCCTCCTGAAATACAAAGATACGCAAAGGGTGATAAAAATGCTCCCTGGAGGGTTTCTTGTTTGAAAATAAGGGGTATAAGAAGCAAGATCGATAATTTCCTCATAAAACATCCCCCCTTTAGGCCAAAAAATACCCTCTTAAGCTAGTAATTTAGTGGCTTTTTTGTCAAGAAACATAAAAAAAAGCCCCGCTTTTGCGGGGCTGATAAAAAATAGTTAATTTTTCTTGTTTTTCAGATAGGCGGTTATTTGGGTCATATCGCCTGTAGGGATAAAACCATTTCTATTGAGCAATCCTACCACTTCTTTGTGGTTTTTATCTATTTTTGAACCAAGGTCGTTAAGCTTATGTTCTGCCCAGGTTTGTTTGCAGCATTTAAGCATTTCTGCTTGCAGACTTGTATAATGGCGATCAATCTTTATGTCTAAATTTTTAATCGATTGGTGAATAGCCGGTAATTGGTTTTTATTTATAGTCTCTACGGTTTGATTGGTTTGGTTTAATTGTGCTTCAACGCGTGCCAGTCTGCTTTGTAAGCTGAGATATGACCCGAAATAGGTGTATGCTCCATACAGCACAGCGCCTACAGCCACATAGGTTCCGATAGTACGGATAGTGCTGCCAATATAACTTGCTTCTTCTGTATATGCTTGAAGAGGAGTTTGTTGAACCGCAATGCTTAAAAGTAATCCCACTAATGAGAGTTTAAGTAATTTATTTTTCATAATATTCCCTATTGTTTTTTCCTAATAGTGTATAGTTTTAGTATAGGGAATATTTTTTATTTGTCAATTATTTTGTGCGGGGGGTGATTGAGGTATAAAAAAGAGAGGTCCTTACGACCCCTCTTAAATAGCTGTCAATTAAAAATTAACGACTTTTTTCATGTTTTCTGTTTTCAGAATATTCTTTAGAATGTTCTTTGCCAGATGATTGTTTTTGTGAATTTTTTGAATGTTCTTCACGTTGTTCAGCCTTTTTGTTCCAACCTTGGTTGTATTGACCATCTTTTTGACCAGCATTTTTGTTGAAAGAGCTGTTCTTTTCAGCGTATTCTTTTTGGTTTTTGTTTCTGTTTTCCATGAGTTCTCCTTTTTTTGTTATTACTACTATTTTTAAATTTAGCGTTTGGTAAAATCTGTTTCTGGATTAGATTCTTCATTTACAGAAGATTTTTTTTCATTTGAGCAGCTCTTTTTTGCATTGCTCTTGCCGTGACAGTCGCAGCAACATTTTTGTTCGTCCTGACGACTTTTATGATTACATTTACACATGATTCTCTCCTTTTTTTCATCAACTATCATTTTTTATTCTATTTTCTTTTCAACCTGTTCAACAGAGGCTATTTTTACTGCGTTTATTTCTTTTTTTAAATCGGCCATTTGTTGCTCAAGAACTTTTATGGTATTTCTTATTTCATGGGATCGTTTGCGCAATTTATCGATTTTATGTTTTAAGGCTTTTATTTGTTCTTCTTGCGGTAATTCTTCAAACGATTTTTTAACGCTCACCGTCTTATGGATTTTATCAGGAACTTGGCTGTTTGTGGTACGAGTATCCGTGCCCTTTTCTGGCATTATTTTTGAAATTTTCATATCAGAAGCTTTTATTTCGGCTGGTGGCTGAGGCAGTACCAACGCAGGCTTTTCAAGGTCAGGGGTTATTTTTTCAGTGTCCGGCGTGATATTTATTACTGGCTGAACTTCATCTGCAGCGTACAAAGCGCCCAGAGAAAAAATACCAATTATTATTTTTTTCATGCTATTTACCCTATTTTTTATTTAAAATATTTAAAGTATATAATTATATATTAATCTATTCTATTATTAAAAATAAATAGTTTTTTTAATTAATAGAGAGTTAATTTGCTTGAGGTTCTGGTGAAGCAACATAAAAACTTACCAAACCTTGTTTTGGCATATGTGCTGATTTGATTACTACAGGGGCACTCTTTAAAAAGAACATAGCCACTAATGCGGCAGTAATGATGACCATTACCGCGAGTAATATCTTTTTCATAAACTAACCTTTTTTTTATTAAAGTATATTATTTTATTCTCTACTTTAAGTATAAAGGAGTTAAATCTATAAAATCAATGATTTTTCCCTCTTCGGGAATAATATGCCCTATTTATTGAGGAAAATAGACATTTAAAAGAGCTCTAAACTGAGAAGAGGTTTTACTGCCACTTTCAGCGAGTTTAAGCTGTCCGTTTTTATAAAAATGTAAGGCAGGGATTGATTTAATGGTATAATGGGCCGCAATAGATTGATTATAGGCAGCATTTACTTCAACAAAAACAATTGATTTGAAGGTCGCATCGCCTGCAGCTGCTTTATAGATAGGGGCAAATCCGCGGCAAGGTCCGCAGCTGTCTGAATAGAATTTTACCACTACAAAGTCATTCTTAGCGATAATATCCTGTAGTTGACTCAATGAAGAAATATTGATCACATCAGCATTAATGTATGATACAGCAAAAATAACAAGTGCTTGTAGGTAGCGCATTTTCATAAGATATTCACCTTAATTTTAAGATTAATAGGGTATATATCATATAACAAAAATATTTCAGATTGGTCAAGCGCATAGGTTTCAAACTCTTGGCAGCGGGCAGTATCATATTCTAAGCTTTGGGTATGGAACATTTATCAAAAAACTCAGAAACTCTATTAATCGCAGACATTGGTGGAACCAATGCTAATTTTGGCATCATAACCATTAAAGAGGGCAGCTATCACCTGGTAAAAGCATACCAATTCCCTTCCCAAGAAATTGCTGATTTTACGGACTTTATGCAAAGATTTCTTGAACGTATCGCGCAAGAAGAACATCTTACGTTTTTACGTATGGTGATAGGTGTTGCAGGTTCTGTTCAGGAGCAACAACATTCAGTAAAGCCAACGCATCTTAATTTTTATATTGATAAACCT
This sequence comes from bacterium, assembly GCA_021827715.1. Classification (GTDB taxonomy): domain Bacteria; phylum Babelota; class Babeliae; order Babelales; family Babelaceae; genus BOG-1370. The sequence goes on along the minus strand of JAKAUO010000006.1, from coordinate 20,785 downwards.
GCTTTAATGCGTGCAACGGGCATTGCACATGTTCTTCTGATTAATGATTTTATTGCCGTTGCCTGCGGCTATAATTTGGTAGAAAATAATCTGGTAATACATGCCTATGAAGCAGAAAAATTCGGTCAAAAAGCTTTTATTGGCGCTGGAACCGGCCTGGGCCAAGCAAGTGCACTCTGGTCAAAGAAAGCACGCTGTTATATTCCATCTGCAAGTGAAGGTGGACATACCGAATGGGTGCTGTATGATGGGTTTGACCAGGAGCTGCGTGCCTTTATTCAAGAAAAAAATATACAATCAGCGCCAGTTACGTGGGAACAGTTACTTTCAGGTAAAGGCGTCAGCTTGATCTATGAGTTTTTAGGGTTGCAAGAAACCTATTCTGAAACTGCTGTGAGCATTGAAATTGCCCACAGTAGATTTCAACCAGATTTTATTTCCCGTTATGCAGATGCTGATGAGCGATGCAAGAAAGTTTTTAGGCTCTATGGCAATTATTATGCACGTTTTGCCAAGCAGGTAGCGCTGCAAACACTCTGTTATGGTGGTTTATATATTGCAGGCGGCATTGCTGCTAAAAATAAAAAAATTTTTCTAAATACTGAATTTATGCATGAATTCACACAACATGCCCAACATCATAAGCTTTTAGAAAAAATTCCGATTTTTCTTATTCAAGATTATCAGGTAAGTTTGTATGGTGGTGCCCAGTACTCTACCTTACATTCCCTGGAACTTGTATGAAAAATCATTCATCTCTTTCTGAACTTATTCATCGTATTAAGGCCTTATCAATAGGCGATTATTCAAACCCTTTGGCATTTAGTACTATTATTTCAGATACAGAAATTTTAAAAAATATTGAAGCCCTGTATCAGCAGCTTGAAGGAGATACTATAACCGATATCGTGCTGTGCGGCATCGGCGGCTCACATTTTGGAGTACAGGCTCTGTATGATGCTCTTTATGGTAACCCATACCATCAACCGAAAGTGACCTTTCATGCTCTTACCAGTGTTGACAGTTTTACTCTCCCGTGGTTTGTTTCTTGGTACACCGGATTATTACAAGATACTAAAAGACGCATTTTTACCTTTGTTGTTTCAAAGACAGGTGCAACCTTTGAAACGGCATGTCATGCATCTTTGTGCTATGACTTGCTTAAAAAATATCAACCAGATTCATATCATAAGAACATATGCATCATAACCGATAAAGATTCCCCTTTGTGGAATAAAGCGGGTGAAGAAAAACTTCCAGCGCTTTCAATTCCTAAAAAAATTGGTGGCCGGTATTCTATTTTCTCTACAGCGGGCCTTGGCGTACTCCATTTTTTAAAAATCGATATCGCTCAATTGGTGCGCGGTGCTCAATCTGTTGATCTTGAGGCGCCCGTTAACAGCGCACAAGAATATGTTGCGTATCTTAATCAAGGGTTTACTATTCAAGATATATTTATTTTTATGCCCCAGTATGCATCTTTGGGTGGTTGGCTTCGTCAGCTGCTCGGGGAAAGTTTAGGCAAAGAGGGTAAAGGGTATGTTCCTACCGTATCACTTGGTTCGCAAGATTTGCATTCGGTGGTGCAATGTTATTTTGCCGGTCCTCAAATTGCCGTCACAACCTTTATTATTCCTCAAGGCAAGCACGAACCTCTCCAGGTGCCCAATACACTTTTTTCTGAATGCGCGACACTGCCAAAGAAACTTACCTATGCTGAAATTCAGCATGCTATCATACAAGGTGTGCTTAGTTCCTATAAGCAAGCAAATAAACCATTTTTTATTACAGAATTAGAGAAAGATTCTGTCTATGATATCGGCGCCTTTATGCAGTATAAAATGCTAGAAACGGTCTATATCGGAACATTACTGGGGATTAATCCTTTTGATCAACCGCAGGTTGAATTGTATAAAAAAGAGACACGTAAATTATTATCCTCGTTGTCATAATTGCATGATTTATATACACTCATACATTATTTAACGTAAGTAAGTATTGAGGAAAATTCATGTTTAAGCAACAAATCATTGGCACGATTAATCTCAGTTTGCCTACCATTATACTCTTTCAAGTGTACCCAAATTTCATCTTTAGTTGGTTTGGCATTACTGTTATCTCTTTGGCAACAGGGTTGTATATCTTTTTCGTTAACTGGCAGTCATCCTGGAAGATGGTCAACTCGTTTCTTTATAAACCAACAGGTGACTATGCTGAGAAGCTAGAAAAAATGATAACTGAATGCAACATGCGTTCTGAGGCTATCACCATCAACTATGCTTATGCGCATGAAACAATTTCCATGGCAACATTCAACAATATGGTCATTGATCCTATTGTTTGGTCAATTGTTGAATATGACCCTGAGGCGCTTAAGGTCAAAGATATTTATGAAAAAGCAATAGAGCCCCAACTTTCTTCCTTGCAAAAAACACGTTTGCAGTTGATCAAGCAAGCGCTCACCCCTGGCGCACAAAGATTTATCTTTAAGCACGAGCTCGCCCATATTTACTACCATTACTCATATAAGCGGCTTATTCTGGCAGGCTTTATTGGCGCATGTGCAAGTGCTATAGCGTTATATGCCGCTCAAGAAATGTTTAATCTCTTTAATGGCATTGCAGCGATTATCACCGGGATACTCATGGGCATGACCGTAGATTTATTCCTCACCTACACCTCAAACATTCTCTTTAAAGCGCAGCAAGAGAAGAAGGCAGATTTATTTGCAGCGCGTTACAGCACACGTGAAGATATTCAAGCTGCTGCAGACTTTTTTGAAAAGCATCAAGCTATTATTGAAACGAATAAAGATCCAAATAATAAGCTTTCATTTCTGCCCTCAATTATCGCTACGGGGCACCCGGATGGCAAAACTCGTGCACGATATTTAAGTGTTTAGTTAATTATGCTACTTAATCATTACGCTCCTAATCTATCTTGGTAATTAGAAAACATTCCGTCAACGCCCATGGCTTTCATTTCTTGCATTGTAATCATACAATGATTCAAGCTTAGTGCTGAGATATATATTGATAGGGATCAGGAATCAATTATGATAAGAAACATGACGTCATGGACCATTTTTATTTTTGGCATGAGTGGCGATCTGGCAAAGCGCCAAATTATCCCTGCATTGTATGCACTTTTTCAGATAAGAAAAAAGACTGGTCATATATTTACTATCATTGGCGCAGGACATGATGCTTCAACCGTAGAAGCCATCATAGATAGTTCAAAACCATTTATTGAAAAAATTGATGAGCAAACGTTATCAGATTTTGTTGACGCCTGTTCTTACTATCACGTTGATTTTGATAATCCACAAAATTTTGCTGATTTTGTAAAACACATTATGATGCAAAAAGATGCTCTTTCTGATAATCGGCTTGCGTATATGGCAGTCCCCGCAGATTATTTTTGTTCTCTGACGAAAGCACTCACAGCAGCACACGTGCTAGAAAGAGGTAACACACAACATCACATTGTGTATGAAAAACCATTTGGGTGGGATCGTAATTCAGCTCAAGAGATAAACGGCTGCATTGCACACGTCATAGATCAAAATCAAATATATCGTATTGACCATTACCTGACAAAAGGTTTAGTCAGCAATATTATTTTAATGCGATTTAGCAACATCATCTTTGAACCGGTATGGAATCATTCACATATCGATCATGTTGAAATTATCTTAGATGAATCAATCGGCATTGAAGGGCGTGGAAGTTATTATGACCGGTATGGCGCCCTTAAAGATGTCGTACAAAATCATATGCTGCAAATGCTTGCGCTCATTGCGATGGAAGAACCCAAAAGCATTGATGAGAAAGATATCGAAGAAAAAAAAGTTGAGGTCCTAAAACAGGTAAAAATAAAAGAAGTCGTTTTAGGTCAATATGAAGGATACCAAAAAGAACCAGCAGTCAACCCGCAATCAACCACAGAAACATTTGTTGCTTGCAAGCTTACTATCGATCTTCCGCGTTGGTTAAATGTGCCTTTTTATCTCAGGACAGGAAAAAACCTTAATCAAAAATTAACAGCGATTATTATCACCTTTAAAGAAATGAAAAGCTGTTTTATCAAAACAGCTGATCAATGCGCACCTAATGTGCTCACCATAACCATGTCACCTGATGAAGGATTTCGATTACTCTTGAATGCAAAAAAACCATATAGTGCCGATGAAGTTACTACTGCAGCTATGGATTTTTGTTATAGCTGTCTTTTTGGCCCAGAAACACCACAAGCATACGTTACCTTATTGCAAAGTATCTTTGCAGGTGACCATTCTGTTTCAGTAAGTTCACAAGAAATTGACTATCAATGGTCTATTATTGATGCAATAAAAGCACATAGTTTTCCAATTTTACCCTATAAGAAAAATTCTCAAGGACCTGCTGCTGCTATCAAACTTTTATCACAGAAAGATCATGTATGAAGATTGGAATTATTGGACTTGGCAAGATGGGTTCTTTGATTGCTAAACGACTTATACAAGCAAATTGTACCATTATTGGCTATGATCCTGCTATAACATTATCCGTCTCCGAGCAAATTCTTCAAGTTTCCACCATTGCAGAACTTGCCCATCAGGTTGAGCTGATCTGGATTATGGTTCCTGCGGGTAAACCGGTGGATGATGTCATTGCGGCGCTCATGCCTCATTTGCATGCCTATACAATTGTAATTGATGGGGGCAATAGTCACTTTACCGACACGGTAACCCGCGCTGAAAAATTACAACAAAATAGTTTTCATTTGTTAGATTGTGGAACTTCTGGCGGTATCCATGCACAACAAGGACTGTCTCTCATGGTTGGCGGTAATAAAGAAGCATTTGTACGGGCAGAACCTATTTTTAAAGCCTTAGCTACTCCGCAAGGCTATGCCTATGTCGGGCCTTCTGGCGCTGGTCATTATGTCAAAATGATTCATAATGGCATTGAATATGCTTTGCTAGAAAGTTATGCCGAAGGATTTCATTTGTTGCACAATGGGCACTACAAGCATCTTGATCTGGCAACAATTAGCAACATCTGGTGCCATGGTGCGGTGATACGTTCATGGCTTTTAGAACTCATGCATGAAATTTTAAAAAAAGATCAAAGCTTTACGCATATTTCTGGCAAAGTTGCAGAAACGGGCATGGGTCAATGGGTAGCAGATGAAGCTGAGAAGCTAAAGATTCCTGCACCTGCGCTTAAAGCCGCGCTTCAAGTGCGACTAGAATCTCGTGTAACCGGTGGCAATTATGCAACAAAACTCATTGCGCTGCTTCGTCAGGCATTTGGCGGCCATTCACTTGAAAAGTAATTATTAAAGAACTATTGTCAAGTGCTTATGCTCCGAATTTATCTGGGTAGTTAGAAAAAATTCCGTCAACGCCCATGGCTTTCATTTTCTTTATTTCATCTGCATCATTAACGGTATACGCAAATATTTTTAAGCCCTTTTTATGTGCGCGATCTATATATTTTTGAGTAAGCGAATTTTTTGCTACGCCGATTGCGTAGAAGCTTTTATAATTTTTTTTAGCAAATGGTTTGCGACTGCTTTCATATAAGCCGCCTATTTTAACCTGGGGACATGCAGCATGAAAGCGCATGAGTTCTTGATGATCAAATGATGATACATAAAAATCATCAAAGCGCCAGCCTTTGCTGTTAACATATAAGTAAATAAGATCAGCTGTTGCTTGGGCTGTATGGGGACCTTTTAATTCTATATTAATCTTTACTTTGCGGTTAACAAGATCAAATACTTCTTGTAAGGTGGGAATTTTTTCCCCTTTGCCCGCATCAAGGAGCTTGAGTTGCGCTAATGTTTTAGCTTCAACCGGCCCATGGCCATTAGTGGTCCTATCGACATCATCATCATGCATAACAACTAGTTCATGCGAGGCACATTGGTAAACATCGAGCTCTATCATATCCACGCCCAGTTCAATGGCTTTTTCAAATGAACGAAGGGTATTTTCAGGCTCATAGTCATATGCTCCACGATGGCCGATGCGAATAAATGGATGCAATGTTGCGAAAGCTAATAACAATATGAGCGGTACAATTTTCATCATAGTTATAAAATAACGCAGTTGTTGTCAAAGTATAACGAAATCCTGCGTTCAATATCCTTATGATCTTTTAATGTTTTAAAATCGGATGATATTATCGCTTTATTATACCATTTCTCTGCCATTTTTTGATCACCCATATCTAAGTGCATACGTGCTTTTAATAATAATAACGAAGCTGACGGTTTATCGTGAAGACTTTTTTCAAGATAAGTAAGAGCTAAATCTGGGCGAGGCCTAAATATTTTTTGAACTTGATTTGATAGTTTAAAATCATAAGGCACTATATGCTTTTCGCTGGTGTCTGCTATAAAATGAGAAAGCCAGGTGCTAAATCTGGTATTATGGGAAAATTTTGCATGCGCTATAAGCCCTAATGTTAATGCACGCAATGAATGCTTATATTTAGGTGCCCACTCGATCGCAAGATCATTAAAGCGTAGTATGTATTCATAAAGCTGCTCTTCAGAAAGTTGTTCTCTCCTGGTTACCATATCACGAAAAGTGGGCAGCGTGGGATCATGCAAATAGGTTTCATGTTCACAAAAATAAATATCTCTATGGAGTTCTTGAGCGTCCTGGTTTTCCTGTAAGCACGATTGTCTTAAGTAATACCGGCCTATATGGTTAAAATCTTGTTCCTGAAGCTCTTCGGCAAGAGGAATATTTTTTTTTTCAGATAATAAACGACGGGCAATAGTCAATGATGCGGCACCATCTTTTTCAAAAGCTGTAGCAGCACAAATGAGTCCCCATCCATGAAGATAATCATGGGGCATAATTGTTTCAGCCTCGTATAATAGTTCGTGAGCATTATGAGAATTAAGGGTACTCAAAAATCTAGATGAATAAGAATAGGCAGGAGGTGTTATACTTTCAGTAGCGTAAAGAATATTTATTAAACCTACTGTAATATAGATTAGATAGATTATTTTTTTCATATACTGCCTCTGAATAAAAGATTTTGATAGCATTTTTTTTTAAATATATTTTTATTGTCATTAAAAAAGCAATAAAAATAAGCGTATTATTAAAAATGCAGCTGATTTTTTATGTGCATTCAGCGTTAAATCTTTTTAAAAAAGATGCTAATGTTGAAGTAGAAAAAAGGCGATTAAAGTTTTGAGTTTCGGGGTTCCATTTAAAAACAGTAATTAAAGTAATTGGTTTTCCAGAAGGGTAATTCATAGAGCGTTGAAATTCTAAAAATTTTTTTAACTCTTCAGCAGAATGGTACGTGTAGTCTATATCGGCAGAATAGATATCATCAGTTACTGCAGCAACATACAAAAATTCTTTTTTCTTATTTTGTAGCCAACTGACGGGCCATGTCCCTGGATTATATAAAATTTTCTTGCAGGGTTTAAGTTCTTCCGGCACATCAGCAAGCTCTTTTTCAAGGCGCAGTCTATAGGAAGCAATTTCTTCTTGCTGTTCTTGATCGGCTTCATATCGCCTCACAAACCTTTCCCATTCAGCGATACGTGTATCTTCTAACGTATCAGGAGATGCTCGCAAGAGGGGCAGTTTTTGGTGATCGACCGCTATAATGTTATAAAGTGACACATAATCAGGCGGACGGGTAAATATTCTGGTATCACTATTTCGATACCTATCCAGGTCCTGTTTTGTAATTTCTATTTCTTGAGAACGTACAGTATCATCTTTATAAAATTCTACTAATTTCTTATTTTCGCCACTATTTTTTAAAAATTGCAATGTAAGATATTTGCATAACTTTGTATGCACAAATGAAGAGGGATAAAGATGATACATTCCCTGCGAGAAAAGCTCATACTTTCCCCAGGGACTTATAATAGTTTTTGGGAACCAGTCTGAAACCATATATAACCCGTGCTGATGAGTTTTTGATAATGGTTTGCCGCGCCGGCCATTTTTTAGAGTAATATCACCTTGTTCATAAGCATGGCGTGCTATGGAATCAGCCGTTACTTCTATTTTTCGTAATGCGCAGAAGATTTTATAGCGATCTTCCTGGTCGCATGCATAGAGAACCGATGACAAAAACAAAAAAAGATACCACTGTTTTTTGTTCATGAAAATTAGGATGCCTTCATGACATATCCATGAATATATAATTGTTGGATGCTCGATTTTTTTATATTCGTATCTTTTGCGTTGATTGCTAATGCCGCAAAAACGCTTGCCGCTTCAATAAGGCTTGTTTTTTCATCTTCGTGAGCTTTTTCTGCTAATTGTAGGCCTATTTTAAACACATCATATTCTGCACGATAATTACTATCACTGCAATACTTTAAACTGCGCTTTGCTAAAAGGGTAAGAGGATGATTGTCAGTTGATGCTAAAATTTTTTTATAAAGTACAGCTGCTTGATCAAATTGTCCCTCGTCACACAATGCGTTTGCGTTATGAAACAGTGTATCAAGCGCTTTAAGATTTTCTACTTCATTGCACAATGCAATCGCTATAAAAAATATACTTAACAAAGGGGCGAATTTCATACATATCCTTGGATAGTTAACGTTTAAATAAATAACGTTATTTACTATACCAGAGATATTTCATTTTTTAAGGGGGGCGAAAAAAGTATTATTTTGCAACAGGCACTGCTTCAATGCGTTGTAAAAATTTATAGGCAATCGCTGCTCCTGCTGCCATAGTGAGTCCAGTAAAGAGCCCTACTTCTTTCCAAGTAACTCGATCTTTGGTGCATACCCCAGGAATATTCGTGCATTGGGTATGGATTTCAGCTAATAATTGCTTATGGAAGGTTTCTGCGTAAATAGTAGAAGAATCATATCTTTTTAAAATCTTTTCAATGGCATCTAACTCTTGTTTACCTGGTTCACAGCAGTGGAGGGATAGTACGGCTAAATAGGTTAAAGAAAGAATAACTTTTTTCATAGACATACCCTTTTGAAATACATTAGACTTTTTTAGAATTAATGGAACACTTTATGAGAATCAAAATCTGTCCTTTAATTAAGAATGGCATAAAGTAACATGAAATATATATATTTTTTTTTGTTGTTTTGTATAATAAGTTCTTTTTTTTTACTTTCATCTGAGAAAAACTTACTTAAACGACCTTTTGATGATAATGAAAGTGAGCAGCCGCGCAGTAGATGTTTGTGGTGTGATATGACTTATCTAGAAAGTTGCCAGCACAATAGGCAAGTTTGTAAAAATAATAAATTAGCGATACTAAAAGATGCAGAATCGGCTGGAATAACATTCCGCCGTATCTATAATAAAGACAAAAGAAGGTAAAAAGGTGTATGTATGAAACTATTTCTCGATACAGCAGACTATAAAAAAATTGCTGAATGTTCTGTAACGGGTTTAATTGATGGTGTTACTATTAACCCCTCTCTTTTAAAAGTACAAAATGAACCACCCTTAAAGATTGTGCAAGAAATTATCAAAGTTTTGCCCGAAGCAGAAATTAGTTTACAGGTGACCGAGCAAGATCCGCATAAGGTGTATGAACAAGCAAAGCACATTGTTAATGTAGCCGATAATATGTTGGTTAAAATACCCTGCCATAAACTCTATATGCCCGTTATTGCACAGCTTATTCAAGAAGGTATCCCTGTCAATGCAACACTGGTATTTACCTTGAACCAAGCATTTGAACTTGCAAAACTAGGAGTACATTATATTTCGCTTTTTGTAGGCAGGTTGTACGATAATGGCGTTGATGGTCTTAAGGTTGCCACCACCATTCAGCAGATGCTTGATACGTACGATTATGATTCTGAGCTTTTAATAGCTTCAGTACGCAATCCGGAACACATTGAAGGAGCGTTAGCCTTAGGCTGTGATGCAATTACTATACCGGTAGATATCTTTAATCAACTTTCAATGAGTTCGCTTTCTGATGCAGGCCTTGAGCAATTTAAACAAGATTGGTTACAGGGGCCGCATAAGCAGCTATTAGAATAAGCGCGAGATTAATTCTCTAAGCTTCTTTTCTTACCTTTATTTTTAGGATCTATTTTTGGGTCTGTTGCAGCATCTGCCGTTTTGAGAGTAATAGTTCTCAGCGGCTCACGGACGATTGCAGCAGGATCTTTTTTATAGAGTTGAGAAAGCGCTATAAAATGTTCTTGCAGAGTAGTTAGCCGGCCTTTACGTGTAGGCAATTTATCTGCCTCCTGTTGATTCCGGTCAATAAATGCAACGTAACGGTCTATAAGAAGTTGGGCAGAAGGATAATTATTTTTACAGGTTTTTATATAAGCAGCCATAGTAGTTATATCAGACAAAAATTCTTGTTCGTCTTTAAAAAAATCATGGCAAAGCTTGGTAACAGTATGTACGAGTGCAGGAGAATCTGCCTGTGCAAGCGTAATTTCTTGGGAAGCAATAAGCTGGTGGCTCCGAAAAAGTTTTAAAGATTCACGTTGTGCCGTTGATTCTTGCTGATACGAAAGATCAGATTCATATGAATCTAATACCGCTATTCGTGCTTGTCTTTCAAATAACGGGCTGGTGTTTGGATATGATTCACTGCGTGTAAAAAGACAGTACCATTTAATAAGGTTGTGAAGCGCTGCCAGTTCTCCTTTAAGAACTTGTTGATAGCACGGAACTAAGGTATCTTGAGCTTTCGCATTAAATGGTTCAAAATCCTGTTTGAAGAATTCTTTGCCCATCTCTTTTAAACGTGAATCAGGAAGATCACCCTTTTGAAGCATTTGACGATGACGAAAAAAATCCAGCGTTAATGATTGCTTGAAGTTTTCAAACACTGAAGAAGATCCGGATGGTGCTGATGGGCCAATTATGGTGGTGTTTTTGCATAAAAGCAAAAGACGGGCATTTCTTTTTTCTTTGGTGTCACCATAAAAATTTTTGCTCTCTGCTATAAAGCGATTATAAATTCCTGCAAGTTCTTGCGCTGCTTGTGTATCGCCTTGGCACGCAATAAAATAGGCCTGATCCAAGGCATGAGGATATTCTTTTTTTAGTCCTTTATAATCCTGTTCTCCAAAAAAGGCCATACACATTTGTGACATTTTTTGTTCCAAGAGATAGCTTGGGGTATTTTCTGCATTATACCCTAAATTTTGCGCTTCAAGCGTGTGCTTGCTGAGCATTTCCTGTAATGTTTCTTTGGAGCTTGGTGATGATTCGGCTGCAAAACAGGTTAAAAATGAAAATAAAAATAAAAAAATAATCATGAATATACCGGGTTAAAAAGGGTTATTTTTTAATTAATTAAGACTTTTAGTATTAAAAATTATGGCAAATATGTCAACTACCTCTTTATATTAGGTGGTTGCATAATGGGTATAAAAGAGTGCCCGTAATGCCGCCTTAAGGCTCCTATTCATTCCGCAATAGATATTTTTAAGACCATCTTCGGTCACCTGAGGGACATCGAGGCGTTGGTTTAAAAATTTAGCCAAGCCTCCGAAAGTAATGCGGTCAACATTTTTATGAAAATGTTTAAGGAATTTTTTATAGAGAAAAAGGTGCATGATAAGTTCATGTATCTTAAGATCATAAAGAGGTGTTTTGCTTTCATCGCCGAGTGTTTTTTTTACATCGATCCATGTTCTAAGCGTTCTATCGCCAGAAGCTGAAGCTAGTTGTGATCCATTATGGTTAAATTTTACTGAATTGACATAATATCTATGCCCAAGAAGGGTGGCCAATTTTTGACCCGTGGTAATATCAAGTATTTGAAGGTCGCCATGGATTAAATCTCCTGTAAGCAGGCGTGATGTATCATGGTTAAAATGTGCTGATTTAAAACCATATTTTGACGAGTATCCATTATCTTCTGTAAAATGTTGTATTTCCTGGCCAGTGGCAGTATTCCATATTTGAAGCATGGTCTTGCCCGTTGCAAGTAGCTCTCTATTACCACTAAACTGCGCTGAGCCGATATAGTCCAAAGGTAAGCGAATTTGTTTTATTTCTTCACCCGTTGCAGTGTCCCATGTTCGAATAGTTCGATCACGTGAAACAGAAGTTATCTGTGAAGAATTATCATTAAATTGGGCAGCAAGTATGTAATCAGTATGGCCAATAAAATGTTGTGTTTGCTTACCCGTTACGGTATCCCACATTCTGAGAGTGTTACTATCTAATCCAGAATTTGTGATTATACGTGAAGAATCGTTATTAAAATGTGCTGTGCTCGTACAACCTTGAGGAGTGACAAAGTTTTGTATGAGTTTTCCTGTTGTTGTGTTCCATAGTTGAGCAGAGCCATCGAATGAAAAATAAGCTACTCGAGATGCATCAGTATTAAAATGCACATCGGGTCGATAGCGTGTATGATATACTCGAAAGCAACCTATTACTTTGCCGGTTATTGAATCTCGGGTTGTAACAGTATCACTTGAAGCTGATACAATGCGCGAGCCATCCTGATTAAAATTGGCTGCGCACATTTCTTTAGGCTCTTGAATAGAGAGATTTTCGATGTATCGAGGTAACGTGGACAAAAAGGCTGCAATAGTTTTTTTGTGAACCTCATTTTGCAATTCTTTGGGAAGTAACTTTCTGACACGGCTCAAGGCTAATATGTTCTCCAGACGAACAAGTTCTATCCATTCTGTCGATGAATCAGTGGTATTATTAGCATAGCTATGTGTGACTACAAACAAAGTCCCTGCAATAGCCAGTATTTTACTTTTTAGTGCCATAATCATTGAGTATCTGTTTAATTATCGTATTTAAGCTACTATGATCCTTAAGTTAGTCAATGTAAAATAGATACAATATCTCGTATTATTGGCCAGATCGACCTATAGGGGGTTTATTTTATTAAAAAATATCCCTATGGTATAATAATATTCAGATAGAATAAATCAAAAAGCAGGGAAGGTTTATACCTATGAAAATACTATATAAAGCATTAATGCTGTTTTTTCCGGTTCTTGCCTTGGCTAGTGGTGATTTAGATGATTCATCTTTTTTCAATACCAAGGTGTTAAAGGACGTTTCTAAATTAAAATCTGAGCTTTTGCATCAAAATTTTAAGGAAGTTTCTTTAACTACGTTTGATAGCAAGAAGCTGGTAGCCTATATTCGTGAGGTTAAAAATCCTCGCTTTACCTTTATCGCTTTTAATGGTTTAAACTTAAACCTTATGGGCGGCCATTCAGATTTATCAGAAATGTCCTTTTTGGCTTCTATGCTTCCTGTAGATTGTACGATTTTATTAGTGAATAAGCGCGGAATTGATGGAAGTGCTGGATCTCAATGGATGCATATTAACCAGAATAATGCGCTTAATCTTATGATGCATGATGTCAAATCTGCTCTAGAATATGCCCATAACCTTGATCAGGGACCAAAGTTTTTATTTGGCGTCTGTTATGGCGCTTTTTGCATAACTCGTACGTATCTTTCTCTTTCTGAATCTGACAAGCAAAGGCTCAATATCGTGGGCTTAGTATTTGACAGCGGTTGGACCTCATTAACCCGCATGGTTGAAGATGGTATCGACGCTCGTTTTAATCACCTTACGCGTAACTCTTATTTGAATAATAAACTCACCAGCGCAACTAAATTTCTATATTCTACCTTTTTAAAAAATCAGGTAACTCAGACTGATGACCGTTTTTCAATACAAGACGATATTAAAAACTTGGATATTCCAATGCTTATTGTCCACAGCGTAGATGATCCTTTGGCAAAAGTAGAGATGATTATTGATATTCTTGGTAAAGTACCTCAGTGTACTTACCATATTTTCCCACCAGGAACTTCAACTCACGGTATCCATTTTTTAAAACAAAAACATATATATAATAAATTGCTTAATAATTTTTGTTATTCGATTGTTAAGCAAAAAGCGACTTATTTCAATAACTTTGCTGTCTTTTCAGCGCTTCCTGTTCGCAAGTTGACCACTTTAGGGGCACCTTCTGCCTAATGCCCTTTTAATTAGAGTGTCTTTAAGGTATACTCATTTTTATGGGTATATTTAAGCTACATTCCCCGTTTCCGGTTTCTGGCGACCAGCCTAGGGCTATTGAGCGTCTCGTTGAATCTAGGCCCGGAAAATCAACGCTTTTAGGGGTTACTGGTTCAGGTAAAACCTTCACTATGGCTCATGTTATAGCAAAGCAGGATAAACCGGTATTAATTTTGTCTCCTAACAAGACCCTGGCCGCTCAGCTGTATGAGGAGTTTTCACTCTTTTTCCCTGAAAATAAGGTATGTTATTTTGTTAGTTATTATGACTATTACCAGCCAGAATCGTATCTTCCTGCCCAAGATATATATATACCTAAAGAAACCAAGATTAACTCTGAAGTTGAGCGTTTGCGCATAGAAGCAGCCGCCAGCATGATTAACCGCAGGGACACTATTGTTATTGCTTCAGTCTCCTGCATCTATTCTTTAGGCAATCCGGCAGATTATAAAAATTTAGCCTTTTCGCTTTCAGTTGGCCAAGAGATCTCACGTGGAGAGCTTATTAAGCGGCTGATTTTTATTCAATATGTACGTAATGATATGGAAAAAGCCTCAGGCACCTTTCAGGTTCAAGGCGAAGTTATAGAAGTTAACTTACCCTATCAAAAAGAGAAACTGCGTATAGAGATGTATGGCAGTTTTATTGAAAGGCTTTCTTGGGTAACAAAACATGAAAATAGGGTACTCAGTGAACTTGATAATACTTTGATTTTCCCTGCAAAATACTTTGTTACTACGCAAGAAAAAAAAGAGGCTGCTATAGCAAGCATCAAGGCAGAGCTTGAAGAGTATGCACCCACCTTAAAAAATCCTTTATATCGTGAGCGTATCAACGCTCGGGTAACCCATGATGTTGAACTGCTCAAAGAACGGGGCTTTTGTCCAGGAATTGAAAACTACTCGGTCCACTTTGATGGCAGGTCCGCTGGCCAGGCACCGTTTTGTCTTTTTGATTTCTTCCCTGAATTTCTCTTAATGATTGATGAATCACACGTTGCCATTCCACAATTGCGAGGAATGTATGCCGGTGATCGGGCTCGCAAAAGCTCGTTGATCGAATACGGGTTCAGGCTCCCTTCTGCATATGATAATCGGCCATTACAATTTTCTGAAATCGAAAAATACTTTAATGATGTTATCTTTGTGTCTGCAACACCAGGTGATTACGAAATGCAAAAGAGCGATATCATTGTAGAACAGGTGATCCGTCCAACAGGGCTTGTTGATCCGGTGGTTGAAGTGCATAAGCGTGAGTGCCAGATCAGCGATTTGATCAAAGAAATACGTGCCACTCAGGAAAAAGGCTTTAGATCATTGGTTACGGTTCTTACTAAAAAATTAGCTGAAGAATTGGCCCATTTTCTTGAAGAAGAACAAATTAAAGTCTGTTATTTGCACTCTGATATAAAAACCCCCGAACGAACTGAATTGTTACATAAATTGCGCCAAGGCGTCTTTGACTGTTTAGTAGGGGTTAACTTATTACGTGAGGGGTTAGATCTTCCTGAGGTTGCCCTGGTTGCTATTATGGATGCAGATGTAGAAAGTTTCTTACGTGATAAACGGTCACTCATTCAAACTATTGGCCGTGCAGCGCGTAATAGTGAATCCAAGGTTATTTTGTATGCAGATAAAATAACCAAATCTATGCAAAATGCTATGGATGAAACAGCACGACGCAGGTTGTTGCAACAAGCTTATAATAAAAAACATAACATAACACCTATCACGGTTCAGCGAGAAGTTACCAAAAGTATATCGCCTATACAAAAAGCGATTATAGAGGCACGTAAATCTAAAAATAAAAAAGCTGCAGAAGCTCAAAAAGGTGAAGCAGCACTTTCAACCGTCGATATCCAAAAACAAATTTTAGAACTGGAAGCAAAAATGCAGGAATGCGCCGAGCAGTTTAAATTTGATGAAGCTATTGCATTGCGTGAACAGTGGATGTATCTTAAAGATCTCTTAAAAGACACTTTTTAACTTCCACGATAGTTTCATCCTAAAGCAATGCGCTTGCACCACTTGATTCAACATTGCCCGACGCCGCCCATCCTGAGAGTAGTCGAAGGGTTGGCGAAGGCTGCGATCTACTAAAAACTATTGACTTAATTTACTGCTGTGTGTACAATGTAATTACATGATGTTGTTTAAAATTGGAAGAAAAAATTGAAAGTATCTATTATTAAGATCGGAAATTCTCGAGGAATACGGTTGCCAAAAGCACTTTTAGAGCAATGTAATATCAATGATGATCTGGAAATAACAGTAAAAAATGGAACCATTATTTTATCTCCTTGCAAAAAGGTTCGTTCTGGTTGGAAAGAATCGTTTGAAATGATGGCAAAAAATGGTGATGATGTATTATTAGATGCTGATATATTTCCTGATGATACCCAGGATTGGGAATGGTAAAAATATATCAATTTGAGGTGTATTTAATTGATCTCAATCCAACAAAAGGGTCTGAGATTAATAAAATGCGCCCTTGCGTTATCATTTCTCCCAATGAAATGAATCATTCTATTAAAACAATCATTATTGCTCCAATGACTTCGCAAATAAGAGCATATCCTACAAGGCTCAATCTTGATTTTAATAATAAAACGGGTCAAATAGTACTTGATCAAATAAGAACAGTTGATCGAAGTCGACTTATTAAAAAATTGGGTAAAGTAGAAGAATCACTTGCAAAAAAAATCTCTATAGCGCTTCAAGAAATGTTTGCATACGAACCTTCCCATTAATTTTGCCGCCTAAACTTCGCCAGGATTTTTTAAATAACCGCTTTATACTTGGACTACGCTCAGTATGAGCGGTTATATTCGATGAAATTAATGCTAAGTTCAATCAAAAGGGCTCGGTGGGAGCGGCGATGTTCACAGTCGGCTAGTATTGCCGTTTTTTATTTTTGTAAGTACCCTAATTTATGGTTAGTTATACAGAAATGGAAAAAGTAATGAAAAAAATTAAATTAATAATCTTTAGCATTGGACTTGTCCCTGCAACCTGGTACATATACCAAATTCAAGGAAAACTCATGAATAGCGCACTGCACACCCATCCAAAAAAAACAATTCTAGACAACATCAAAACCGCTGATGATGCCCTGAGCATATTTCCTCGCACTTCAGCAGACATGCAAAAACTGGTTGATGAGCTCAAGCATAAAACAGTTGCAAGAATGCAAGAAATTATTGCTATCCCTGCCTCTGAACGTATCTTTAAAAATACTGCCCGTGCTCATGATATATTAGATAGTGATGTGGAAAAAGTGATGAGCTTGTTAGAGCTTTGCCAGATGGTATACCCAGAAGAAGAATTACGCAAAACTGCAGAAAAGCTTATTATTGAATGTAGTAATTTCATCATTGATACGCTGGTATTAAACAAGCAAATGCACCAAGCCTTTATGGACTATGCACAAGGGAATGCAAAGCAGGAAAAACTTACCAGCCAAGAGCAATTTTTTATAGACGAAACTCTTAAAGGGTTCAAACGCGCAGGTTTTGATTTACCTGAAGAACAACAACAAGAATTTAAAAAACTGCAAAAGGAACTTGCTGAATTAACCCAAGCTTTTGATGTAAATATAGCCAAAGATGTGCGATCAATTACCCTTGATGCAGCTGCTTTACAGGGCTTGACCCCCGAGCAAATTGCGCCTTTTTATAACGAAAAAACAGGTTTATACACCTTAAAGACTGATTATCCTACGATGGATCTTATCTTGCAAAATTGTTCTGTTGAATCGACACGCAAAGCGCTGTGGAAAGAATTTAATAACCGAGCATTTCCTGAAAATATAGAAATTCTACAAAAAGTAATTACTGTTCGGCATAAAATAGCGCAGCTTTTAGGCTATGAATCATATACTCATTACAACCTTGATGAAAGTATGGCAGAATCGCCTGAACGTGTTGAAAAATTTCTCAAAGAACTTGAAGAACGTTCAGCTGCAAAAGCACAACAAGAGTTTGAAGAATTTACGCGTACCTTACCAGCAGGGGTTACTTTAACATCACAAGGCACCCTCAACCCATGGGATACGCGCTACGTATTGTATCAATACAAAAAAGCTCATGCTTCCATTGACGAGCAAGCAATTGCCGAATACTTCCCCCTTGAAAAAACTATCGATGTCTTACTTGAACTCTACGAAGAATTTTTGGGATTAACCTTTGAACAAATTGCTCTTAATGATTTACCTCATGCAGCGCATATTTGGCACCCCGATGTTAAACTTATTAAAGCAACGCACGGTGATCAATTACTCGGATATCTCTTTTTAGATTTGCATCCGCGCGATAATAAATACACGCATGCCTGTCATGGTAGCTGTATACATGGCTTGCAAGATAAGCAGGGCAACCAAACAGTACCGGCAGTTTCACTGGTGATTGCAAATTTTCCTAAGGCAGTAGGTGAAAAACCGGCTCTTTTATTACGCAATGATGTTAATACCTTTTTTCATGAATTTGGCCATGCGGTGCATGCATTATGTGGCGCAACAGAATTAAATGCATTTTCTGGCACAAAAACAAAGCGTGATTTTGTTGAGTTGCCTTCACAGATGCTTGAAGAGTGGCTCTGGCAGCCAGAAGTGCTTAAGCGTATCAGTGGCCATTACCAATCTGGTATTAAATTGCATGATGAACTTATCGCAGCGATTGTTAAGATTAAAAATATCGATACCGGCTTTTTTATCCGCCGACAACTTACACTTGCCTATCTTTCACTTGCTTGTTTCAATGATCGCATTGATGATAACATGAAGCGTGAATACGAGTTACTTTTTAATAGACTCATGCCGCAACAAGAATATTGCCCAGAAGAGAATTTTATCGCTTCCTTTGGCCATTTAATGGGCTATGGTGCACAATATTACGGATATCTCTGGTCAAAAGTTTTTGCCTTGGACCTTTTTGATTTCATTAAATCACAAGGGCTTACTGGTGAAATTGGTGCACGTTACCGTGACCTCGTTATTGGAAAAGGCGGCAGCAAACCACCCATGGATCTTCTGCGCGATTTTCTTGGTAGGGACCCTAATAGCGAGGCATTTTTTAGGGACATGGGGATATGATCCATTGTAATTAGGCATCGTAATTGATTTTATTAACTCGTATTATACGTACTGATTGTTCTGTTATAACAATAAAATTGTTTTCAATTTCATGTATATATAGAGCTAGAAAATTTTCTAAAATGGCGATTTTGTGTTTGGTCTGCCAATTAAGTAGGCGTAACAATATAATACCGCAATGATGTTTGTTATTTCTAAATATTATATCTCCAAAATCTTTATCCATAGTGATTAGGATTCTATTTTCAAGAAATGCTTTATGTAATACGGCTTCATCAGGAATTCCAGGAGAGAATTCTAAAATCGATACTGTATCATAACCTTGTTCTCTTAACCATTTAGCAACACTAGTACCTATGCATTCATCAATTAAGAATTTCATGTAGTTTGAGGAGCTAGAATAGGTTGGAAGGCGGAATTATCAAGAGCTTGTTGGGCAAAAAGAAGACATGCATAAATGTCTTCTTTTTCAATATGGGGATATTCACTAAGAATTTGATCTGTAGTATTTCCTTGTGCTAATAAACCTAATATTTGTTGGACCGTTATGCGGGTTCCTTTAATTATTGGTTTTCCTACCATAATTTTAGGGTCAATAATAATTTTATGTAGAAGGTTTTTCATGTTCTTGTTCCTATAAAAACTTATATATATATATAGATTATCATAAATTTTTTTCAGAGAAATCTAGTGATTGGTAAAATTTTTCTTGGCCGGGACCCTAATAGTGAAGCATTTTTTAGAGACATGGGGATATAGCTTGTTTAACTGATAAAAGTTGGCTTTTCCAAATATGTGGTTTTTTTTCTAGATCCTTGAGTAATCTTTGAGCAAATTGAACATAAGGATTATTTTGATCTTTTTTTTCAATCATATCTAAGGCAGTTTCTTTACTGCCGTTGCGCTCTTCTAAATCGACAGCGCCAGCCTTATAAAGAATCAGGAATTTTTCAAAAAATTTTTGAGGGCTGGTTTTTTCAACCCAAAAGATTAAGCAATGAAGGAGGCACCACCCACCTGCTTTACATTGAAATTTTAGGTTTAAGCCAAGATCTTTGTAGAATTTTAACAATTGATAGGGTCTGGTAGGTGCCATGCATTTTGCAAGAAGCGCTTGTCGTCTGTATTCAGCATTATATGGTTGCTGCTCATCTCTTTCAAAAGGTTTGAATCCATTATGTTCTATAAGTAATTTTGAAGTGCGAACGTCTTGGGATAAATGTAATGGAAAGTCATATCCTTTTAGAATAAGAGTATTAGCTTTATGAGCAATGGCAAATTGTACGGCAGGAAAATCATTGCAGTCGATACATTCTCCTAAAAATGTTGATTGCGGAGAAATTCTTGTTGGACCAGGTAAATCTCTCAGCGTAATAGGGGTGTTAGCGTCTGCTCCTGCATCAATAACTAATGCTAAAAAATTTCTTTTTGCAGGCCAGCGTTCTGAAACTGTATGTATTGATATTGCTATTTGTTGCATCAATATATTTTTATCCTGCATAGAAAAGTGCGCCTGTTCAATTTTTTGTCTGAATTCTTCAGCTTTTGGACTTTCTAAGAATGTTGGTAAATTAAGAGGGTTCAAATCTGAATCAATTTCTTTTTTTATTCAAAACGCCCCAGAAAACCGCGCGCCTTTTAAGGCCGGGGATGAATGGGCGACCGATTGGCCGAGCAAGCGAAAAAATGTATCGTTTTTG